>SMYC01000119.1 GCA_004356105.1 Acidobacteriota bacterium | reverse complement strand
ATCCGCTATGCTCGCGAGTTCCGCAAGGAGGGCCAGCGGCGCATCGTCCTGGCTTTGGATCGACCGATTCCTTACTGGGAAGCCGTAAGTATGCCGCGGACCATCGACTACGGCTTGACAATCGTCGTGCTCGATCTCGACGAGGAAGACAAGGGGGAAGGACGCATGGCAATCGGCGTCAAGCTCAAGCTGGACATGGACAATAAGCAGCTCGAGATCGAGAACTTTTCCTCGGAGCCGGTTCGATTGACGAACGTCCGTAAGACGTCGTGACCAATAGCGGGCCGCGCTGAACGACTCGAAGCGGAGGAGGGCCGCAGTCAACGGCGCGCCTCTGCTCTCATCACTTTCTACCCGGGGCACCGTCGCCTCCACCCACGTCAGCGAGCAGCGACTGTCGCAACCGTGTAGATCGCGTCACTAGTCGTGACTGCGTTGTCCGCACGCTACTGACTACATGGTGTCAACATCACCAAAGACGACATCGAGGTCGGGATGGCTGCCGTCGACGAGGAAATCTGGCCGCAATCCTCGACTATGCTCGTACCACTCGATTTGTCTCTCCGGCGCACCGAACTCTCCGAGCTTGGTGTCGAGGGTCGAGTCGCCCGCCGGGACGCGCTGGGGAGGTCCACTGATACATCAACGAGAAGTTCGGAACGAACGGACCCGCAGCCCTAGGGGCGTCCCCTCGCTCACGGGTATCCGTCTCTCTCCGGGGGACCGCAATTGCGACGACATCGGCTCTTCGCCCCTCTAGTCCTTCTCGCAGTCTCCTCGTGTGCGGGCCGGGCCCCGGCTATCCACGCGCCGGTTCCGCCTGCCAGCGCCCCGCAGTTCACTTTGTTCCTCATTGGGGATGCCGGGGAGCCCGAGCGTGAGCGTGAGCCCGTCCTCGAGGCACTGACGGCGGAGATTCGAGAAGGGCCAGCTCCGTCGGCGGTGGTATTTCTCGGTGACAACATATACCCGAAAGGAATGCCCCACGCGGAGGCCGACAACCGCACCGAGATGGATCGTCGTCTCAAAGATCAAATGGACGTAGTCCTTGCCACCAACGCAAAGGGAATTTTCGTTCCCGGGAACCACGATTGGGCGAAACAAAGAGCCGGGGGGTGGAGCGCGGTGAAGCGGCAGGAGCGCTTCATCCGCGAGCACGGGAACGACGGTCAGGTAGAGCTTCTGCCGCGCGGTGGATGCCCCGGTCCGGAAGTCGTGGACCTCGGTCAGCGGCTACGGCTCATCACCCTAGACACCCAGTGGTGGCTCCATTCCGCCGAGAAGCCCGGTGAGGAGGAGTGCGATCCGGGGACCGAAGAGGAGATTCTTGCATCGCTTGGGCGGGCGCTTGCGGAGGCCGGCGATCGTTACGCCATCGTCGTAGCTCACCATCCCCTCCTTTCGAGTGGCAGCCACGGCGGTCATTTCACTTGGCGTGACCACCTGTTTCCTCTCACTGCGATGAAAGGTTTCCTCTGGGTGCCGTTACCGGTCATCGGATCCCTATACCCTGTTGCACGGATGCTCGGTATCAGCAACCAGGACCAGTCCGGCTCCGGGAACAAGCGCATGCGTGCCGCGTTCGATAAGGTGTTTCGAGAATATCCACCGCTGATGCACGCCGCAGGGCACGAGCACACCCTCGAGGTGCTCGCGCTGGAAGATCGGGGCGTGAAGTACCAGATCGTAAGCGGCTCGGGAATCTACGGTCACGTGACCGCGACCAAGTGGCGGGACGTAACGCTCTATAAGGCCGCCAAGAGCGGCTTCATTCGCCTCGATGTCACGAGCGACGGGCGGCTGCGCCTGGGCGTGCATCTTGTTGATGCGTCGGCCCACGTGGACGAGATCTACTCCATGTTTCTGGAGCCGTGATGTCGATCCTACGTGCTTCCTTCGAAAGAATGACGCCGTAGCCGGTCTCGCCGACGGTGATGTCACGTGCCTGCTCGTTCAGCCACTGGAGCGACACATCGGCGGTCGCCACCCCTCACTCGCTTTCTTTGTAACCCGCCTCTAGATTCTTCTTCCCATTCGCCAGCACGCCTGCGAGCCCGTCGCGCGCTCTCTTGACGGCTTGCCTCTTGAGGATGGAGCCAAAGAACCCCGTGAGCCCATCCGAGCGGCTCCGGTTGACACTGATCATGAAGAACCCGACATCCGTGGGGTTCGCGGTGTCGCGTACGAGAAAGCGCAGCTCGAGCGCAGAGTGAAAGTAGTGGCTCGCGTAGAGCATCTTACACGCGATCACCACGCCCGCATTATGATCTTCTCCGAGAGGGTAGATGACGACGTGGTTCATGCGAAAAAGTGGCTTCAACCCGAAATCGTTCAGAGACCAATAGAAGAAATCCGTGCTTCCGGGGAGCATCGCTTTGGGATAACCGAGGAGGTAGTCGTTGAACTCGGGAAAGTACTCGTAAAGAAAGCTCGAGTTCTCGAGCATGCCCTTGAACTCTTTCGCCAAATAAGTTGGCCGTTTCTTGTCTCGATAGGCTGCCAGCGTGGCGTCTCCGCCTTTTTGGTACTCACGAACGTACTCATAAGCGATCTCGGCGATGAGTGATTGTGCCTTTGACTCGGCATCCGGCGCCTTCCAGTCGATCTCGCTTTGAAGCCGGACGAGACCCGTCTCGTCGATCTTGACGGCGCACTTCCCGATCTTGCATTTGGGAATGGCTTTGATGTCCGCTTCGGGAAAACGAATTCCCGTGAAGTCCTCGAACTTCAACGGCTCGTCGATTTTATGAATCTGGAGGACGCCGTCGCCTTTCTCGAAGCTCTCGATATCCTCATACTTCTCGACGAAATAGTCGGTCGTGGCTTCGACCCAAACGGCGCCGAAGATGGCGACTTCGTGAGCGAGCGGTGTCTCGAGCACTTTGGCGACGACGTGACCTTGCTCCACTTGGCGGATCTCGGCGTCGCTGAGGCCGATGACGTCCTTGAAGTAACGGTGTGGCTCGCGCGGCTGAGCGCCTACGTGGGCGGCGGCCAGCCATACGGTGATCCAAAGTGAAAGTCTCATGAGCCCACACTCTAACACACGGCATTGTCAAGTTGACGTTCCGCGAACGAGCCCGACGCCGCCGGAGTGAATTCTCCGTTCGAGTCACGCGGCGAACGCGACCGCGACGAGGGCTAGCGTGACGAACCAAAGCATCCTAAATGGCAAGATGCCCGTGTAGCGAAACGAGCTCAATAGAAGACGACGTCATCGTCGAGAAGCCCGCACTTGAATTGGAATCCACGCGTATGATCGATGAGCCAAAGCTTGTAGTCGTGAGAGACGAGAAGATTCCCCCCGTTTCGGTCGACGTTATAAATAGATGTTGTCGAAGAACTTCATGTCCCAGAGCTGCGACGCCCAGGCGATGGGGCTGGGAGGTCGAAATCCATCCGCGTCCTCGTCGAGGATGTCTTCGACCCACATTTGCAGGCTTCCGCGTCGCCCCCGGATGTTGCGAAGGGCCGCCGGTGGCATGTGCGGGATGTCGAGCATCTTCGCGAGCTCGGAGGCGGCGGGCTCGAACAGATAGCTGTCGGCAAAGGACCGATAACGCTTCCCCTGGATGACGGCTGTATATCAAGCGTTGTGATAGGGTGTTCAAATTCGATATTACACGGGTGCCCGCGTGTGCCACGTCCCTTCGGTCTGACACTTGCTAGCGCTGACTAGGATTTCTGGAGGCAAGAAATGGTAACAAGTAGCAAAACTCTCCGCCCAGCCGCGTCGCTCGCGCTGGCCACCGCCTTGCTCATCGTCGCGTTCGCGCCTCTCGGGATCGCCCAAGACGAGAAGGACAAGAAGGAAGAGAAGTTCTACGCGAACATCGGCGGAGGGGGTGCGAGGGCAATCGAGCTTTCAATCTCGCGATGGTCCACCCCATCACAACGGGCGCGCCTTATTGGGGCTCTGCATGCGGACGGGCAGGCAGCGATGATGAAGATCCTCGAACAGCAGCCGGAAACGGGCTGGATCCGTATTCAGGGAGGCCGGTACCCGAGGACCACATTGCGTTATGCGTTTGAGAGCAAGACGAAAGATGGAAAACGGCACATCGTTGTCCTGACCCCACGCCCGATTAGCCTGGGCGAGGCGCGTCGCAACAATCAGTCACTAGACTACGATCTGTCGATGATCGAATTGTTCGTCTCTGAAGGGGGCAAGGGCAACGGTGCTATAGTCGCCGGCGCACAGGTCGAGATCGACGACGAGACCAAGCGCTTCAAGATCACCGCCTATCAGACCACGCCAACGAAGCTCGTCAACGTCTACACAAAGTAGCGGAGCTTTCTTCACTTGACGGCGCTGCTGCACCACACAACAGTGTCAGAGCGGTCAGCAGCCCGAAGCGTCTCATAGTCAAGGATGAGCGTACGCGGAGGACGGGCTCGGCTTGACGTTGAGGATCCGAAGAAAAGCGATCCGGTTGCCACCTCTTGACGAGCGACATGTAGCGATTCCGAACGGCCGGGTACGGAGACCCCCACCGGCGGACCAAGAACCGCGCAAGCTCGCCGGATGATTTCCGTTCGCATCACTTCATCACCGATCGGTGGCAAGCGCGAAATTGAAGCCGACGATGACGTTAATGGTCGTTCGCTCTTCGCGCAGGGTAACGTCAACGCTGGTTTGATTATCGCGTTTTAGTGGTACGACCACGAAGTTGGCCTCTGCGTACCGCTCCCAGCACTGAGCGAGCGCGGTCGCCTTGAATTCATGAGAGTTGTTTTTTCGGGTATTCTGGTTTTCGTTCTCGCCGGGCTACACGTCTCGCATCCATGGCTCGAAGAACGCGCCGTGCGCCGCCGCCATATCTGGGTCCCGTTCACCGCGGGCATCGCCATCGGTTACGTCTTCTTGTACATGTTGCCCAAGCTGTCGGATTACACGCGGGCGATCATGGCTGCAGAGCCCTCGGAATCTGAGTTTCTTCACTACCGCGTGTTCCTCTTTGCCCTTTTCGGGTTTCTCTTTTACTTCATCGTCGATCGATACCGCTTACCGGGGCACCCGCGCGCTGCGCTCGCGACGTCCGTTCACACAGCGTCGTTTTGTTTCTATAACGCTCTCGTCGGCCACATCATCCCCAACATCCCGCGACCCGGACTGGCTCCTCTATTCGTGGCCGCAGCAGTTTTGGGAGCACACCTTCTCGGAATCAATCATCAGCTCCGACACTGGCACCCTAGCGCGTTCGATCGATTGCTCCGCTGGCTGCTCGCGGCTTCCATCGCCTCCGGCTGGGCACTTGCCACCTTCACGAGCCTTCCCAAGGAGACGTTGCTGGTGATGACGGGATTCTTGGCGGGCGCCATGATCGTCAACGTCATGATGGAAGAGCTCCCACTAAAAGACGACCCTCGCCGCGTGGTCCCGTTCATCGCTGGCACCGGTCTGTTTTTCGCTGTCACGATCTTCATCCGCTCGCTGCGGCGGATGAGCTAGTTTCCTAGCTGGAACGTAGGTGTCCAAGCGTTTCTTCTTCAGGGAACCCTGAAACTACAATCCACCAAAAACCGGTCACGAAGGTCGGACTCTCTGGAAAGGCCAATTGATAAAAAAGCGCTGAAAGGTGCAGCTTGAAATCCAAACACATGTTCTTGTTGGGAGTAGCGGTGCGGTTTATCGGCAGAACGAGAACGAGGCGCGCGTCGTCCCACATCCAATAGTTCAGGTGCGCCGCGATGCGGCCGAGCACGAGCGCGAACATCCATTTCGGGTAGCGCACCATCACGCGGGAGGGTAATGGGATGGCCGCGTCGATGAATCCTCCGCTCTTCCTTTTTCGTTTTGAATGCTACACTAGATCCAACGACTAACAATCCAGTTCACCTTCACGGCAACCGAACTAACTGATTTTCGGGCCGGTCGTCTGTCTTCTTCGGGTGGTTGTTTGAGCGCTTCGAGTTTCCGTTTTCGCTATCTTCTGGGCCTTTTGTGTCACATCGCTCTGGCCCAGGTAGCGTGTACGCCCCTTCCGCTCTCACCCGACAGGGCGCCACTGATTCTGGCCGACTGCGGCGCGCAACCGAACTTCGCCTCCGCGACCCAACTAAAAAGGTGGCAAAGCTTCCCTGTCGACATCTATGTCGACCTCGGTCCGATTCCCGAAACGCTGCTGGACGTCTATCGCGAAGGCGTCGAGCGCGGCATCCATCTCTGGGCGGAAGCCCTACAACGGACGATGGGCCGCTTGCTTCAGTTTCGGGTGAGCTACTCTCCAAACGCCGCCCCGGTCACATTGTCTCTCAGTGCAGGCCCGCTTCTGGAAAACGCTATGGGCATCACCGAGCTCACCTTCACCGACGAGCTGATCGTGAACGCGAAAATCAAGCTGACGCGTAGCCATTACGAGCGTACGCCCTTTCTCGTAAACGACCTCGCCAACACGACCGCGCACGAGATCGGCCACGTGCTCGGCATCGTGGACCACTCGCCGTCCTCCGAGGACAAAATGTCGGCGGCAGGCAATTTTGGCGTTCACAATCAAGACCAAGATCCCGTGAGTCTTCTCACCGCGAGCGACCTCAACACCCTCCGAGAAGCTTACTGCCGCTAAGAGCAGCTTGCTTCGACCAGCACCCGCGCACTAATATCGCGCGTTCTTTTATCGAGTGAGGTGTGCTTCATGGTCCGTGCGTCCGTCTTTTCTTTCATTCCTACTCTCTTCCTCGTTGGCTACGTAAGCGCCCAAGAAGCGTTTTGGCCAGGTGCGAGCTATGACTCCACTGTGCCCACGATGGAGCAAGTCTTGGGCCACGCCCCCGGCGACCGGATCGTCTCTCATGCCGAGATGCTCGAATACCTAGAAGCACTGACCGAGGCGCGACCCGCGCAAATCCAGTTAAAAGAATACGCGCGAACGTGGGAAGGGCGTGAGCTCGTCTATGCGGTCATCGGATCGCCGGCAAATATGGGAAGACTCGACGAGATCCGAGCCAATATCCAAAGGCTCGCCGACCCCCGCACGACGACCGACGCGGAAGCCGCCGCCATTATCGAGAACCAGCCCGCCGTCACCTGGCTTGCCTACGGGGTGCACGGGAACGAAATCTCCTCACCGGATGCGGGCTTGCTCACGGCCTACCACCTCCTCGCCGCCCAGGGCGACGAGATCGTGGAGACCATATTGCGGGAAACCCTCGTGGTCATCGTCCCGACACAAAACGCCGACGGACGCGATCGCTTCGTGAACCACTTCCGCGTCGCCGAAGGCATCGCGCCAAGCGCCCATCCCGCGGCCGCCGAGCACGACGAGCCGTGGCCCGGCGGTCGCACCAATCATTATTACTTCGACTTGAACCGCGACTGGCTCGCTTTGACGCAGCCGGAGACGCAAGGCCACGTGCGCGCAATCCTTCAATGGTTCCCGCAAATCTTCATAGACCTGCACGAGATGGGCGGCAACTCGACTTATTACTTCACGCCGGAAGCCATCCCCTACAACCCACACATCACCTCGGGCCAGAGAGAAACGCTCGATGTCTACGGACGCAACAACGCGAAGTGGTTCGACACCTACGGATTCCTCTACTTCACGCGCGAGATCTACGACGCCTTTTACCCCGGCTACGGCGCGAGCTGGCCGCTATTTCACGGCACACTCGCGGCGACTTACGAACAAGCGTCGGCACGCGGGCTCGTCTTCCGTCGCAACGACGGGACCGACCTTCACTTCAGGGACGGCGTGCGCCATCACTTCGTGGCCTCCATAGCCACCGCGGAAACAACTGCGCGGAACCGCGCGCGCTTTCTCGACAGTTTCTGGAGCTATCGTAAGTCCGCCATAGAGGAGGGCCGGAGCGAGAGTGTAAAAGCCTACGCCATTGCCAACGAAGGGGACACGGCGGCGGTGCGGAAGCTCGCAGGCATTCTCGCCGAGCACGGTATCGAAGTGAGCCGCGCAACGGCAGCGTTCACGGGCTGTGGCCGCGCTGGCAACTTTCCCGCGGGAAGCTTGATCGTCGAGCTCGCGCAGCCAGCGAAGCGGCTCATTCGAACGATCCTCGACGCCGACGTCCCGCTCGGCGATGCCTTTCTGGAAGAGCAAGAGCGCCGACGCAAGAGAAACCTTCCCGACGAGATCTACGACGTCACGGGCTGGGCGTTGCCGCAGCTCTTCAACGTCGAGACGGTCACCTGCGATGTCGTCCCCACCGGTAATTTCGAGCCCGCTGGGAGCGAGCGCGTCACCCCCGCGACGATCACAGGAGGCCGCGCGCGCGTCGCCTACCTCGCACCCTGGGGTACGGCCGCGGCCGGGCGTTTGCTGGCAGGAGCGCTCCGCGCCGATCTTCGTGTGCTGAGCGCCGACAAAACGATCGAGCAAGGCGGACGGACCTACCCCTCCGGAACGCTCATCTTTCCCGTGGAGCAGAACCCCTCCGAGATGCACGACACGCTCGCCGAGCTCGCGCGTCAGACGGGCGCCGAGATCGTCGCCACCGATACCGGCTGGGTCGAAGGCGGTGTCAACTTCGGAAGTCGCAACGTTCGGCACGTAAGGCGGCCCGAGGTGGCGCTCGCATGGGACGAGCCGACTTCGTCCAGATCCGCGGGCGCAACACGCTTCGTGCTCGAAGGTCAGTACGGCTATCCCGTCACGCCTATCCGCTCGCGGCGAATAGCTTCAACCGATCTGCATCCTTTCGACGTCCTCATCCTGCCCGAAGGAGACTACGACTCGGTGTTCGACGAAAAGACGACCGAGAGCTTGAAGCGCTGGGTGGAGGAAGGCGGGACGCTTATCGGGCTCGGGAGCGCGGTCGACTATCTCACGGAGGCGGAGCTTTTGTCCTCGCGGCGCGAGAACCAGGCGGAGCGCGAGGACGACCCCAAGAAAGAAGGTGAAACGCCGCCCGCGATGCTGCTCGCGTCCGAAGAGGATTACCTGAAAGCCATCGAGCCAAAGGAAGAGAAGCCCGACGCCGTCGCCGGAGTCATGGTGCGCGCCAAGCTCGACCCCGACCACTGGCTCAACGCCGGCATGGGTGACAGTGTTTACGTGCTCGTGCGCGGCCGAGCGATTTATACGCCACTCACGCTCGACAAAGGTCGCAACCCCGCAGTCTTCGCCGACGCCGACGAGCTCGTCGCGGGCGGCTATCTTTGGGAAGAAAACCGCAAACAGATGGCCTATAAGCCATTCACGATGGTCGAAGGCCACGGGCGCGGTCTCGTCATCGGTTTCGTCGCCGACCCGAACTACCGTGCCTATATGGACGGGCTCAACACGATCTTCCTGAACGCCGTCTTCCGGGGTCCCGCGCGGGCCCGCCCAGCCGTGCTCGGGCGATAGCGCATTGGGCGTTCGGCGCTATTCACCGTATTATGGCGCCAACGTAGAAAGGAAACCCGTGCGTTTCGTGTACCCACGTCTCGAGAACTTGATCTTTGTCGGCTTGCTGGCTTTCGGGATCACGGCGTGCTCGAGCGACGAAAACGAAGAAGCGCCCGCCGCGGCTCCCGAGGTCGTCTCCGAGGTTGAAGAAGTGAATGCGGAGCCGGCTGATCCCGAAACGTTCCCCGACATCGTCGCGATCGTGAACGGGGTAGAGATTCCGAAAACTGAGCTCCTCGAGCGCATCGCGGGCGCCGATGCGCAAAAGGGCGGAAGCCCCGGCCCCAAGACCGTCGCGTATTATCGTGAGATCCTGGATCAACTCGTTGGCGCGGAGCTTCTCTATCAAGCGTGCCGCGATCGAGACATGCTCGTGACGAGCGCCGACGTGGACAGAGAGCTCGACAAGCTAAAGAGCCGCTTCCCGCAACCCGACCGGTTCGAGCAGTCCCTCGAAGCTCAAGGCATGACCCTCGAGAAGCTACGCACCGAAATGCGGCGAAATCTGAGCATACAGAAATTCATCGAGACGGATATCGCCAGTCAAGTGAGCGTCTCCACGGAAGACGTGCGACGCTTCTATGACGAGACTCAAGACCAGATGCGCCATCCGGAACAGCTGCGGTTGAGCCACATACTGAAAAGCGTCGATCCCGAGGCCACGACCGAGGAGCGAGCGACCGCGCTCACCGCTATCGAAGACGTCCTTCTCGAAGCGAGCTCCGGAGCGGATTTCGCCGCGCTCGCGCGGGAGCATTCCGAAGATCTGGGCTCGGCGCAAAACGGCGGAGAGCTCACCGTAACGCGCGGTCAAACCGCGCCGCCCTTCGAGCAAGCCGCTTTCGCGCTCGAACCTGGCGGATTGAGCCCCGTGGTCGAGACACAGTTCGGCTACCACATCATCAAGCTGTTGGAGAGGATCGAAGGACAGCTGATTCCTTACGAAGACGTTCAGGCGCAGATCGAGCAGGGTTTGAAACAAGAAGCGATTCAGTCCCGCATGCAGCAAGCGATCGCGTCGCTAAAAGAAAGTGGCGAGGTGGAGCTCTTCATCGAATGAGGAATGACCGCTTATGTTCGCCTCCGTCGTTAGAGACCAAGGTCTTTCCGCCTAGCTCCGGATAGGCTTGTACGTAGACTTCCAAGCGTCCGGACTCGTTCGAGACATACGCAAGCCGTCGGCCATCCGAGGAGAGCGACGGTTGCATCTCGTCGAAGGCCGAGGCCAGAATCGGCTTTGCCTTACGCTCTCCGTGAACGGGTAGCGCAAGGATGTCGCTTTGCCCGTCCGAGTCATCTGTCAGAATCAGCTGACGTCCGTCCGGAGAGAACGCATGAGGTGTCAAGTTTCGTTCGCCATCCATCAACAGCTCGGGGGCGCTACTTCCATCGGCAAGTCCAAACGAGGTGTTACGAAATGCAACGCGAGCTCCCCCTCGGAAAACGCCTATCGGCGCGCGCGCCTCGGCAAACTTGTTGGATTCAGATCCAGGGCACTAGAATAGGAGTGAGGAGCTCAAATTGGCCGCCACGCACCCCGTCGAACAGCAAGACACTGAGTGGTCTCTCCAATGTCGATTTTAGCTCGATCCCCTTGACCAGCGAGCAGTTCTATCGCCTTTGCAGTGACAAACTGGGCCACCGTCTCTGCTGCGGCTCGTCAAGCGAACACGAGTTCGCAGAGCGCGAGTATCACTCGAGGTTGCCAGCGCTTCTGAAGAAACGAGACCTCGTTGTTACGACATGTGCCGAGGACTCCCTTGACGCCGACTTATTGCCGCCGAAACGTAAACGTCCCAACCGGAGCCACGATACCGCCTGCCGCCAGCGGTGGGCCTTCGAGGTGCGCGATCGGGATGCGGGGCACCGTGTCGTCGTCGGGCGCGTTGTGCGTATTGCCGCTATCGGTGCCCGCGTCGTAGGGCTGAAGCTCGACGACGATCTCGTTGGCCCAATCTCCGTTCTCGAACAGGCTCATCTCGCTCACGCCGACGAACCAATCGGGGCTCGGCGCAACCATCGAAACGAGTGTCACGAAGGGATGCTCGACGCTGATGTCGAAAGCAAGGGTCACGTTGCCCGGCGAGCGCGCGATACCATCGCCGGACAGAAGGTGCTCTGCGTTGCCGTTGTCAATCGCCCGCCCGATTCCTACGTCGAGGGGCGTTTTGGAGCCGAGCTCGGCCATCGCTTCGATGCCGTTGGTCGCGATCTCACCGAGGTTCCAGAAGCGTATGCCCGCGCGATGGGTCGCGCCGATGAGTCCGGAGAAGTGCGGATTCGAGGGGAACATATTGGGGTGGGTCGCAGCGCTCCAACTGGCGGCGAAGGTTACGACATAGCTCGCGGTGGCGTCGGGTGTTGGTGGCGGTGGCGTCGGCGTCGTGGGCGGTGGGACCGGTATCGCCGCAGCCGGCGCTAAGAAGAAGCGGCTGCCGCTAGAACACGACTTCTCACGCTACTTCCCTTTGGCAGCTTGCTCCGCGAGAAAAAGCCATGTCTCGACGACGGTATCGGGGTTCAGTGACAGGCTGTCGATACCTTCGTCCATGAGCCACTTCGCGAAATCTGGATAGTCCGAAGGTCCCTGCCCGCATATCCCAATGTACTTCTCGGCTTTGTGGCAGGCCAGAATCGCGTCATGGACCATCTTCTTGACGGCGTCGTTCCGCTCGTCGAAGGTCGCGGCGACGAGCGCGGAGTCGCGGTCGACGGCCAAGGTGAACTGGGTGAGATCGTTCGAGCCGATCGAGAAGCCGTCGAAATATTCGAGAAACTCGTCGGCGAGGATGACGTTGGACGGGATCTCACACATCATGATCAGCCTAAGGCCATCCCTTCCGCGCTCGAGTCCGTTTGCGCGCAGCGCCTCGATGACGGCTCGAGCCTCGTCGAGGGTGCGCACGAAGGGGATCATGACTTCGACGTTGTCGAGCCCCATCTCTTCCCGCACGCGCTTCACGGCTTGGCACTCGAGCGCGAAACATTCGGAGAACTCTTTCGAGACGTAGCGAGACGCGCCGCGAAAGCCGATCATCGGGTTCTCTTCGTTGGGCTCGTAGCGCGCGCCCCCGAGAAGGTGGGCATATTCGTTGGATTTGAAGTCCGACAAGCGAACGATGACTTTCTTTGGATGAAAGGCCGCGCCGAGCATCGAGATCCCCTCGGTGAGCTTGTCCACGTAAAAGCTCACCGGATCCGGGTAGCCGCGCATGCGCTCGCGCACTTTCTCCTGCAAGTCCGCGGGCAGCTCGTCGAGCTCGAGAAGTGCGCGGGGATGCACGCCGATCATGTTATTGATGACGAACTCGAGCCGCGCGAGTCCGACGCCGGCGTTCGGGAGCGAGGCGAAGTGAAAAGCTCTTTCCGGGTTGCCCACGTTCATCGTCACGTCGAGCGGGACCTCCGGCATCGCGTCGAGAGCCACGCGGTCCACGTCGAACTCGAGCGCGCCGTCATAGATGAATCCCGTATCACCCTCGGCGCAGCTCACCGTCACGGCTTGACCCGTATGCAACAGATTCGTAGCCTCGAGGCTGCCGACGATCGCCGGGACACCGAGCTCCCGCGCGATGATGGCCGCGTGACAGGTACGCCCGCCGCGATTGGTCACGATGGCGGCGGCGCGTTTCATGACGGGCTCCCAGTCCGGATCGGTCATATCCGTCACGAGCACTTCGCCCGGCACTAGCTTGTCCATGTTGTCGACATCCGCGATCAGGCGCACTTTTCCTGAAGCAATCTTTTGCCCCACCGCGCGGCCGTCGAGAAGGACTTTGCTACGAGTTTTCAGCCGATAGCGCTCGAGCACTTGGCCGTCACGGCGGCTCTTCACCGTTTCCGGACGCGCCTGCACGATGTAGATTTGCCCGTCGACGCCGTCCTTCGCCCACTCGATATCCATGGGACGGCCGTAATGCTTCTCGATGAGGAGCGACTGGCGGCCTAGCTCCTCGAGCTCGTCATCGGTTAGGATGAAAGCCGCGCGCTCTTCGTCGGTGGTCTCGACGGAGCGGATTTTTTCCTCGACCTGGTCGCCGTCGGCATAGATCATCTTTGTCGCTTTCTCACCGAGCAAGCGTGAGAGAACGGCCGGCCGGCCCGCTTCGAGATTCGGCTTGTAGACATAGAACTCGTCGGGGTTGACCGCCCCCTGGACCACGGCTTCACCGAGGCCGTAGCTTCCTGTGATGAAAACGACCTTGTCGAAACCGGATTCTGTGTCGAGCGTGAAGGCGACACCGCTCGACGCGAGATCGCTCCGCACCATGCGCTGCACGCCCGCCGAGATCCCGACCTCACGGTGCTTGAATCCCAGATGCACCCGATAGGCGATGGCGCGGTCGTTGTAGAGCGAGGCGAAAACTTTCTTGACCGCCACGAGAACCTGTTCGAGACCTTCGACGTTCAGAAAGCTTTCCTGCTGGCCCGCGAAAGACGCTTCGGGCATATCCTCCGCCGTGGCGGAAGAGCGCACGGCGAACGCATTTCCCTCGGCGAGCGCTTCGAAGGCTTCGCGGATGGCGGACGTAACCGCCTCGGGGAGCGGCAGTTCTTCGATCGCGCTCCGAATCTCGCGGCCCACACGCGCGAGCGCGTGGACGTCCTCGACATCGAGCTTTTCGAGCGTATCGTGGATACGCTCGTCGAGACCGGCTCCTTTCAAGAACAAATCGAAGGCGTCCGTCGTAGTTGCGAAGCCCCCGGGGACCCGGACGCCGAGCTCGGTGAGGTGGCGGATCATCTCGCCGAGAGACGCGTTCTTGCCTCCGACGAGGCCGACATCCGACATCCCGGTTTCGTGGAGTGGTTTGACGTAAGATAGTTTCGACATGCGCACCATGTTCTACGTTTCCGACCGCACGGCCATTACCTCCGAGACCATCGGCCATAGCCTGCTCGCGCAGTTCGAGACTGCGCCCGACTATAGGGAAGTTACCATACCCTACGTCGATACTCCGGAAAAAGGGGCGGAGGTCGTGACCCAGGTCAACGCGGCCGCCGAGGCCGATGGCGAAATGCCCTTCGTCTTTAGCACGCTCGCGGACCCTGTGACCCGCAACCAAATCCACGAATCCCGAGGCCTGATCCTCGATCTTTTCGAGGGCTTCTTGGGCCAGCTCGAGCAAGCGCTCGGCGCGAAGGCTGTCGTCAAACGAACGCGCTCGCACCGCATCAGCAATTTGTCTTCCTACGAGGCGCGCATCGCGGCGATCGATTACAGCTTGCAGCACGACGACGGCGCGCGCATCAAGGATTACGACAAAGCGGACATTATTATGCTGGGTGTGTCCCGCGTCGGAAAGACACCGTCATGCCTCTACCTCGCGATGCATTTCGGCATCCGCGCCGCCAACTACCCGATTACCGAGGAGGACCTTTCTACGTCACAGCTTCCGGTGCCCGTCGCGCCGTTTCGCGACCGGTTGCACGGTTTGACGATCGATCCGAAGCGCCTCGCCAGCATCCGCGAGGAGCGGCGCCGCGGGAGCCGCTATGCGTCCATCGAGCAGTGCCGCTCCGAGGTGCGACAGGTGGAGGCACTCTTCAAGTCCTTCAACATCCCGTTCATCAACACGACCATTACATCGGTCGAGGAGATCTCCACGCGCGTCGTACAGACGCGGGGCCTCGACCGCCACACCACCGTATGAAGCAGCCATGAGCTTGGCGTCCGGAACGAAGCTCAGGGAGTACGAGATCCTGTAGCTCATCGGAGTCGGGGGCATGGGAGAAGTCTACCGCGCGCGCGACTCCAAGCTCCGACGGGACTAGCGATCAAAGTCTTGCCCGAGGCATTCTCGGGCGACAAAGAACGTCTCGCTCGTTTCGAGCGTGAGGCGCAGGCGCTCGCGTCGCTCAATCATCCGAACATCGCCGCCATCTACGGCTTCGAGCAAGCCGAAGGACTGCACTACCTGGTGATGGAGTTGGTCCCGGGAGAGACATTGGCGGAGCGACTGCTGAAGGGTCCGCTCTCGGTGGAAGAAGCTCTGAGCATCGCGCGGCAGATGGCCGAGGCCGTGGAGGCGGCCCACGAGAAAGGGATCATCCACCGCGACTTGAAACCGGCCAACCTCAAGGTGACCGCGGAGGGAAAGGTCATCGTATTGGACTTCGGCCTGGCGAAAGCGTTTTCCGAAGACTCGTCCGCGGTGGATTCCTCTCTATCTCCCACGTTGACGCGCGATGCGACCCGAGCCGGCGTCATCCTGGGAACGGCTGCTTTATATGAGCCCGGAGCAGGCGCGCGGGAGGGACATCGACAAGAGAAGCGACGTCTTCGCCTTCGGCAGCGTAGTTTACGAAATGCTGACGGGCGTGAAAGCGTTTCGAGGAGACGATATCTCGGAGATTCTCGCCGCCGTGATCAAGACGGAGCCGGACTGGTCGCAGCTTTCCGCAAACCTGGACCCGAGGATCCGAAAGCTTCTAGAGCGGTGCTTCGTGAAGGATCCGCGCGAGCGTCTGACGCTTGGCCGGACCATCTGCCCGGCGACCGTGAGGTCTTGTTCGCCGTGTGGGGAACACTGGTTCCAAGAGCTCGAGTGCCTCGCACCCACGAAGTAGGGTGGCGCGACCGGCGAATCGGACCTCTCGAGCTATATTTGGTAATCGTAATTATGGTATAATTATGTCAACGGATGCTTCACTTCGAATGGGATGAACGCAAGAGTGCTGCGAACAAGAAGAAACACGGCGTTTCCTTCGAAGAAGCGCAATCCGTGTTCTTCGACGAAAGCGCCATCGAGTACGATGATCCGGAGCACTCTGATGACGAAGACCGTTTCATCCTGGTCGGAAAAAGCTATCTGTTGCGTGTCCTCGTCGTCTGCCATTGCTTCAGGCGGTCCGCATCGGTGATTCGAATCATATCTGCACGGAAGGCGACCCGTCGCGAGCGCCGCGCACGCAGAGAAAGGTGAAAGATGAAAAAGGAATACGATTTCTCGAAGCTCAAAGGGCGGAAGAACCCGTACGCGAAACGGCTAAAAAAGCAGATTACGATACGTGTCGGCGTCGACGTGCTCGAGTACTTCAAAGAGCTCGCAGACGAAACCGGGATCCCTTATCAGAATCTGATCAATCTCTATCTTCGAGATTGCGTCATCTCCAAAAAGCGTCCGTCTTTGAAATGGGCGTCGTAGACTTTCTCATCGGTGAGCTGGCGCATCGGAAGTTCGTCGAGACCAACTACCCGCCGCGAGAAACGGCAGCAACAGAATCAGCAGATAGCGCATGCGCTCTCCTTCGGCCGAGTAGCGTCTCGAGCTTTTGAACGGCCGCTTCGCCCGTAAGATAGACGTCTTTCAAACATCGATCGCGTCCGTCTTTGGCGCGAATGCGATCGCCGAGGCTAATCGTGTCGTCCTCCGAGAAGGACGCGCTCATGTGTGTGCGCGCCGACCGATAAGCCTCGACGCACGAATAGAAAGTTTCCACCGCGTATAGCGGTTCGCTCGGCAGTACCTGCGGCAGCCGCTTTTGCTCGGCGTCGTAGCGCTTCGCCGCGACGGGCTCCCCTTCCGAGCGGCTTTTCGGATCCGACGAGTCGATGATCTCTCGAATCTCGAGAATGAGCTCTGTCGCCAACTCGCGCGCGGCTCGCATCCTCGCGCGCCCACGCGAGCGCGCGACCAGCCAAGCGACGAGCCCGCCGAGCGTAAACACCACGAGCAGCGTCGAGTACATGACCGACTACGCTTCTGCGCGCCGCATGAAACGGCGCCCCACGAGAACTAGGGCGACACCCACCACGAGTGCGAGGCCGATGCTCGGATAGTGCTGCCGCAACGTCTCCATCGCTTGATCCCCGAGCCGCACGGCGAGATAGGCTTCCGCCGTGAAACGGACGAAGCGGCCCACGAAGACAGCCGCTACGAAGCGGCGCCAGTCCATACGCACCATGCCCGCCACGAGAATGAAGAGCTTGGTCGGGAAAGGCGGCGGGCCGAGCATCGCCACCATCACCGCAAGGATGTCGTTGCGGTGCACCTTCTCCGTCACCCATTCCTGTTTCTCTTTCGAAAAGCGGGCGAGCATGGCGTCGCCACCGACGCGCGCGATACGGTAGAGGACCCAGCAACCCACGGTCGATCCAATCGCCGCGAGCAGTGCGATGAGAATGAACATGGACGGACGCTGCCAGGACAACAGCATGACCACGAGGTCGACGCCGCCCGGAAGCGGCACGCCCGCAGAGTCTATGAACGCAATCAAGAACAGTCCGGGCAGGCCAAACGCCAAAAGATATTGTTTGAGAGTCTCCACCTTGCGCCTCTACCGTACCACCTCGGCGCTCACCCCGCGAGAGTTCCGCGAAACGCCGGCTGCAATCGCGCCTTCGTCTGCTGCTCGAAGGCGAAAGCGAGGCGCAACAGCGTCGGCTCGCTCCACGCAACACTGAAGAAAGAAATCCCGACAGGAAGACCGCGCACGTTACCCGCCGGCACCGTGACGTTCGCGTAACCGGCGACGGCCGCCGCGGAGGAGCTGCCGCCAGAATAATGATCGCCGTTGACGAGGTCGGTGGTCCAAGCAGGACCGCCGGTGGGCGCGACGATGGTATCGAGCCGATGGGACGTGCAAACGTGGTCGATGCCTTCCTCACGCGTCAGGCGATGATTGAGCGCGAGCGCGTCTCGATAGGCTTTATCGCTCAGCGGGCCCTTCTCCTGAGCCTGATGAAAGATCTCTTGGCCGAAATACGGCATCTCACGGTCTCGGTAGCGTTCATTGAACGCGATGATCTCATCCAGCTCGAAAGCCTGTGCGCTCGCGGTTGCGGTTGCGGCCGCGACACTCGCACCGATGGCCATTCCACTATCCAAGAATCCTCGTCGTGTCAGTTTCGATCCGGTCATGCTAGCCTCCTGGAGCGTCCACATTTTAGGCCAAAGTGGGCCAGCGGTTTACATAAGTTCATTCGCGAGGTAGACTTAGAAAACTTGCTTCGGAACGGGCTCGGAAGACCGAGTCAAATCTGCGCGCTGATTCAAGGAGAAATCTGGAGAGCCAAGCTCTCTGAAAGACGAACTTATCGTACGGGTCCACATCGAGCGATGCGCTCCTGCCGCGCCAGCGCATCAGGAAAACACAGCCTCCCGTACTTCATTACGAAACCAAACAGGAGTTGATCATGTCACTGTGCCAACGCTCGCCGCTGCCCTCGCTGCCCTCGCTGCCCTCGATGACGCAAACCGTGGGGCTCGTCTTTCTCATCGGAGCGGCGCTCTTCACCAACACGGCCGTCGGCCAGGAATATCAGGACTTTAGCCGGCTCGGGACGAGCAATGCGGTCTTCAAGCCGGGCCCGCAAGACGGAGACGAGCTCAAGCGTATGTTTCGTGAGAACCGCGCGGACTATGAGAAAGTTCTCAACGACGCGAATTGGCCCGGAGACCACGACGACCTCTTCAATGCCGTCGAGAGCGGAAGCTTCAGCGAAGCCCAATATCCCGTCGGTCATACATTCGAGTGGATGGCTGTGCGCAAGCGCGGCATCGTGCAGCCGACTGGCCGGCTTCGCTGGGCCGGGAGCGATCCTTTCGAAGCTTTCGAGATTCGCTTCGAGTCTAGAGGGCATGAGCATCGTTTCCTGATCCCGAAAGCTTGCGGCAACTTGGCGCTCATCGACATGCGGACCGTCGGACCGCCGCCGCTTAGCGGCCTCGCGGGGCCCCGAGTCAACATTCAAAGCCCCAATAGCTGCACCGGCGCGAACGTCACCGTGGACGTATCCGTGCCGGGCGGTATGCCCGAAGGCGGAAGCCTCGAGCTCACGCTGACGCGTCCGAGCGGCCAGCGCGAGACCTTGAGCCCGAGCCGTGCAGGCGGTGGCTACCGCTGGGAAGGCAAGCTCGACGACGCGGGTGCCTATACGTTCAGCGCTACCGTGGCGCGCGGCTCCGAGAGAACGCTCACGACGACGGAGCGGTTGAATCTCGAGCCGTGTGAGCCGACATGTAACTTGCAGCTCACGCCGCCGCCGATAGATCCGACGCCCAAGGCCGGACGCGCGAGCTTTGGTATCGACATGTGCTCGAGCGCAGCGCGCGTCGGCTCGTTGACGAGCAAGATTGTCAAGATTTTCCACACGCCCCTCGACGGCTCCGAGCAGCTCATCGACACGATGTCGCTCGACGCCGAGTGCACCTCCAGTTTCCTCATGCCCGAATATGGCCGCTATCGGCTCGAAGGCGAAGTCGTCGACGATCACGGGATGAGCGCGACCTGCCAGGCGGATTACAACTTCGGCAAACCCGAAGCGAAGCTCGACCCGTTCTTCACGCTCTTCGTGGGTAACGAGCGCCGCTGGCGTGCGGATCTCAGAGAGGATCCGGCGTTCGACGAAGGGGAGTTCGAGCTCGATATTTCCGCGGTTCTCGTGGGCGCCACGGTTGGCGTCGCTTATCCTTTCGCCGACGGTGGCGCCCAAGTCTTCGGGCAAGGCGGTGTGGCGATCAACGTGCGCGACTCGGGGAACTCGAGCGTCTTCGCTGATCTCGGCATCGACAAGCTCTTCGACGGAGGCTTCTTCGGTGTTGGCGTCGGTGTTTGGGATTTCAACCACAGTGACTATGTCGACGGAACCATCTTCGTCCACGGTGGTTGGAACGTGAGCGAAAAGGCCCAGTTCTACGTCGAAGGCCGCTTGTTCATGTCGATGCTCGATATGATCGACAACAACTATATCTACATGGGTGGTATTCGCTACTTCTTCAAAAGGTAGCGCTCGAAACAAAGTTGCGAATGGGGGACCCTGGAAGGGGTCCCCCTTTTTTGAGCGCTTTTTAGATCCTACTGAGGGCTTTTACCTACTCGATCGCATGACCGCCATCGCGTCGAGCACATACAAACAATGTACAGTCAGCCAGATACGCCTGCCTACCGGCAAGTCTGCAATGGCACGACACTTGCGTAATGGGTAGGTGTGAGTAGCCTAGCTGCGCCCAAAACGGCCCACGAACGGTACCCAGCGGGCGAAGTCATCTTCGAGGAAAACGAAGAGGCGAATTGCGCCTACATCGTGGAGAGCGGGTTGGTCGAGATCTCGACGTCGGTCGGAGGCGAGCGGCGCGTTCTTACGACGCTCGGCCCCGGCGACATGTTCGGCGAGATGGCGGCCCTCGATGGCTCGCCGCGCTCCGCGACCGCGACGGCCACCACGGACACCACGCTCACGCTCATCGTCAACGATCAGTTGCGCTCGCGGGTCGAATCCGCCGAGCCAGTGCTGAGGCTCCTGCTGAGCGTGATTCTAAAACGCTTTCGCCAGGAGCAGAATCTCTTCCGGCACGGCAACGCGGGACACACGCTCGAGCCCAATTCTCTTGCCGCGCCCCAGACATTGAAAGGCGCCGTCGACAAAATCACGCTCGAGAGCGAACTTCGCGAGGCGTTGAACCGAAACGAGCTCGCGCTTCACTATCAGCCCATTCTCAACCTCAGCGACTCCATCATCACTGGGTTCGAAGCGCTTTTGAGGTGGCAGCATCCGAGGCTCGGCACGATCGCGCCGCAGAAGTTCATCGGTATAGCGGAGGAGACGGCCCTCATCGTCCCCATCGGCGAATGGGTCCTCGAGCGGGCATGCAAAGACTTGCTACGCTTTGAAAAATATACCGCCAACGACCTCACGATGTGTGTGAACGTGTCGGGGCGTCAGTTTGCCGAGCCGGCTTTCTTGCCTACAGTTGCCGACATCATCAACCGGACCGGCATCAATCCCGCCCAGCTCGAGCTCGAAATCACCGAGGGCGTTCTCATGGACCACCGTTCGGCACCCCTTCGATGGATCGAGCAATGCAAGCGGCTCGGGATCCGCGTCGCGATCGACGACTTCGGTACCGGATTTTCCAGCTTGAGCTATCTCGCAAGCTTTGACATCGATACATTGAAGATCGACCAATCCTTCGTAGCCGCCATGCAGAACGATCCTCGAAGTCTCAAGATCGTTCGCGCGGTCAGCCAACTCGCCCATTCCCTCGATCTCGACGTCGTCGCGGAGGGGGTCGAGGAATCGGCGCAGCATCAGCTGCTCGACGACATGGGTGTGGAATCCGGTCAAGGCTTCCTGTTTTCGCGAGCGCTGCCGCTCGCAGACGCAGTGGAACTGCTCTAGCAACCCTTGTGACCACGCTTTTTTGCCGCTTCGCTATAATCGCGGCATGTTAGAGCTGCCGCGCGCATCCCGAGTCGCCCTCTGGAAAAAGACCTTCGACGCCGTCGAGGCCCTCGCGGAAGATTTAGAGACCCTTCCCGTATCGCCCTCGATGGACCCAGAGCTTCCCCGGGCCCTCCTCTCGCAGGTCGACTTCGAGCGGCCGATGGATCCGGAAGCGGCGCTTGCGCTCGCCGTCGAGGGACTCCGCCACCACCAGGTGCATAACGGTCACCCGCGCTATTTCGGCCTCTTCAATCCCGCAACCACCACCATGAGCATCGCGGCGGATACGCTCGTCGCGGCTTTCAATCCTCAGCTCGCGGCGTGGACGCATGCCCCGTTCGCCTGTGAAGTCGACCAATTGCTTATCCGCGAGATTGGCGCCCGCTTCGGTTATGCGCGCGAGACGTGCTCGGGCTCTTTCACAACAGGCGGGGCGGAGGCCAATCACACCGCGCTCCTGATGGCGCTCATCCATCGTTTCCCAGACTTTGGAGAGGACGGTGCCCGGTCACTCGATGGGCGCCCGATCATCTACGTCTCGCCCGAGAGCCATCACTCCTTCGTCAAGGCGGCGCGGCTCTCCGGGATCGGCACGCGCGCGGTGCGCCATGTTGCGCTCGACGAGCACTACGTGATCGACCCGAGCGCATTGCAGAATCAGATCATCAAGGATCGCACGAACGGCGACATCCCGTTCCTCGTTGTCGCGACGCTCGGCACCACGGGAGCAGGACTCGTGGATCCCGTCGGCGCGATCGTAAAAGTCGGGCACGAGGAAGGCTTGTGGGTCCACGCGGACGCTGCTTGGGGCGGCGCCGCGGCACTCCTCCCGGAGATGCGCGAGACGTTCTCGGGGATCGAGCAAGCGGACTCCATTACGTTCGACGCGCATAAGTGGCTCAGCGTGCCCATAGGGGCCGGCATGTTCTTCACTCGCCATCCGGACATGGCGGAGCGCGCGTTCTCGATTGCCGCGGGCTACATGCCGCGCGCCAAGGACGGCGCCGAGATCATCGAGCCGCACCAAAGCTCGATGCAGTGGACGCGGCGCTTCATCGGGTTGAAGCTCTTTCTCTCTCTACTCGTGGCCGGATGGGAAGGCTATGAACAAACGATTCGCGAAATGGTGCGGCTCGGCGGCGTATTGCGAGAAAGGCTCGAGGTGGCCGGCTTTGCTCTCGTAAACCAAACGCCGCTTCCGGTCGCGTGCTTCCAGGACGCCTCACACCCTGAGGGACGCGAGCTTTCGTATTTGAAGGCCATGGCGGAAACCGTCGTCTCGAGCGGGAAAACCTGGATATCCATCACGAGCCTCGGCGACACGACCCCTGCCCTTAGGGCCTGCATCACAAACTTCAGAAACCGCGAAGAAGACATCGACGCTCTCATCGGCCTGTTGAAGGACGCGCGAGGCCACGCCTCCTGACACCACCAATGAAAGGGCCATCGTAGTGCGCTAAGATAGCATCGGGCGTGGACAGAATCGCGGAATAAGAACACGTACGCCATGTGTAAAGCTACCTTCGCGCTCGTTACCGTTGCGCTTGTCTTTCCATCCTTTCTCGAGAGCGCCGCGACGCGATCTCTGAGCGTTCAGAATCTCGAAGACGGCGTCGAGGTCGTCGTCGATGGCCACGTCACCGAACCGGCTTGGACCAACATCGAGCCTTATACGGACTTCACGCAGCAAAATCCGATCGAGGGAGCTCCCGCGAGCGAACGCACCGAGGTCCGGCTTCTTCTCGACCAGACCACGTTCTACGTCGGCATCATTCTTTTCGATTCGGATCCGAGCCAGATTCTCGTCACCGATAGCCGCCGCGATGGGCAACTGAACGAGACGGACTCGGTTCAAATCATCCTCGACACGTTCAACGACAACCAGAACGGGTTTCTCTTCGGCACCAACCCCGTCGGTATCGAATATGACGGTCAAGTCGCGGGTGAAGGTCAGACGGGCGGCACGGCTCGGAGGTCTGGCCGGGGCGGCGCCCGGCGCGGCCAAGTCAGCGGTTGGAACCCCAACTGGGACGGCAACTGGACCGTGCGCTCCGCCATCACCGAGCGCGGTTGGGAGACCGAGATGGCCATCCCGCTCAAGACGCTCCGCTACACGCCCGGTGACAACCAAATCTGGGGATTCAACGTACTTCGCAATATCCGCCGAAAAAACGAGCAAGTGTTCCTCGCACCCATCCCCCGCGGCTACAGCATCTACCGCGTCTCGCTCGCGGCCAAGCTCGAAGGGCTTCAGCTTCCGGGACGACGCGATATCAAAGTAACGCCTTATGGCCTCGGGAGCACAGGCCAGGACAACCTCGCCGCATCCAACCAGACACAGAGTGATTTCGAGATAGGCATCGACGCGAAGTGGGGCGTGACGCCCAACCTCACCGCCGACTTCACCGTCAACACCGACTTCGCTCAAGTCGAAGCGGACGAGCAGCAGATCAACCTGACCCGCTTTCCGCTGTTTTTTCCGGAAAAGCGGCCGTTCTTTCTCGAGAACGCCTCGACCTTTTCGTTCGGCGCCCCCCAAGAAGTCGATCTTTTCTTCTCGAGGCGCATCGGTCTCGAAAGCGGGATCCCGATCCCGATTCTAGGCGGCGCCCGCATGAGCGGGAAACTCGGCGCTTACAAAGTCGGCGTTCTGGACATGCAGACCCGGGAGGCGTTCAACGCCCGTACGGGAGACCTCATCGCGCCGGCGGAAAACTTTTTCGTCACGCGCGTGCAGCGCGAGGTCGGCCGGTCGAACTTCGGCGGCATTTTCGTCAACCGCCAGCAGACGGGCGCGACGTCGCCCGAGCTCGCCCAAAACAACCGCGCTTATGGCGTGGACGCCAATATCCAACTCACCGAGAACACGAAGCTGTTCACGTTCCTGGCTGGCTCGACATCGTCGGGAGAGCTCGGCACCGACTATGCCGGCCGCGCCCTCGTCACTTACGCCACCAATTGGTGGAGTGGCCATATCGGCTACACCCAAGTTGGTGAACGTTTTGATGCGCAAGCGGGCTTCGTTCCTCGCCGCGGCTTCCGCAAGCCGCAAGCGCGCTTCTTTCTAGACTACCAACCCAAAAAATATCCCTGGATTCGCCGCTTATCGCCTCATGTCACGTGGAGCACGCATTACGGTTTCGACGGCTTGGTCGAGACCTCGTCGGGACATTTCCACTTCGTCGAGATCCAGCCGCAAGCCGGCGGTCGTTTCGGGGCGACGCTCGATCGTAAACAAGATCGACCGGTAACCCCATTCTCCGTCTATAGCGATCCGAGCGGCGATGCGGTCGTCATCCCGCCCGGCTTCTACACGTGGAACGAATGGACGCTGTCCTATGTCAGTAATCCGAGCGCCCCATTTTTCTTCGACCTGCGTTACAAGTGGGGAGACTTTTATGACGGGGATCTCAACCATTACAGCGTGACGGTCAACGCCCGCGTGGGCGCAAAGATTCAAGCGAGCATCGGCTGGCGCCGTGACAACGTCAAGCTGCCCGGAGGCGACTTCGAGACGGATCTCATTCCTGTGCGGTTCAACTACTCGTTCACAACTCTCATGAACATCCAAGCGTTGGTCCAATACAACAGCCAGACCGCCGACATATCCTCGAACGTCCGCTTTGCCTTGTTGAATCGCAGCGGCACAGGCTTGTTCTTCGTTTACAATGATCGGCGCAACATCGCGAACTTCACCCGAATCGATCCGGATACCGGCGTCGTCGTTCCTAACCTCATCGGCCGGTCGTTCGTCGTGAAGTACACTTATCTTTTTGATTTTTAGGTTGATTTTTAGGTTGATTTTCAGGTCGATTTGCTAATCAGATGCTTACTCTCTTACTGGCCGTCAGCGTCACCCACGGCGTTTCTATCGGCGAGGTGAGCGCCCGCGAGGCGATTTTGTGGTCACGCTCGAGCGAGCCGGCGGCGATGCGTGTCGAGCTCGACGAAGATGCGGATTTTCAGACCCCGCGCATCTTCGAAGGACGAAGCGAAGCCGACAGAGACTTCACCGCTCGCATCACCCTTACGGAGCTCGAGCCGAGCACGACCTATCATTATCGCGTTCGGTTCGACGACTCCCCCTGGACCGTGGGAAGATTCCGCACGGCACCGGCCCGCGACCGTGTCGAGCCGCTGGCCTTCGTCGTCATGGGAGATCTGGGTGGCCACGGCTATTGCCGCGAAGACGGGATCGGCTACGCTATCTTCTCGCATATGGAAGCGCTCGAGCCTCGATTTCTCGTCGCGAATGGCGACATGATCTACGCCGATAGTGATTGCCCCCGCGAACGCTCGGAAGGCGGGCGGAATGTGCCAGGTGATTTCCCGAAGGTCGACGATCCAAGCGTCGACTGGACCGACGCCGACGCCGTCCGTGAGATTTATCTCGCTCATTGGCGTTACAACCGGGCCGACCCGCACTTCCAAAGTCTTCTCGCCAAAGTGCCCATCTACGTGCAATGGGACGATCACGAAGTGATCAACGATTTCGGCGGCGCTTGGCCCACGTATACGGCGGCTGTGGACCGGAAAGGCTATCCCATTCTCGTCCGCGAAGGCCGCAAGGCCCTTTTCGATTTTCATCCGCTGAAGCGGCCAGACGAAGGGCCCCCGCGAATCTATCGCGCTTTTCGCTGGGGGCAGCTGGCAGAGCTTTTCCTTCTCGACGCCCGCTCCTATCGAAGCTCAAACGTGCTCACGGATAGTCCCGACAACGACAAGACGCTCCTGGGCCGGGAACAGCTCGCGTGGTTGAAGTCAGGGCTCGCGCGCTCGGACGCGACTTGGAAGATCGTGAGCACCGATGTCCCGTTGTCGATCCCAACCGGCTCGCGCGCGCACGAATATGGAAGAGACGCCTGGGCGAACGGAACGGCCGCGGATTATTCAGCCCGCACGGGATTCGAGCGCGAGCTCAGGGAGCTCCTCGAGCATCTCGACGCCGAAGACGTGACCAACGTCGTCTTCGTCGCCACCGACGTTCATTTCGCGATGAGCTTGCGCTACGAAGTCGATCTCGACGGCGACGGGGAGAAGCTCCTGTTCCACGAGCTCATCAGTGGACCTTTGAGCGCGGTCCGCGTACCAGCGCAGACCCCTGACCCAACGTTTCGACCGCAGGTCCTTTACGCGGAGGACGAGATCTTCAATTTCGGCTACGTCCGCATCGAGCCTACGTCCGACGGCACGTCTCGCTTATATGCAGATATTCGCGATGAGACCGGCGCCGTGCGCGTCGGCTCCGCTTTGGAGCTCGTCGCACAATGACCGAGCACCCTGGTTGGCAGATGAGTGAAGAGAGTCTGCGCGCTCTCGCTTCCGAGATCTCGGCGGGCCAAAGCCTGGCCCCCCCACGTTGGCCCGAAGACAATCTTGTCGTCGAGCGACCTTTCTCAGGGGGAGTACGGCGCACGGGTCGGCCTTCAGAGAGTCGTCGACCGTCTGACGGAGTACCGCGTCCCGGCGAGTTTCTTCGTTCCCGCGGTATCGGCGATGCTCCATCCGGGCATGGTCGAGACCCTGTGCTCGACAGGAGGCCACGAGATCGGCGTGCACGGGTGGGTGCACGAACATCCATCATCTCTCGAGCCGAGCGAAGAGCTCGACCTCATGGAGCGATCGGTCGAGCTGCTCACCAAGCAAGCTGGTCAGAGGCCCGTCGGGTATCGCGCGCCAGCCTATGACGTGCACGCTCACACATTCGGCATTCTCAAAAAGCTAGGCTTCCTCTATGACAGCTCGCTCATGGCCGATGACCGGCCGTACGAGATCCTCGAGAAGGGCGAGCCCTCCGGGCTCATCGAGCTTCCCGTAGAGTGGATTCGAGACGATGCCACGATCCTCGACCCGCGTAGCGACAACTTCACGACGCCACGCAGGTGGCTTCAATCGCTCGTTGATGAGTTCGAGCTCGCCTACGAAGAAGGAACGATATTCTCCGTCACGATGCATCCGCGCACTATCGGACACCGCTCGCGCATTCTGGTCTTGCGCAAGCTGATCGAGTACATCCAAGCCAAAGGCAGCTCCTGGTTCGCAACCCACCGAGAAGCGGCCGAGTGTGCGAAAGCGCTTCTCGCCCGCGGCTAGTGCGACCGGTCGTAGATGTTTTTGGCTTCGGTGACCGTCACCGGTGTCCCGCCCGCGCGCGTCATGTAGGAAAGAATGTCGCCGCATTGCCGGCGCAACTTGTCTGCCTTCATCGCATAGGTGTGGCACAGAAAGCTGACGATCTGCGGTTCGCCCAAACTTTCGGCGCGCTCGACGATACAATCCCACACTCGGCAAAGAGCCTCGTAGCTCGAAAATTCGTTGACGAGATAGTGTTGGTTGAGCAGACGCCGCGACGTGTCCGAGCTCTCGCCGTCCCAGCCGAACGGAATCTCGAAAACGGGACTCGAAGCACCGGGCATCGCGGCCTGGCTGCGGGTGTCAGGCGACATGTAATAAGCGCTCGTTGGCGCATCACCCCAGGCCGCTAGTTTCTCCGGCCAGTCGATCCCCGGAGCGCAGGTCACGTCGATAGGAATTCGCACCGCCTCCAATATGCGGACGATATCCATCGTCAGCCCTTGATAACCGCCTTTGTAGGCGGCGAAGGGCAATCCTTCGGTGTTCATGAGCTCGACCTTGGGGCGGATCACAGCCTCCATGTGCGCGGTGTCGCTGTAATAGGACCCGCTCGCGAGGCGTGTCTCGGGCGTCGAATAGAGGTCCTCCTCGGGATGGAGCGTCAAGTCGCCGCCGTCCTTCACCCATCCACGCCAGAAATCGAGAAAGAGAGGCTCGAAGAAACGATCGCGATACATCGGGCTCGTTTGTACGCAGATAGTTCCTTTCCCGTCAACGCGCTCGGCGACGATGCTCTTCATGATGCGGTATTTCTCCATCACCGCATCGTCGTCGCGCGGAGTGTCGTCCGGGTCGGGATCGCTATCGATATTGACGACGAAGTAAACGTCCAACGAAAACCTCTCTAACTAGCCCTCGAGCGCCTTCCGAATCGCCGCAACGGTGGCTTCGGTCCGGAAAGCGATGATCTTTTTGCCGTTCTCGATCGTTTTTTCCGCCGGCGCTAGGCTGACACCGTTGATGGTGAACTTGCCCGCCTTGATGCGCTGTTCCATGCGCACGGAAGTCGGATCGGCGTTCATCATGATCGCCGAAATGTAATAGTCGTCGTGCAACCCCTCGAGCACTTCGTGAATACCGAGCTCGGTCTCTACGAACTCTTGCACGTCGTCGTAATTGTAGTACTCGGGAATGAAGGTGATCCGCGTCGAGTCTGAACCCCACGCCGCGCTCAAAGTCTCGGCGACCTCTCGCATCGGCGTCTGGTTCCCACCGCTATCGCCAAGCAAGAAGATGTTCGTGAAACCCTGGGTCTTCAAGCTCGTCGCCATGTCGCGGAGTACGGCTTTGTACGTTTCGTGCGACAAATAGATCGTGCCCGGTGTGCGCACGCGCTCCGGGTTCCCGGGTTCGAGCGTGACGATAGGTGCTATCAACGCGTCCCCGAGCTCGCGAGCAATCGACTCGCCCATCACTTGCAGCACGTAGTTATGCTTGCCGGTAGCGAGATAAGGGCCGTTCTGCTCGATGCCGCCAGTCAAGATGAGCGCGGTCGTCTTCCCTTCCTGGATCGCGTCGCGCACTTCCATCATCGTCAGCTCTTCGATCCAGACGCTATCGAGCGCGTCGATTGGCCGAGGCATGTTGGCCACATCCAGCCGTTCTTGGCTCATCGCCGGCGCGGCGATACCCACCACCACGACTATGAGCCACGTCTTCAATGGAAGTCTCTTGCTCCACATAGATCCTCCTGCGTGTTTGAAATCGCCCGCCATTGTACCGCCGTCTCACCGCTTCTCGCGCTGCGATAATATCCACGCATTGAAACGCACCATCGCCTTCGGGCTGGGCCTCCTGTTGAGCGCGTGCGGCAACGATAACGCTTCCGAGACTCCCGCTTTCGCAGGGAGTGCGTCTTCGGGAAGGGATCGACTTTTTGGTCAAGAGCACCATCGGCGATCCGCCGGCCGACCCGCCACCGTGGATCACCAACCTGGCGATCGTCGATCTCGACCAGGACGGCCTTCTCGATGTCGTGATCTGCGACGCGACGCGGAACCAAATCGCCTGGATCCGGCAATCACCACTCGGAACGTTCAACGAGAGCACATTGAGCGCGCTCGTGATTGCACCTGCCCACGTGACGCCAAACGACTTCGATCAGGATGGCGATATCGACCTGCTGATCGCTGAGATGGGGCAGATTCCACCGAGCAACGCCAAGATCGGCGATCTATATCTCAAGTGGGCCCGCCGCGACGACGCCGAGCGACGGCTTCGAGAAGCTCTCGAGCTCGACTCCCTTGAGCCGGTAGCGGCACTGGGAGTGGCGCGCCTCGAGTCGCTCACGCAAAATTGGCACGGTGTGCTCGACGTCATGACACCGCTTCTGGCGCGCTACCCGCGCTTATCCAAAGCGCACCAGTTCGTCGCGGCAGCGTACGGCGCTCTCGGGGACGAGGCGCTCTTGGCCCATCACCAAGAGGAGGGTGAGTACGGCTCCGCCGTCGAGAGCGAGCTCATGAACGCATTGAACGAGCTTGCCGTTGCTGCGATTCTCGAGGGCAATCCATCCCGCGGACCCGCTCTTCTTGCGAGCAAGTGCGCGCGCTGCCACAATCACGAGCGCATCTACGATCACGATCGAGACCGCGCCTGGTGGGCACGTACGGTGAGACGGATGCAACGAGATGAAACCGCTGATTGGACGGCGCAAAACATCCGAAACATCACGCGGCTCGCGGTCTCCCCGTCCGGGAAACGCCTCGCTTTTGTCGCGGATGCAGTGCTCTCATTCTCGCGGTAGCTCGTCCACGAGACGCGAGCACGTCTCGGAAGACGCAAACCAAGCGACGGCCGTCGTGGCAAGACCGCTCGGGAGCGTCGCGTCGGGCCCGGCCTCGAGCAGAAGTTCGATGATTTGCGGGAAGCAGGTTCCAAACGGTGGCCCGTCCATAAAGTCTACGATAGCCCCGCCGCCCGCGGCGGCCCACAGCGCGTTCGTGCCATCGTCACACTCGGCATAGGGGTCGGCGCGCCGGTCGAGAAGCTCACGCACGATGCGCTCATGTCCGTAGCCCGCGGCCATGAAGAGCGCGGTCGCACCACTTCCCGCTCGCGCTTCGATGTCTGCCCCCGCATCGAGGAGCATTACTGCTGCCTGCTCGGAACCCTTGTGGATTGCGTGCATCAGCGGCGTCCAATGGTTCCGCGCATCGACCAAATCGATGTCCGCACGCCCGTCAACGAGCGCGCGGATCGCCGAAACCTGATTTTCCCGAGCCGCCAAGTGCAGAGCCGTTACGCCTCTCCGACCCGCCGCGTCGGGATCCTCTCCCGAGGCCAAGAGCGCCGCGATGCGCACGGCATCGCCGGTACCGGCAGCACGCGCCAGCTCGGCCAAATCCCGATCTCCATCCCGACCCCCACACGCCATTATCCACACCACGAAAGCGAGACTCCATCGCATTAGCGATTCTCCCTTCGCTATCTACCGTACAGGTCGGGCCTGGCTAGGTCGTCACGAAATTATGAGCGGGAAGTGATCTTTGGCTGACGTGTCCTGGGACGACGTGTCTCAGTTGATGTCGGTGATAACCCAGCGCCCGATGGGGCTGAGGTTTCGAGTCGTGTCGACGATATTGAACTTTCGCAACGTAAACGTATGGGTTTTTTCGGTCGACCCGTCATTGACCCTGAGCGTCAGCTTCTTCCCGAAGACTTCGCCCACGAACTTCGCATTAACAGAGACATTCACTGATAGGCCAGCGGCCGAGCGCAGGCGACTGATCTCATTACCCAAACCGATCGCAACGCGGTCGCCCTCTTCCTGCTTGCTTCGCCGCTCCTCCCACTCCTTCTGGAACTCCGCCATCTCTCCCGAGAACTCGTAGTCCGGTTCGTCCTTGGTTTTGGCCTCGTACTCTTCGAAGGCGTCCTTGTGATCTTGCAGAAAGTAATCGTTCTGCTCGGTCACGAGCCTTCGCTCACGCGAAAGCGTCGCCCTCTTGTCGTCGAGCTCCGCGAGCGCGAAAGGCTCTGTCGACTCAGCACCGACCTCGACGATCTCCCAGGATTCGACCTTTTCCAGATACTCCACCACTGAAACAGCCTTGGCGGCCGCTTCGTTCCCGCTTTGTATGGCGGCCAAGAACGAATTAACGACCTCTTGTTCACCACCCGAGCAAGACACGCTCAAGAGGATGACCAAGAGCCCTGCATATTGTTTTAGCCTGAGCATCATTCTCCTCCTTGTTCGGCAAGTCGTTGCCCGAACCTTCGAAGTCGCCCCGGCGGTTGAGATCAGTGGGTCGATAGGCTGCGCCGTTGTGTCGTCAGAAGCTACGGTATCGGAGTTCGTGGACGCCGAGGCAAAGTACGGGTCGACCGCCTCGCCCATCCTATGCCCGCGCTAACGCCACTGCAACCTCTGCTGCCCGACGCGGCTCAGGTGCGCCGTCACGCCCAGACGACGAGCGCATAGCCGATATAGAACGTGTAGCACGCGAGGATCAGGCCCAGAAAAATGCGGGGGCCGCGTCCGGGATATTGCCTGAAAAGCACGACGGCGCCAACGACGACCACGACCATCTCGATCGTAGAGACGATGCTGCCATAGTGGCGGGGGTCCCAGTAAGAGACAGGACTTTGAAAGCGCCAATCCGAGAATGGAAAAAAATGCCGGTGCGCGTCTTCGCGATGGAGCGCGAGGTCGCAAACGGCGTGGAGCATCATGCTGAGGAAGAGTACCGCGGCGTGTGGGCGCGCGAGCAGGCGCGCCACGAGCACTCCAAGTGCTAAAAGCGGCAAGGAGTTGAAGACATCGAAGAAGGCTTGCCAGACGGGATCGTAATAGGCCTCGGACCAAATCACGCGTTCCGGTGTTTTCAGCCAACTCTTCTCGTAGGCGTAGAATACGAACATCGGAAAATCCGGCAATACGGCGCCGACCGCGACCGGCGCGAAGAGAGACTGGCTATCGCGTTTTCCTAAAACGAGCAGGTTGACGATAGCGTGGCCGGGCGTGTTCACGACCCTCTCCGCGCGAGCTCGGCATAGGCGTAAATGAGCGCGAGCCCTCGATAAGGACGCCAGCGCTCCGCGAAAAGACGCATCTCCTCTTCTTTCGCCGCGCCTTCATGCCCGAGCATCTCTCGCGCCAAATACTTCACGACACCGAGATCCCCGCCGGGGAAGATATCCTCACGCGCGCCCCCGCGAAGAAGCGCGAACTCCGCGGTCCATCGTCCCACGCCTTTGAACGACATCAGAAACTCGACGGCCGTCTCGTCGTCCATGGCGCCGATCGCTTCGTCGGCGATCTCTCCCGCCTCGAACGCTCTCGCCAGCCCGATGAGCGTCGAGGCCTTAGCACGGCTCAATCGAAAGCCACGAAGCTCCGTCACGGAGAGTGCGGCAAAACGACGGGTCGTGGGAAAGGCAAAATAGCGCGCGCCGTCGATGCGAGCCCTTCGCCCGTAGTGCTGCACGAGCTCACAGAGGATATCGTGCGCAAACGTCAAGTTGATTTGCTGAGACAGCACGATCTGGATCAGCGTGTCCCAAAGCCGCAAACGCCCTGCGACACGCAAGCCGAAGTGCTCGCGGATAATGGGCCCGAGCAACGGGTCGTCCCGGAAGCGTCGGTAGAAAGGTCGAACGTCCGTCGAGGTGCCGAGGACGCGCTCGAGCACCTCGGCCGCCGCGGTCCGAGCTTCCGGAGATCGGGCGGCATCACCGTGGAGCGTTAGCCGAAGCGTGGCTCGTGACGGGGACCCCTCTTGGCGGACTTCTAGAAGGAGCGGCTTGCGCTTCACGAAGACGAGCCGGCGAAACACGCCCTCTTCGAATAGATCGACTCGTTCGGGAAAGCGGGCGAGTCGCGCGGCCGTACGAGCGAGCGAGTAGGGCCGGCGAGGGATCACTTTGTAACACACCGCCATAGCGGAGGAGCTTATCTCAATTGAGAAGGAACTTTTGCCCCGCTTCGCTCGTCTAACATAGAAAGAGACAGAAAAAGAAAAGGTAGGAAGAATGTACGCACATAATATGTTCGCTAAAAGAAGGCGCGGGGGTTGGGCCGAGAGACAGCGCTATTACCGGCGCCTCACCGAGCAAACGCGCGCCAAAGCGGGCGAGACAAACAAGAGTCAGAAAGCCAGCGCCGATAAAGGCACAGACTAATTTCTTGCGTTTCTCTCCGGACACAGGGGGCCCATGGGCCCCCTTTTTTTTGTTTAGAATCAACGAATGAAGGACCTTCTTTCTGATGCACTCACGCGCTCCGTCGACTATTTAAGCGGCCTTGCCTTTCGCCCGGTCGAGCCCAGACCCGACGCGATCGCAAAGTTGGAAGCTTTTTCGGGTCCGCTCCCCGACGCGCCCACCGCCCCCAAGGAAGTGCTGCGACGACTCGACGAATGGGGATCGCCCGCCACGATCGCGAATGCCGGCCCTCGATATTTCGGATTCGTGACCGGCGGAGCGCTCCCCGCGAGTTTGGCCGCGAATTGGCTCGCCGGTGCGTGGGATCAAAACGCGCATTTCGTCATCGGCTCACCTGTCGCGGCCGCGCTCGAGAACGCAGCCCTCGGATGGGTTCGCGAGATTCTAGATCTACCGAAGAGTTGGGGCGGCGGCTTCGTCACGGGGACGACCATGGGCAACTTTTCCGGCTTGGCCGCAGGAAGGCATGCGGTTCTCAAAAAAGCCGGGTGGGACGTCGAGGCGCAGGGACTCTTCCGAGCTCCGGAAGTTCAAGTCATCGTAGGGGCCGAAGCCCATACGACTTTGTTGCAAGCGCTCGCACTCGTCGGCTTCGGCCGAGAGCGCGTGGTCAAAGTCCCCGTCGACAAACAAGGACGGATGCTAGCGGACAGGCTTCCAAAGCTGCGCTCGCCATGCATCGTCTGCCTGCAAGCTGGGAACGTCAACACAGGAAGCTTCGACCCCATCGCAGAGATTGCAGCACACGCACGACACGCGGGCGCGTGGATCCATCTCGACGGTGCGTTCGGTCTGTGGGCAGCGGCCTCGCCCGACACGCGCCACCTCACCAAGGGCATCGCCGACGTCGACTCCATCGCGACGGATCTTCACAAATGGCTCAACGTACCCTATGACAACGGGCTCGCACTTTATAGGGACCCGGAGGCCGCGCGCCAAGCGCTCTCGATTACGGCAGCCTATTTGCCAAAAGGCGAAGAGCGCCAGCCTTGTGACTACACGCCCGAGTCCTCGCGGCGCGCCCGCGGCGTAGAGATCTGGGCGGCGCTCTTATCTCTGGGCCGCTCGGGCCTGCGAGAGCTCATCGAGCGCCATTGCCGCTTCGCGCGCCGCTTCGCAGGAGGCCTCCAGGGCGAGGGCTACGAGATCCTCAACGACGTCGTGCTCAATCAAGTGCTCGTCTCCTTCGGAAGCGACGAGCAGACCGCGCGCGTCATCACCGCGGTGCAGGAAGATGGCACGTGCTGGTGCAGCGGCACAACGTGGCGGGGCCGGGCCGCGATGCGTATCAGCGTCTCGTCCTGGGCCACGACCGAAGAGGACGTCGAAAGAAGCCTCGACGCCATCGTGCGCGTCGCGAAAGCAATCTAGATTCTACTCCGTCAGTCTGAGAATTTATCTCTAAGATTGAGAGACCAAATGTCGCGGCGCAGCCGCCACCACCCTTCTGACTCCTGACTTCTGACTCCTGACTTCTCAAATCCCGCCGGGATTTCAAGGGGCGCAGCCCCTTGGCCAACCTCACGCCAGCGAACGTCGAAATTTTCGAGGCCATCGCCTTCGACACAGACGGTCACCCGTAAGGCGTTCCGTCGGTGGGGAATCGGTGACCGACTGACGGGCTGGCTCAGTTGCCGGTGGGGACGAGACGCTTCAGCTCTTCGGACCAGTTCTGCACCAGCTACGTTTCCTCGAGTCCAGACCGTTCCCTCCGTATCTATCGCACGCTCACGTCGAAGCCGGCCTCGCGATGGAGAGGAAAACGCTCCTGTTGGCGGTCGGCGAAAAGTGACGCTTCGGCCTGAGCTTCGGAAAGGCTGACGGTCGGTTTCAGTCGACCCACCACCCGCAGAAAAACCGCGTCACGCGACATGGTTTCGAAACGCATCCGCGAGAGCGTCCATAAGTCGACGGTCGTTCGGAAATCCCCTTCGCCGGGAAGAAGCGCGTGGAATCCGGGCGGGGTCACGCCCACGATCTGATACGGCTGGTAGTCGAGCTCGACAAGCTGCCCCAACACATTGGGATTACCGCCAAAACGCTCGTGCCAGAATTCGTAGCCGAGCATGATGACGCTCGTGGGTAAGGTCTCGGCTTCCCCACCCAGATCCTCGAACGCGACGACGTCCCGATCGGCCCTTGGTGAAGGTGCGACCGATGTGAGCCGAGAGACCGTAGACCGATAGAAATTGCGGCGCATAGTGGGCAAGCGTTCGGCCGATCACGTCGCCGGCAATTCTTAACACCCGGTCCGGTCGAGGGAAGAAATCCGCGGAGCCAGGGAGGTTTGCCCTCACGCTTGTCGTCTGTCTCATACAGGGAGACAAGCTCAGATGGGTCACGACCAGCTATTCAAGGACATTCTGAAAGGCTTTTTTCGCGAGTTTTTGGCGATGCTCTATCCCGAAATCGAGACGCTCCTGGACTTCGACACGCTTCGTTTCTTGGACAAAGAGCTCTTCATGGACCTTCCAGAAGGCAGCCGGCGAGAAGCCGACGTCGTCGCTGAGATCAGAACTCTCGAGGGAGAGGGCGAGCTCATTCTCATTCATGTCGAAGTCCAGGCAGACCCAGAGCCGGATTTCGCGCGAAGGATGTACAACTACAACGCTTTGCTCTGGACCCGTCATCAATTGCCGATTCTCCCCATCGTGCTCTATCTACACGGTCGAGGGGAGGCTCTGACGGAGGAGACCTTCCAGATGACGCTCCTCGGGCGAGAACATGTGAGGTTCTCCTACGATAGCGTGAGACTGGCATCACTGAAGGCAGAAGAGTATGTTGAGAAGAGCAATGTGCTGTGGGTAGCCCTAGCGGCTCTCATGGAGCGTCGCAACGTCGACGAGCCTCAACTCAAAGCCTCGATGAAGCAGCGGGTTGGCGAGAGCAAACTGGACAATTTGCGGAAGTTCCTGTTGGTGAACGTCATCGAGACCTATTTCGAGCTCGATGCCGATCAGGAAGAAATCTTCCTCGGGTTACTAACACTGGACGTGTATAAGGAGGCACGAAAAATGGAACTCACATGGGCTGACAAATTAGTGGAGAAAGGGCGTGAAGAGGGACGCCAAGAGGGCCGCGAAGAGGGCGCGCTCCAAAGCAAGCGCGATATCTTGCTGCGACACCTCAATTCCAAGTTTGGTCCTCTTTCCGAAGAGACGACCGCCCGAGTACGAGTATTGAAATCGCTCGATGAGCTCGATGCGCACCTAGACCGCGTCCTCGTCGCGGGCTCGCTCAAAGAAATGGAGCTCGAAGACGGCAATGCGTAGAAGTTTCCCGTGGTGAATGTCATCCCGACCTATTTTGAGCTCGCTACGACTCAGGTGGAAAGCTTCTGCGGGTTTCCATCGAGAGACGAACCAGGAGGCACAGAAGATGGAACTCACGGCGGCTGACAAAATTATGGAGAAAGGGCGTGAAGAGGGGCGTGAAGAGGGACGGCGCGAAGCCCAGCGCGAAATCTTGCTGCGGCACCTCAATTCCAGGTTTGGTCCTCTTCCCGAGAAGACGACGGCCCGAGTACAAGGATTGGAGTCGCTTGATGAGCTCAATGCCTACCTGGATCACGTGCTCGTGGCGAACTCGCGGGAAGAGATGGCACTCGGAGATTGAGCAGTCTTCGTGCCGCGGGACGCTATGAGCTCTTGCTCAAATAGCCCCGTAGCTCCACGAGCAAATGCTCGGCGTCCGGGTAGCGGTCGTCCGGCGACTTGGCGAGGAGCTTGAGGATCATGGTTTCCAAGCGTCTCGGCACCCCGGGCGCAATCACGGAAGGCGGCGTGGGAGGCTCGGTACAGTGTTTTCGGAGCGTCACGAGCGGGTTGTCAGCGTCGAAAGGCCTTTGGCGCGTCAACATCTCGTAGAAGATGATGCCGAGCGAGTAAAGATCTCCCCGCGCGTCGGTGGTCTTGCCCTCGGCCGTTTCGGGGGCCACGTAGTTCGGCGTGCCGAGAAAGGCGCCCGTCGCCGTAAGATTTCCAAACCGCTGCGCGCGCGCTATCCCGTAATCCATCACCTTGACCACTCCATTCTCCATGATCATGATGTTGGACGGTTTGAGGTCCCGGTGGATAACGCCCTTCAAATGCGCGTAGTCGAGCGCTTCGGCGATCTGGAGAATCACCGCCGCCGCGTCGCGAGGCTGTGACAGCTCGTGCTTCGTGAGTTTTTCTCGGAGCGTGTCACCGGTGACGATCTCCATCGTGAAGTAAGGAACGTCGTTCACCTCTCCCTTCTCGAAAATTCGGATGATGTTCGGATGGTGAAGTGTTCGCCCGATATTCGCTTCTCTGAGAAAGCGCTCGCGAAACTCTTCGTCCTTGAGAAGCGAGCTCAACGGTTTTTTCAGGGCGTACTGTTCTCCGTTTCGCTCCGCCAGATAGACAGACGCCATCCCGCCTTGACCCAGCCGCTTGATGAGCCGAAACTCTCCGAAACGAGACCCTTGGGTCGTGTCCGAGACTTTCGTCAAGGTCGCGTCATCTGCTCCGCGCTCGGACGTCTTCGACCCCTGCGAGACGCTCGAGCGATCCTTGAGCGCCCCTGCGGTCACAGTGGCGAGCGTCTCCTCCGGAGCTTTGCGCCATCGGCTGAAGGCGAATACGAGCGCGGAGAAACCAAATGCCAAGCCCCCAAGGAGCCATGAACGACTGAGTTCCTCTTCCGGCTCTTCGATGACGACCGGTGTCGGCTCGACGGCCTCGACGGCGACGGCATCGGCCACATCATCAGCGGCCTCACGGGGGCGTCCCGCTTCCGGAAGCATCGGCGCAAGTGTTACCTGATACAACGTCTCCCCTTCGGGCTCAATCTCTATATCCTCGGCGAGGTCCGCGTAGTCCCTTCGCGACAGTCGGATCCGGTGCGAGCCCTTTGCGACGTCGCTCCGCATGAGCCGGCCTCGTTTTTGGGTCGGTGCTGCCAATGAGCTCGTCATCGAGATAGACGGACGTGCCTGGGGGGTCGGTCACGATGACCAGCGATGGCGGCTCGACGCGAGGCTTCGTCGGCTCCGGATCGGGCCGGCGTACAGGAGCAGGCGCCGGTTTGGGCTCGGGGAGAATCAAGCGTTGGTTGAGCACGTTCGTCTCTCCCGCCTTCACACGAACGGAGATGCGCTCAGGCGGGGCGCCTTCTTTGCGAACCGTGATCACGTATTCGCCGACGTCGAGCTCGACAGTGAGAGGCGTCACTCCGAGAAAGCGGTCGTTCGCCAGAACGCTCGCACCGCTCGTGGGCTGGCTCCGCACGACGAGGGTTCCGGTTCTCGACGCCACGGGCGGCGGCGGTGTCGGAGCCGCGGTGGTCGTTGGTTTCGGAGGCTCGACTGGAGGCGGGGGCGGCTGGGCTCGGGCCTCCTCTGCTTTGACCGCCTCGCGCCATCGCGCCTGCAAACTTGCCCTGGCATCCGCGGGCTCTTTGCCGTTCGTCTCCGAGCGTTCGAGCGCTGCCCCCGCCGCATCGAGATTACCCAGCGCGAGGTGGGCCTCCGCCAGTTTCAGATAGGGGTAGTATTCCTTGAGGCGGTTGGTTCCGTAGGTGATGAGGTTGGACCCTGGCTCCGGCCGCCTGCGAATCGTCTTCTCGAGAAGTGGGATGGCGCGTTCCGGCCTGCCTTTGGCGAGAGCTGCGACGCCGCGCTCGTAGTCATCGAACCAATCTGCAGACGCGATCCCCGGGAGGAGCCAGAGCGCGCAGGCGAGGCCTACCGTTACCAGGTGCGGACGCGCTCGGCTCAATGTCGTCTACTCCGACACATCCTCGCTGTCATTGCCCGCGAAGAGCCCCCGGAAGAACTTGGCCAGACCGCCGTCATTGTCGAAGCGCAAAATGACGGAAGCGACGATGCGGTCCACAGATAAAGTTTCTGTCGGGTTCTCTACCGCTTCGGAACGGTTCAGCCGCTGCAACCCCAGAGCGACGTCGCTCTCCCTACGCTCGAAAGCGATGTCGAAAACAAAGCGGTTGAAGTTGATGCCCGTGCCCGCGGTGAAACCGCGAATCGTGCTCGACCCTCCCTCGATCGCATGGCCGAAAGGGGACGTCGTTCGAAAGAGGCCAGCGCGCACAGGAATCACGACGCCAGAAAATGCCATGAGATATTCCGCGCCTGCCCGCAACTGGCTCGAGTCCGTGGTCGACGTCAAGGTTTTCGGAAGCAGATCGAAGAAGTTGCGATCGGTGAAGCCGCCGATCAAATTGCCCTCAGGATCAATAGGAGTGTCCGTCAAGAGCGCCCCGTCCGGAAGCTGCTCGATGGACGCCCGCGACCAGAGCGTCGTGCTAATGTCCGCCGCGAGGGTGAGGCCGCCCAACGGCCGCAGCGCGATGCCGAGTCCGCCACCGCGGGGCCACTCGAGGCGGCTCGTGACGCCGTAGCCGTCGAACTCGGGTAGCGAGCTCGCACCGCTCGGCTCGAAGAACACTGCCGATCGAGCTCGTCGAGACGGTAGTCACCGCTGAACGGCATGCGCAGCACACCGCCCACACTCACCCTCTGGTACTTCAGGAGAAATCCCAGGTTCACGTTGAAGCCGCGAAGGCTCTGCACCTGCTCGAACTGCGTTTGGATCCGCGCGAGCTCTCTGTCCTTGAACGACGCGCCCGCGCGCGGCCCCGATGATGGTTCGAAGAGGACCGTGTCGCGTGTGCCGCTCGCGGTCCAGTCCCCCATCCAGTAATTGAACGCCGCTCCGAGATAGAGCCGTTCGGTGACCTGGAGCGCCGCGCTTGCACTAATGTTGTGAAGCGCCCCGCGCTGTGTCGGCACGACGTCAACGGAAACCCCCACCGTTCCGGGTTCGTCGACCCCGAGCTCCGTGAGCGGAAGCTCGTCCACGAGAACGGCTCGCCCCTGGCCAAAGAGATCCACGGCACGCTGGTAGGAAAGCTGAAACGTGAGTCGCCTCGTGCCCACCTCGAAGGGGATCGCGAGCCCAACGAAGTCGACGGCGCTATGGGATGCGGAGCTCTGGTCGCTTTGACCGAGAGCGGAGCCGTTGACAGAAGACCTCAGCTCCGATCCGAAGCCCACGATAGAGAGCTCGGCACGGCGCAGCTGAGCGAGCCCGGCAGGGTTGAACGTAGCGGCGCTGCCATCGTCAGCTACAGCGATGAAGGCTCCGCCCATGCCAACGCCCCGCGCTCCCGCGCCAATGGGGCTGAACGAGTTCCTGAGAACGATGTTTTGAACCGCCTGGGCGCGGACCTCGATGGCCGCGGTAAGAAACAGAATGATGACGCCGATGATTGCGGCCGTTCGCTTCATGTACACACCTCCGAAGGAATCCCTGCGAACCCCGGCGGTACGGAGATGGATCCGTTTCTGTTGGGGTCAAAAGACGCTTCGTCGATCGGGTCTAGAAGCGCGTCATCGACACGATCCCTTGCCGACTACGCCTTTTCGGGAGTGAAGCGCCTAACTGGATTCGCTTTTTGTGATTAATTCAGTATGCCATAGGGACGGCCAAAAGTCGTCCTGGACAGAGTGGCAGGAAGGAGGGGCCACTCTAGGCGAGAGAGGTGTCGTGACTGCGACGACGCGTGCCGTGATGCCCGCCCGCGGACGTTCCCACGCTCAGCCCGAACCCCAGAATTGGGAGCGCGCGCTCGAAGGGCGCTACTAGCCGCGCCGATTCCTCGCCCCGCACCCAATGCGGCACTTTCACCGGAAGCTTTTGCACGTGAAGCTCCTCGCGCTCCATGCGTTCGAAGGCCCAATCGATGGCGCGCTCGAGCCCCGAAGATCCGCTGAGGCGATGGCCGATATCGATCGTGAGGTGCTCGAGCTTCTCAAACGCTTCGACGTCGTCATCGCGGCGCCGATCGCGCGGCCCGCGGCCTCACGTTAGTCATCGGCAAGGCTCGATTGAGCGCGCGCCGGCGCGGGGTGAGAGTCATCGTGCCGAGGCCAAGACCGATGAACAAGAGCCTCTTCCAAATCATGACCGTTTTTCTAGAAATCGAACAGATAAGTAAATTTCGCGATAAGCGCACGATCGACCACCCGACCTTGCTCGTCCCTCAGATCGTTGTACACGATAAAAATATCCGATAAGGGGCGATGGATAATATTGAAACGTATGTTGCTCGTGACCTCATCCGTGATGCTGTTGTACTGAATCAATGCATTCACGAACATCGATGGGCTGAAGCTGTAGCTCGCGCGCGTTGTCAGAAGATGCGTGGTGAACGCACCTTCGGCGAGCTCCACGTCGTTGATCGACCAACTGACTTGCGCGGTGAATCGCGGACCGAGCTTCAAAGACGTTCCCAGCGAATACGAGGTTCTCGTTCCCGAATAGAAACCGCCTCGCGTAATCTGGACATTGGCCGAAACCAAGCGGCTCGGATCGGTGAAGACAAAAATGGCCGTGTCGTCGAATGTAAAAAAGCCCGGCTCGATGGTGACGTCGGGGTGGATCTCGAAGGGCTCTCTAAGCTGCTCGAGGTTCGTGTTGCGTGTGATACCGAAAATTCCACCGTTTTGGAGCCGGAGACTCAAACGTACATTGAAATAGCGACTGACGACGTTACCTTCCTGATCGGTGAAGTAATCTCCCTCGGCGTTCGCGCTGAACTCGCGCAGCTTGTCGCGCGCCCAGGGCTGGCGGTAGTTGTATGAAAACCTGCCGCTCGCACGGCGCACACCCGTGCGCGGTGCGAAGCCGACTTCGGGATTGAAGTTGTCCTGAAGCGTCGAGAACGAAGACGTGAAAACGATCGAGCGGCTGTTATAGGTATATGCGACCCGGCCCGCAAGATCGTCCCCCTCCAAATCCGGGGTCGCCGTCTTCGCGATATAGGCGTTGACATCCATCTGAGGGCTGAGCCTCAAATTCGCGTCGGCGCCAATGCTGCGATTGAAATGATCGGAGTCCATCGTCTGTCGATTGATGAACATGAAACCGATATCCGAGTTCTGGAAGATATTGCGCTTCACGCGGGCCACCGTGAAGTTGTCCCCGTTCGAGATGAGCGGCTCGCTGCCAGTCTGAATGTTCAGAAAGCCGAGCTCGTAGGGACCCGAGCGACCGGTGAGGCGGCCACCGCCAATGACGGGGATGGGCTCTCCTCCGCTCCCGAGGCCGATGCGACGGCTGAAGAACAATAAAAGATCGTTGCCGCGGCTCTGCCCGCCGCCGAGACTGGCGGCGCTGAGACCGAAGGAGCGTTGAAAGCGCCGGCGGCGAGGGTCCTCCGGCGGCCCGAAGCGGAACACGCCGGAGTTCTCCAGAAAGAAGTCGCGCTTCTCGGGAAAGAAAAGACTGAAACGCGTCAAGTTCACTTGCTGCACGTCCGCCTCGACCTCGGAGAAATCGGTGTTGACGGTCAGATCGAGCGTGAGTCCGCTGCCGATGCCGATCTTTGCGTCGAGCCCTCCGGTCCCTTCCGTGGTCCGGTCGAAGCCGAGGGTTCTCGATACGTCGCCGCGGGCATAAGGTGTTACTTTGAACTTCGACCCGGGCTTGACATTCTGGAGCCCCTCGAGTGTCCCCGCGAGCGAGACGCGCGTCGTCGTGAAGATACGGGGGATGGGCGCCCAGTCGCTCTCTTCGTTCAAGCGTCGATTGCGTCGGCCAAAATTGATGCCCCAGGTCTGCTCGTCGAGTCCTCGGAATTTCACGGTCTTGAAAGGGATGGCGAACTCGGCAACCCAGCCGTCTTCGACGATGCGGCTTTTGACATACCACACACCGTCCCAGTTGACGTCGAACGACTGGCCTTCGTTGAAGCTCTGACCGTCCATCTTCGCACCGAGGGGATTCGTCTGGAACATGTAGCTGTTGCGACGGTCATGGAACGTGTCGAGGACGACGGCAAACGAATCGACGGAGCGGGTGTTGTAGTCCCTCGTGAGGTCGGTGAGGATGAGATTTTCGGGCTCGTCATCGAAAGCGAACACGCCGAGATAGAGATGCTCGTCGTCGTAGAGGATGCGAACCTCGGTGTCATAAGTCGCGGGCGCGCCTTCTTCGGGCTCGCGCTGAATGAAGTTGTTGGCCACCGGCGCTTTCTGCCAATCGTCTTCATCGAGCACGCCGTCGATGATGATTGCCTGCTCGGTGCGGACCGCGGGCAGCTTTCGCTCGAGATGCGCCGTTCGGTAGTCAATCACCTGGGCGGACGCAAAAAGCGGGCTCACCAATACGAAAATCGCGGGAAAGATGTCTCTCATGCCTAAACCAAAACGCTAGATTCTACACGAAGCACGGTGGCCAGTGCGCGGGCTTCGCTCTATACTCTGCTCGAGGAAGGCGACCATGGCATCACGTGACACGAGATCCTTGCTACCGTGGGCTATCGTGGGCTCGGCAATCATCGTCATTCTGGCGCTCGGATACGCTGCCGGCTCGATGCTCGAGACCTATAACAACGATATCGGCTTCGCGGAAGAGGCCGACCGCATCGCCGAAATCCTCGAAGTACAACCTGGAGTCTCAGTCGGAGACGTCCGGGCGGGTACGGGGCGCTGGTCGGTCGACCTGGCGCGCCGCGTCGGCGCCGGCGGGATGGTCTACGCCACCCCAGGCCCCGATCCCCCGAGCGTGATTTATGAAACCGTTGCCAGCGCGGGAGTGGACAACGTCACCGTGATCGTGCGAACGCCTGGCGACGCGCCCCGACTTCCGATCGCGTGCTGTGAGGCTATTTTGGTCCGCTTCGTCTATCGGCATTTCGAAGATCGACAGCGGCTCACGCGAAGCCTCTCACTCACGATGAAACCGGGCGGCCGGCTGGCCGTTATCGATTGGCATGCCGGAGCCCTCGACGGCAACACCGTTTCGAAGGAGACCGCGATCGCGGAATTCACGGCCGATGGCTTCGAGCTCGTTCAGACGATCGACGATTGGGCGCTCGGCGCCTATTGCCTCGTGTTCCGCAAGCCCGCGGTCGAGAGCGCCAGAAGGTAATGCTCTAACGCGCTCGGGCCGACGCCCGTATAGAGCGGACGCGCGCGCGCGCCGCTTTTCGGGTAAGCCCCTCGTTCTTCTCCAGTAAACGGACAGCTTTCAATAGCTTCCCGCTGCGAACGAGCTCGTCGAGGCCCACACCCGACTCCGTCCCGTCGTCGATGAAGCCGTCCACTTTGCGCTTGGCGTCCGTGAGCGAGAGCTCCGATTCGGCGCGAAGCAGCTTGACCGCCCCGACCGTGTCGCCCGCGTGTGCCATCTCGCGCACCTCCGCCTCGAGCGTCTGCCTCGTTTCGAGGTCGAGGAACTCCAGGATCTCGTTCAAGAGCGCCTGCATGCGTTCGCGAGGCCGATGCGAGCCCCGCGACAGCCAGAATACATGCCCGTCCCGTAGCGTGATCTGGAGATGGCACGCTTCCAGAGCGCGCGATGCTGGCGGTATTCGGAGACTCAGGATCACGATGTCTGCGGTGGCGTGCTCCTCGACGCGCCGCCGGCCGATTCGCTTCAAGTCGTAGCGGATGACGCCGCGGTCGCGGTCGAATATCGTCGTGGCGCGATAGTTCGAGAACCACGCCATGAGAAGTAGAAACGTTGGTCCAAAGGCGATCTCGGGCCCGCTACGTTGCTCGGACCATAGACCTACGCCAAGCACCACGGCCATCAGTACCATCGCTGCGGCCAAACGGAAACTGTGATCCTCGAGAACGAGACGCGTCTCGCTCTGCTCGACGATGTTCATGTAATAACGTTCTTTGGAAATGGGTCTTGAAAATTGTAACCGACCTACGGATCACAAGCGAGCAGGTCACGCGGGCCGGACGCAACGGGGATGATGTATCCTTGTCCGCATCGTCGATGCTTCGGACGTCACTTTTCGCGCTGCTGGCTTGTTTTCACTCCGCCTTTGTCTTCTCTCAAGAGGCGCTCTCCGAACGTCTCATCTCGGCCGAAGCGAGGACGCGCGCCGCTATCACCTTCTTTGCTGCCGAAGGCGAGCCCCCGCTCTCGCTCGACCAGGGATTCCCGGAGCTTTCCGGCGCACCCCTGACCGACACGGCTTTTCTGAACGCTCGGCGTCAGCAACTGCGCGAGCGCGAGGACGCGCGGGCCCGCGAACGGCTCGCAGCAGGAGCGGCCGAGCTCGAGCTCCTTCGTGCCGTTTGGGACGCAGAGGACACTGCCGATGCGCTCGAGGCGCGCCTCCTCGCAGCGCTGAGCGCGGGTCTCTCGCTTGCGCCAGGATTTCGCGAGCAAGTCTTCGAAGGCGCGCTCGCGCTTTTGCGTCGGGGGCGCGCCGGGCTCCGCGGGATCGAGGAAGGCTCACCGCAATGGGCCGAGGCAGCGCGGGAAGCCCTCGCGGCCGCCGAATCCGAGCAACGACTCGTTCTCTATCGCGGCGCGGCGCTTCGAAGGATGGTGCTACCCGGGGACAGGTCGCTCGAGCATCTCGTCGAGGGCGAGCTTCTGGAAACGACAGGGAGCCCGGCAAACCGCGATCGGCTCCAAAGGTCGCTCCCGCTCCTCGGGCCGGAGCTCGCTCGGCGCGCGCGCCTGGCCCTCGGCGGCGCGATCCCAGTCGCGGAGGCGCCGATCCCCGATGCCAACCCCGAGCCTGACGCACCAGAAGATTCGAATCTTGGGCGGCTTCGGACCGATATCGCTGTTCTTCAAGGAGCGGAGCGGAAACGCCAAGAGACGGAGCGCGCCGCACTCGAGACCCTTCGGAGCGAACGGAAGGAGGTGGAGGGTTCGCTCGCCAAAGCGCGCGCTTTGTCCTTTCTCGACTCGAGCCGTTCCGCGGAGATACGCCGGAGCCTTCAAGAAATACAGCGGCTGACGCGAAGACTACGAGCGGCGGCGGAAGAGCGGAACGAAACGCGCCAGCTTCTTGCGACCGAGCGCGCGACCATGCTGGGAACGCTTCGAGCGGAAGCACCGGCGGAGGCTTCGGCCGAGTGGGAGGATGCTTTTACCGATCTCTCCATCGTGCTCGGTCAGCGGGACGACCACGTCGTGGACGAGATCGACGCGCTCATGTCCGAGCTCAAAGCAACCTTGCATGTCCGGCGCCAGCTCGGGTCGATCGCCGATTTCGTGACTCAAGCACAGGCGTTTGAAGAGCTCCGCGCTGAGCTCGCGGAAGCACCGCTTTGGCTCCAACAGGAATGGAGAAAAGAGATTCGAGTGGTTCGGTCGTTGCCCGAGCGGATTTTCGATCTCGACACGCTGGTCGAGCTCGCCTCTGTCTCGTTCGACTTGTTGGTGCTCGTTGTTCTCTGGGTCTACTTGAGACGGGCGGCTCCCCGTTGGATCCGCCGCGGTCTCGTTGCCGTTCGGCGGCGCGACGTCGGCTTGCGGCGTTGGCAGCGAGGAGGACGCGCGATCGCCGATCGTCAGATCGAGCCGATCGCCCGCTACGGCGTGGACGCGGCCGGCGCTTTCGTGCTCCACACGCTGCTTCTACCTCGAAGCGAGTTCTTAGCACTCGGGGCGCTTCTATGGATCGCCTGGGCTCTCACCAAGAGCGTCCCGCCCGCTATCCGGCTCCTGCTTGCCGTCCCGGGGCGCGCTCTCGATCCGCTGTCCGGGGACCGCACGCCGCCCGAAGTCGAGGTGATCGGCGTTTCGGCGGCAAACTGGTTTCTCGGATGGTGGATCCTCTCGGAGCTTCTTCTATTCGTCGCGGTCCCCCTGCTGCAAGCGGACCGGCTCGAAAGCCTCATCGCGATCGTCAGTTGGGCCGTGTTTACCGCGATCGTTATCGCGACGTTGTGGCGCCTGTCGCACTGGGTACGCCAATTTCTTGCCAATCTCGTCGACCAGACACCCGTCAGTGAATGGCTCGCCCAGCCGACGCGCTCCATCTTCAAGAGAATTTTCCTCACGGCCTTCGGTATCGTTTCCATTGCAATACGCCTGGTGTTCTGGCTGCTCGTCGGGCGCGGGTGGCTCTCGAGCTCGGGCACGAGCCTCATCGTGAGCCAGTTCAAGCTCGTCGATGCGGGCACCGAGCTTCTGCCTAAAGAAGATCGGGACCGCATTCGAGGTGCTTCGTTCTCCGGGACCGAGCGATCCGGAGACATCGAGAAACTCCTTGCGGCGTTCGTCAAGTGGCAGCAGGCGAGGCGCGGGGGCACGGTCGGGATCATCGGCGATCGAGGAGTGGGGAAAACCGTCTTCTTGGAGCAAGCACGCACACGATTCGAGTCGCGTACGGATCTTCCGGTTACCGTCATTTCCGTGCCGCACCGGCGCCGCACCAAGAGCTACCGCGAGCAGCTCCAATGGTTGCTGGACCCGCTCGGGATCGCGATCAACAAGGGCTCGAGCCGCGCCACCATTCAAAAGCGGATCATCGATCGTCTCGAAACCTTGCCGCCGCAGATTTTTCTCATCGACGACGTCCACTTTCTCTTGCGACGGACGGTCGGCGGCTTCGACCTTTTGAAGTCGGTCCTCGACATCATCCAAGTTTGCTCGGACGACCACTTCTGGGCGCTGACCTTGCACCGGCCGGCATGGACTTACGTGAAGAATATCTCGACGTCGATTCGGCTCGCCCTTCGGGAGAAGATCGAGCTCTCGGGGCTCGGCGCGGATGTACTGGAAGAGAGCCTCGTCCGACGCACCCGCGCTGCGGGTTACGATCCTCGATTCGAGAAGCTTCTTCAAGGGCGCCTTCGCGAGAGCGACCATAGCGAATCGCGCGCACGCGTGATGTATTGGCGGATCGTGTCCGAGGCGAGCCGCGGCAACCCGGAAGTCGCCCTCGAATATTGGCTTTCGAGCTTGGGCCCGCCGGTGCAAAATGGCGACCTCGCTGAAGTTCCCGTCTATCTCCACGCCGGACACGCGGAAGCAGACGTGGAGAAGCTATCGGACGAATATTTGTTTTTGCTCACCGCTCTCGTCATTCATGACGGGCTTCCCATCGAGGACCTCGCGGAAGTACTGAACGTCGTTTTGGGGCGAGTAAGAATGACGTGCCAGCATCTCGAGAGTCTTCGCATTCTCGAGAGAAACGGGCGGGTGTTTCAGATCACGCCCGGTTGGCAACCGGCGGTGCTTCGCGTTTTAGATCAGAAACAGTTCGCGCATTAGGAGATGGTAGATGAATGAAACGGAGCTCGGTTTTCTCGAGTTTCTCAAGCTCGACAACCTCCCGATAGCCGTCGTTGCGATCGTCATTGGTGTCGTGCTCATCCGGGTCACCGTGCGGTTTTTCGATGGGATGGGCGAGCGATTCACGCGCCGGCGGCTCGTCTTGAAGCAGGTTGCGGCCGTTTTGAAGTTTTTTATCGTGATGCTGACGGCGTTTTTCGTCGCGACCACGCTCGTCAACTTCTCGAACCAAGCACTGCTCGCACTAGGCGGCTCCGCGGCGCTCGCTTTTGGCTTTGCGTTCAAAGACATTCTCGCATCTCTCATTGCGGGGCTGATCCTGCTCTTCGACCGCCCTTTCCAAGTCGGCGACCGCATCGCCTTCGCCGGCTATTACGGTGAAGTCAAGGAGATTGGCCTGCGCTCGGTCCGGCTCGTGACCCTCGACGACAACCTCGTCTCCATTCCCAACAACAAGTTCTTGACCGATGTCGTCGCGAGCGCGAATGCGGGTGAGCTCCATCAAATGGTCGTCCTCCACTTCTACATTCGCTGCGACGCAGACTTCGCCTCGGCCAAGACCATCGCTCAGGAGGCCGCCGTTTCGAGCCCCTATGTCTATCTCGAGGAGCCCGTACAAGTCAGCTTGCAAGAAGGTCCCGTGCCAGGGATGGCAACCCACTTCGCTCTAGAGGTAACGGTCAAGGCCTACGTCTTTGACGGCCGTTTCGAAACGGCCTTCGGCACGGACGTGACCGAGCGGGTAAAGCGCGCTTTCAAGGCGGCTGGCATCCACACCGTCGGCGAGATGGACAGGCCGGCGATGCGGAGCGGTGAACTATGAGCAGCGTGAACCGCCGCCTCGCGGCTATGATGTTCCTCGAGTTCTTCATTTGGGGAGCGTGGTACGTCACCGTCGGCAATTACATGACGGCCATCGACCTGACCGACGTCATCTACTGGGCCTATACGGTAAGCCCCATCGCCGCCGTCGTGTCGCCCTTTTTCCTCGGCATGGTGGCGGACCGCTTCTTCGCCACCGAGCGCGTTCTCGGCGTTCTGCACATCCTCGGCGGGCTGGCGATGCTCGCGGCGCCTTCGCTCGCCTATTCCGGCACTCTCTTCATCTTGGTGCTTCTTCTTCACGTTCTCTTCTACATGCCGACCCTCGGGCTCACGAACTCTCTAGCGTTCCACCACATCACCGACCGGGAGAAGCAGTTCCCTGTCATCCGTGTCTTCGGAACGATCGGCTGGATCGTCGCGAACGTGATCGTCAGCGCGGTGCTCCACGCCGATGCCACCCCCCTACCTTTATATATAGCGGGCGCTGCTGGCATCCTCATGGGCCTCTACAGTTTCACGCTCCCCCACACGCCGCCTCCCGCGCGAGGAACACGCCCGACAGCGCGCAGCATACTGGGGCTCGACGCGCTCGAGAAACTCTGGAGCAAACCGTTTTTCGTCTTTGCGTTGAGCTCGCTTCTGATCAGCATCCCGCTCTCGGCGTATTACGCCTACGCCCCGGTCTTCGTGAGCGCGGCGGGACTCGAGAGCCCCGCCTTCAAGATGTCTTTCGGCCAGATGTCGGAAGTCGCGTTCATGGTGGCCATGCCGTTCTTCTTCGCCCGCCTCGGCGTCAAGTGGATGCTCGTAACCGGTATGGGTGCTTGGGTGCTGCGCTACGCGCTGTTCGCGGCAGCAGCACCGACAGGAGCCTTTTGGCTCATCATGCTAGGAATTCTCCTTCACGGGATCTGCTACGATTTTTTCTTCGTGACCGGACAGATCTTCGTGGACCAGAAGTCGACCGACGATATCCGAGGCCAAGCCCAAGGCTTCCTCGTCCTCCTAACCTACGGCGTCGGCATGCTCGTAGGCGCCCAAATCTCCGGCTGGATCTTCAACAGAATCGTCCCCGACCCAGCGGTCCTAGCAAACTGGCAAGCCTTTTGGATTCTACCGGCCGCGTTCGCGTTCGTCGTAATGATCTACTTTGCCCTCCGTTTCGAGAACACCCGAGCAACGGATGAGACATGATTTCGAGCACTAGTGCTCGAACGGGCGCACGTCACGGTAGTGAGGATGCCCGTTTACGGTTTGCGGTGCGGTATCTTGCGGCTATTATAACCGCAAGATAGGAGATCCCCATGCCGAATCCAGTGGTTCCCGAGGAAGTTGGCGCTGTGGCTAGCCAGTTGGCCGAGCCCAAGCCTATGCGACGTGGCTCGGTCTCAGAGCGTTACGTGAAGTGCAATAAGGCCGGCTGCGCGTGCGCCGACCACGCGGATGCTCGTCATGGGCCGTACTACAGCATTACCCGCGTGGTGAAAGGCCGCACGAAGTCTAGGTGGCTGGATAGCGAGCAAGCCAGGCAGGTCCGCGAGCAAGTTGCGGCAGGCCGAAAGTTCCGCGAGCTTGTCGATGCGTACTGGCAAGCTTGCGAGCGATGGGCCGACGCCCAACTGGAAAATCCCGAGGCCGCCTCGCAAGCGGCGGCTAAAAAAAAGGCTTCAAAACGGCGTTCAAAGTCGAGACGGTCAACGAGATCGAAGCGCTCCTAGGCACGGGCATCGTCGACGAGTGGGATCTCGAGGCCATCGAGACGGCTGCGCGCCGCATGGCGATGCGTGTGGGGCTCACGTCGTGGAACAACGACTGAACGCCGATACCTTGGACCATGCCGGCCCGATGTTGCCCTGCGCGTGCGGGCATTCGGCGCGCTACGCCGGCCCGCATGGCAAGGACTTCGAGAGCGTGCTGGGGCCTTTGAGGCTGGAGCGCGCCTACTACCACTACGAGCTGTGCGAAGCGGGCCTCTGTCCGCGTGACCGGGCGCTGGGATTGGAGGGTGGTTCGCTCTCTCCAGGCGTGCTGCGCATGGCCGGACTGGTGGGTGCCATGGTCAGCTTGGAAGAGGGCCACAAGTTGCTGCACGAGTTGGCTGGGGTGGATGTTCCGACCGATGACGAGGCGCGCAAGTGCATCAACTACGTCGAACGCAACCGCGAGCGCATGCGCTACCCGAAGTTCCGGGCAGCCGGGCTTTGTACCTCGACGGGCGTCGTTAAGGCCGGGTGCAACGTTGCGATCGGAACCCGGTGCAAGCGCGCCGGGATGCACTGGTCCGTCGCTGGTGTTGATGCGATCATCGCGCTACGCTGCTGCAAGCTGAGCGGACGCTTCGAGGGGTTCTGGGAACGTCTCGCTCAGCGCCGAGTGGCCTGAGGATAGATTCTCATCTCACAATCCTGACGTGCGCCCCCTAGTATTGGGCGTGCGTCACCAGTGTGCGGAAGCTCGGATCTCACGGAGTGGCGTAAACTTGCTAATTTATGGCCTACGGTTCCTATGGCCGGAGGACATGAAGATGCCTCGAAAGCCGGTCTCCCACAGTTGTCCGTAAACTCACTTAGAGAACTGCCGGAGAACCTACCGAGACGAGTCCCATGCGGCGCGGCGCGGTGGCAAGGGGGAAGACGCGTTTCCGGTAT
>SMYC01000118.1 GCA_004356105.1 Acidobacteriota bacterium | reverse complement strand
TCGATGCAGTACTGGTACAGGCTGGTGTAGCCAAGCTTGAGCGCGGTCTTCCGGCTCGACATCTCCGCGAGGTGCGCGATGAGCTTGGCGATGTTAGTGTTCTCGGAAACGACCAGCTTTTCGGCAGAACGAAGGAGTGCGTCGCTAGAAAGTTTCTCGAGTTTTGTGAAGTAGTGCGTGAATTTACCGACCATCTTCTCTCCTCAGTAATTAAGTATACTCTGGTGTTTTTTCGGCCCTGAGATGGCGCGTAAGCGTCGAACAAGGCTAGGGTCGAAACGAAAGCCGAAATGCTCCAGATGAGCGTAGCCACAAGCCATACCGCGTCCGGGAGCCGTCCTTCTAGAAGGAGTTGTGACGCGAGAAATCTTGTCTCGCAAAACCTGTCAAATGTTTTTTGGGTTTTCGGCGATTTGTTTTTGGGGTCCTCGGCCAAACCTGTGGGTAGAAACCGTGTGAGACACCGCCCCGCCTTCAAACTAACGCGCACGGCGCTGTTACTTCAATGTGGCCCCTGGACGCTGTCGCTTTTATGGAAAACGCCCACACAGGCTTCGAAGATCGCTGGGTTGTTGAGCAAGGCTTGGACGCTTAGCTGCCGCGGGGGCGTTTCCCACAGCCTCGCCTGCTCAATCGGTCGTACCCTAACCCGCGCAGTTGTGCACATCGGGGGAGGCTGAGAGAATCCTGCCTTCTTTTCTGGACGTTTCGCACCGCGAAGCGCGGGCAATTTTGGCGCCGTCCTCGCGAAGTTGATTTTTCTCACGTCCTCTGTCTGGACGGAGTTACCTAAAGTAACACTTGACGCGGGACACAACCTCGTCCGACGCCTTCTGGCGCCGATGGTGCGCAGAGAACACGGCACCTCGCCCAGAAGCTGATGCGCTGAGTCTCCAGGCTGCCTGCGAGCTCGTGCGCGAAGTGGAGACCCCCAGCTTCTTGCTCGGCATTCGTGAAGCCCATGGGAGGTGCGCCATTGAATTCGGGCAGGAAGCGGACAAGTTGGTGGACTACCTCCATCCAACGAGCGAGGCCAGGCTGCGTCGTTTCCTCATGACCCGTCGAGTCGTTCCCGACCATGACTGCATCTCGGCTGAGGAAGCCAATCTCGACGTGACGGGCTACTTTGAGGTCAAGCTCGAGGAGCTGGATTCGAAGCGCTGGAAAGTAGTCTGGCCGAATGGACGGGAAGAGACCTTGGACCGCCCCCGCACGCTCCTGGACTGGCTCCAGCTGCTGGAAGAGAAGACCTGATCCCACGACGTTTCGTCGTCACTCCTTGGCCGTGGGCAGGCTTTCGGTCATCATTACAACGAGCTACCCCCGCCACATCGCCGATCTAGGCTCCGCGATCCCCGAGTTCTCTTTCTTGATGCTTCGAACCTTCCATGAGAATGGTGTCGAGCTGCTGATCGGAACGGACTCCCACAGTCCTTTGCTTCCGGCGGGCCGCTCCGGTCTCGACGCGACTGGACGAGGATGTTGAGGACGTCGCCATCTTGATCGACCGCACGCCAGAGATATTGCACCTGACACGTCCTACCGACTCAGTTCGCCACCACGGTACCCGTGTGTCTCGATCCTCGTAGAGGCGCCGTTTTAGCCATAGGTCCCGCTCGCCGTGGCTCGACGTCTCGCGATCATGTTATTCTTGCTTGCTGGCTCTTTTTTATTTGTTTCGGTCTATCCGGTCGATTCGAATCGGCCGACGGTCAGCACCTTCCTTCCGTTTTTATTCACAAGAAAACAGCTTGGCTCATTGTGGGGACTTGCACGATGGACAGACTCAGTCGTGTTCTCGTACCGGCTCTTTGTGGCTTGCTCGTGGCCCTACCGATCCCAGCTTCGCCCGAGGGCGGGGAGTTTATTCGTCGCGAGGGAAATCATTTGGTAATAGGAGATGCGGGGAAGCCCGTTCGGCTACGGGGTGTCAATTTTAACAACTATTTTTTTGAGGAGGACCCCGCTCTGATTCTCGAATCGGATCACCACAGCGCCATCGATTTCCAACGCGTTGCCGCTGTGGGAATGAACGTCGTACGTTTCAACTTGAGCTATCGAGTCTTCGAAAACGACCAGCGGAGCTTCGTGTACGAACAGGCCGGTTGGGATTGGTTGGACCAAAACATCGCCTGGGCGAAGCAGGCGGGAATCTATCTAATCGTCGATATGCATGTCCCGCAAGGTGGTTATCAGGGAGGGACGGAGGACGGCCTGGCATTGTGGAAGGACAGGATCAACCAGGAGCGCTTGAAGGCATTGTGGCGGGCCATCGCAGCCCGTTATCAGAATGAAACGCAGATTGCCGCCTGGGATCTGCTGAACGAAGCCACGCCACCGGACCCCATGAGTTGGCCCATTCTGGCCGCGGAGATCGCCGAGGAGATCCGCAGCGTGGATCGCAACCACCTGCTGATCGTCGAGCAGGCGCTGTCAACGGGCGACGCGGCTTTCCCGTTATTCCTGCTCAATGATGGGAATGTGATGTATGACTTTCACTATTACTATCCTGACGAATACACTCACCAGTACTTGGCCTCCGTGAACCAGGCGGACGGTGGCCATTATCCGAACCCCGACGTTTCCGTGCTGCCGAGCGAATCCGTCCCCGCAGACGAGATCGCAAACCCCCGCGTGCCCGCTGGAAACTCGCCGTGGACATTTTACCGGGGGGAGCTCTATCGGGTGCGCAACCCTTTATTCGTAGAAGCGCTCCCCTCCTTCAGTTGCGAGGTCAATGCCGGCACCGTTTATTTCGATGATTTCGTAATCAATGAGTACGACGAAACCCAAAACTGGGTACGTCAGGTCATGAGCATCGATATCATCGAAGAGGAGCCGGACGAGGAGAATGTGACTCTCGATCCCTTCGAGTCTGTGGCGTCATCCTGGTCGAGTTGGAGCTCCGATGGCGGCGGAAGCCACGCGCTGGTAACGGACGGGCATCGCGGGCCGCAGTCCCTTGCGATCAAGAATGTCAGTGAGTCCTACAACCTGAGCCATCACGCCTTCGCCATCCGGCAGGACTACTACTACCGGATCGATGGATGGATGAAAGGAAGGGATGTCACCGGTGGCAGCTGCTACATTACGCTGGAGTTTGGCCAGCTTCCGCCAGGAGGCGCCTTCACGCCAGTCGACAAGAATTACTTGAGGGCAAAGCTGACAGAGTTAACGGCTTTCGGCGCGGCAAACGGAGTGCCCATGAATGTAGGTGAATTCGGTCTTTCTCGCTGGACATTTCTGGACGGCCGCGGCGGGCTGAAGTGGGTAAGGGACTTGCTCGCGGCTTTCGAGGAAAGCGGCGTCAACTATCAGTATTGGGACTATCACAGCTTCGATTTCGGACTTTACGCCACGAACAGCGGACTGCCGGATCCGGAGCGGACAAATCAGGCTCTCATCGATCTGTTGACCACCTCACTTCAGCCGCGGTGACGATCCCCAGAGCCGCGGTGGTCTTTACGCGAACAACTGACCTATTCGGCTCGGCGTTCGAGTTGCGAGTCATACGTCTTTTCGAGGACGTCGTCGCTCACCTTCGTGAGATCCGCCGCCGCATCTTTGGACGCCCGGTGCTCGACGGCGCGTGACAGCAACTCAGCCTTGGTCGCTCCGCGCTGCGCACCGAGAAACGGCTTGACGATCAAGTAGACCACGTCGCGGATCGGCATATGACGGAGAAAACGCCACAGGAGGCGGAAGGTCTGGAGCGGGTAGTGCCTGAATTTGTACCGGAACAGGCGTCGCAAGCCGGCCGAGCGCTCGGCGTTCACCTCCTCGCCCGACAGGCAGGTGGGATCGATCTCGGTGCACTTGAAATACTTGTACCAATCGTCCTCGTCGTTGACGAGACCGCGTTCGACGTATTCGTGCCAAAGCGGGGTCCCGCGGTAAACGCACAGGCGGTTGAAGCCGTAGGTGTCTAGTGGAAGCCTCGCGGCAAAGTCGAAGGTGGCGCGCATATCTTCTACCGTCTCGTCTGGATTCCCGACGACGAAAAACCCGTGCACGATTTCGATTCCGGCGGCCTTGGCATTGGTCACTGTCGTCTCGACCTCGGCGAGCGTCTGGTCCTTTTTGAGGCGGTCGAGCACCTTCTGGCTTCCGCTCTCGATCCCCAGCATGAGCGTGCGGCAATGGGCCTTGGCCATGGCCGGAAAAAGGTGTTGGCAGACCGAGTCGACGCGCCCCTCGCAGCCCCATTCGATCGTGATGCCGTTGTCGTTGATCCCCTTGCAGATGGCTTCGATCCGCTTGGGTTGCAGCAGAAAGTGGTCGTCCACGAAGTATACCGATCCGTAGCCTAATGCCCGCAGGTGGTCGAGCTCCGCTACGACATGCTCTGGACTGCGCGAGCGCCACTTCCCTTCACTGAAGGCCGGAATATCACAGAACACGCAGGGCCAAGGGCAACCGCGCGAGGTCTGCATGGTGGTAAAGCGCTCCATGGAGAGAACCGCGGGGACGTCGAGAGGCATCGACTCGATGAAGTCCAGTGGGAGGCTATCTCGGTCGGGGAACGGCCACTGGTCGAGATCGCGATCGAGCGGCCGGTCCGGATTGTGAATCAGCTCGCCGTCCTTGGCCCAGGTGACTCCGGCGACGTCGGTGGGGTCGTCCAATCGTTCCAGCAGGTCGAGAATCAACTGCTCGCCGTCGCCGCGGCACACGAAATTTACTTCGGGACATTGTTGCTTCACACGCTCGGCATTCAAGGTGGCGAAGACCCCACCGAACGCAATGCGAACCGCGTCATCGGCCGCTCGAATCTGGCGGGCGAGGAGCTTTGCATAGGGGTAGCTGGTGGTGCTAAGGAAGCTCAAACCCACAAGCGCCGGCCGCTGCCGTTTTATCTCATCCAGGATGACTTCGTTCGGTGTTGCCGGATTGGCCTGGTCGAACATGATGCATTCATGACCGCCGCGTTTGAGTACCGCCGAGAGCGACATGATGCCAATGGGAGGAAACCCCATCACGCGAACGTTGCCGTTCGGAGCAAGCGTTTTCGCGGGCAGCGCGTAGAACTGAGGGTCGCGGATGTGAATCAAGAATACGCGCACTACAACTCAGTCCATCTGTTAACAGGCACAAACATCTGTTGACTATACAGTAAGCGCCGCAATGCCGTCGCGTTTCATATCCCGAGCCAGCGGGGGAGCGCGAGCGCGATGTCGGGGACGAAGGTCACGAGCAGGAGGGCGACCACCATCGCTATGTATAACGGTATGAGCGCACGGCTCACGTCCATGATGCGAGCGCCGGAGACGGTACAGCCGAGGAAGAGCACGCTCCCGACGGGTGGCGTGCAGAGGCCGATGCAGAGGTTCAAGACCATCACGATCCCGAAATGCACCGGGTCCACGCCAATGGACTGGACGACGGGGAGGAGTATCGGCGTGAAGATGAGCACCGCCGGCGTCATGTCCAGGACCGTCCCGGCTACCAGCAAGATGACGTTTATCGACAGAAGCGTTGCTATCGGGCTTCCGCCGAGTAGCGCGAAAGATTCGCCGACGAATTGCGGGATGCGCTCGTAGGCGAGCACCCATGAAAAAGCCATCGAAGTTCCCACGAGGAGCAGCACGATGGACGTCGTGACTGAGGCATCGACGAGAACCTTGGGGACGTCCCGAAGCGTGACCTCCCGATAGACGGGTACCGCGAGCACGAAACTGTAGACCACCGCGATGGCGCCCGCTTCGGTCGCGGTGAAGGTGCCGCTGACGATACCGCCCATGATGAGCACGACAAGAAACAAGCTCGGAAGCGCGGCGAGAAAACGCCGGAAGATCTCGCGCGGGGCCACCGGGGCGTCTACGGGATAGCCTCGCTTTTTGGCGATGAACCCCGCCACCGCCATGAGCGCTAGGCCCACGAGAAGTCCGGGGAGATAGCCCGCCACGAAGAGCGCGGCGATGGAGACGCCGCCGCTCGCAAGCGCATAGACGATGAGAATGTTGCTCGGGGGGATGATGAGGCTCGTGGTCGCCGAGCTCACGTTGACGGCCGCGCTGAAGCTCGTGTCGTAGCCTTGCTCGCGCATGCGCGGAATCATGAAGCCACCCACGGCGGCGACGGCCGCGGCCGCCGATCCTGAGATCGCGCCGAAGAGCATGCCCGCGACGATATTCACGTAAGCGAGCCCTCCCGGGAGCATACCGACGAGCGCGCGCGCCAAATCGACGAGCCGCCGAGCGCTGCCGCCGCGGTTCATGAGCTGGCCGGACAGGATAAAGAACGGGATCGCGAGAAGGGTAAAGCGATCGAGTCCGGTGGCGATGCGCTGGGCAACGGTGATGCTCGCGGTCTCGAGGCCCATCGTGAACAAGAGAGTGACGAGCGCCGAGAGAGCGATCCCAACCGCGATCGGCACGCCGAGCACGAGGAGGGCGATGAAAATCCCGAGTAGTAATAATGTATGAACGGGATCCATGGCGAGCTAGCGTGCTCTCTCGCGGAAGTCGACGATCGTGTAGAAAAGGATGAGCAATCCCGAGAGCGGGAGCACGACATAGACGTAGCCGCGCTCGATCTGAAGCGCCGCCGAGGTCTGTCCCAGCCCGAGCGTGATGTCGACGAGCCGCCACCCTCCGAAGACGAGAACGACGCTCGCGAACACGGCTACCGCCGCGTGAACGACGGCGTCGAGCTTCGGGCCTCGCGGGAGGAGGTCTATGGCGAGGTGGGCCCGTTGGCCGAAGCCGTAGCTCGCGCCGAGCAGAGCTAGCCAGACGAGCCCAAAGCGGACGAGCTCTTCCGTGACGGAGCTCGGTTGGCGCAATAGAAACCGCGTCACCACCTGCCACGAGACGACGAGCACCATCCCGCCGAGGATTACGGCAAGGGCTCCTTCGAGGAGGCGGTCGACGATCGCCTTCATTTACTCGAGCTCGCGGATCTCGCGGGCGAGCTCGAGGAGCTCGGGATAATTCGCGTAGACCTCCTCGACAGCTTCCACGAACGGCGTCTTGTCGGGCGTCACGATCGTGACGCCCGCGGCGCGCACGGCGTCGAGCGCTTCCTGTGTCGCTTTGCGCCAGAGCTCGAGCTGTAGATTGGCTGAAGCTCGTGCGGCTTCGGTGATGACGGCGCGCTCTTCTTCGGAAAGCTCGTCCCACAATCCGCGGCTAATGAGCAGCACGTCCGGCGTCGCGGTGTGCTCGTCGAGCGAGTAGTACTTCGCGACTTCGTAATGTCCCGAGAGATAGAAGCTCGGCGGGTTGTTCTCGGCGCCGTCCACGACCCCTTGTTGCAGCGCGGTGTAGAGCTCACCCCACGCGATGGGCGTTGCCGCGGCCCCGAGCGCACGAACCGTCCTCATCGAAAGCGTACTTTCTTGAGTACGGATCTTGAGGCCAACGAGATCGGCGGGGCTTTCGATGGGCTTCGTCTTGGAGTAGAAGCTGCGGCTTCCCGCGTCGTAATAGGTGAGGCCTCGAAGCCCCTGTTTTTCGCCCGCCCGGAGAAGGCGTGCGCCAATCTCTCCGTGGAAGACGCGCTGGCGGTGCGCTTCATCCCGGAAGAGGTAGGGCAAGCTGAAAACGGCATAGGCCGGAACGAAATTTTCGAGGACACTCGCCGAGACTTTCGTCATGCCGACGGCGCCGAGCTGGAGAAGCTCCAGGCTCTCCCGCTCGGTGCCGAGCTGCTCCGCGGGATGGACGTCCACCCGGAGCTTTCCACCCGAGCGCAGGCCTACCCGCTCGGCGAAAAACTCCATCGCGGCATGCACGGGGTGGCTCGTGGGAAGCCCATGCGCGAGCTTGATGACCCGCACGCTCTCGCGCTCGGCGCAAGAAAGCCCCGTCAGGAGCATTACAAGTGCGACAAAGCGGGCCATGCGCGTCCGCTATCGCTCCGAGACTTCGACTCTCAAGGTCACGGTGGCGCGCACTTCGACTTCGCCGGGCTCGACGGGTGTTTGTGCCCGTCCCAATTCGGCTTGCATCATCATCGTTGGCGCCGCATAAGGCCTTACCACTACGGGCTCGCCTTCGGTCACGGACAAGACGCGTACGATGTCGAGGCCGAGCGCTCCGGCGAGGGCCTCCGCCCGGGCGCGGGCCTTGAGCGCGGCGTCTGCGAGCGCTTGTAGCTTTAGCGCTTCTTCATCGTCGACGGTGAACTGCAATCGTTGCACGTTGGTCGTCCCTGCGCCTGTCGCGGCGTCGATCACTTTGGCCGCGTCGTCGATAGCGATCTTCGTCACGCGAATCATGTTCGAAGCCCTGTAGCTCGCGATCGTTGCCTCGCTGCCGTTACGCGGCCGGGTATAGTTCGGCCGCAAGGAGTAGGACTGCGTCTCGATCTCCCCGTCCGGGCCCATAACTTCGCGCACGGCGGCGATGACGGCCTCGAGCTTCTCCGCGTTCGCGTCGGCGGCCTCTTTGGCCGTCGCCGCTTGTGTGACGACGCCGAGATCGATCTCGGCGCGCTCCGGCGCGGCGCTCACCGTTGCCGTGCCCGTGACACGAATCTCGGGCGGCGCGGCCTGCTGCGGCTGCGTCGTCATGAGAGCGAGCGCTATATAAAACCAATGCATTCTAGACTCCGTTCTTCATCCAGTTCTCGGCCTTAGCGTATCCGTCTAGATCGCCCACGTCGAGGCGGCTCCCTTGCATCTCGTGGGTGTAGACGGAAGAACGCTCCGCCAGCCAGCCGATGAAGCCGCCAAGCGCGTCGGCGCGCGTGTAGTCCGCGATGTAGGCGCCGAGGGCTTCGATAGCCTCGGGCTCCAAAATGTAGAGAGCGGGGCAAGCCCACGGCGTGGGCGGCTCATCCGGCTTCTCCCAAAGCTTCACGATCCGGCCGTCGTGGGCGTTGATTTCCGCAATGCCCGTCTGGCGGCATTTGTCGATAGACGTTTCACGGTAGCGTAAGACGAGCGTGCGCGGCTTTTTGTGATAGTCGTCGAAGAAAGCGCCGAACGCTATCCGAAACAGATTGTCGCCGGCGGCGACGAGCACGGGCCCATCAGGTGGTGACTCGCGGAGCGCAAGCGCTAAGTCTTGCACGGCGCCGAGGCGCGTCTCGTTCGTTGTGGCGCCGTCGTCGAGGACATGAGCGCGTCTGCCGGCCCACGTGACGAACGCATCATAGAAACGACGATTGCTCACCACGACGAAACCATCCACGTGTGCGGCGAGCTGATCGACGAGATGCTCGACGATGGGTTTTCCGGCGACGGGGAGCAGAGGCTTGGCGCGATCTTTCGTCAGGGGGTAGAGCCTCGTGCCGAATCCAGCGCACAAGATAATCGCCTTCATAGAATACGGATCCCGTCGTCGCTGTCGAGAAGGAATACGCTCGCGGGTGGACGTGCGTTCATCGCGTGCTCGACCGAGCGGCGTATGTCTTCGTCGCGCGTTCCGTCCACGAGTGCTACGACGCATCCGCCAAAGCCCGCACCACTGAACCGCGACCCGTACACGCCTTCGGTCTCGAGAAGAATCTGCTGGAGCTCGATGAGCTCGGGCGAGCCGGATTCCCAATTCTGAATCGAGCTCTCGCACGACGCGTTCATCAGCGCGCCGAACTCCTCGAGATGGCCTCGACGCCAAAGCTCGGCGCCCCGCCGAACGCGTGCCCGCTCCGTGAAGAAGTGGCGTGCGCGCCTCGCCGGCGCGCCTTCGAGCTTGGTGCGATGCTCGTCGAACTGTGCGTCGGTGAAGTCGTGCAGCCCGCGTGCAGCCTCGAGCCCGGCAGCTGCGGCGAGCGTCGCGACCGCTTCGAAACATTCATCCACGCGGCTGTTATAGCCCGTCGCGGCGAGGTTGCGCGTGGTGCCGGTAAACGCGACAAGGATCCGCCACGCGGGCGCTCCCTCCCCGAGCGCCAGCGCCTCCCAGCGGGTTTCACGGGAGTCGATAAAAAGAAGTTGATCGCGCTCTGCGCCGACGATCGCGGCGAAGTCGAGGATGCCCACTTTCACACCGACGAAATCGCGCTCCGCCCTAAGAGCGAGCTCGGCCGTTTCTTTCGCCGTTAGCTCGAGCTCGTTCGCATCGGCGAGCGCTGTGAGATAAGCGAGAAGCACGGAAGCCGAGGAGCTCAACCCGCTGCCCGGCAGCGTGCCTTCGACCGTGCCTTCGATGCCACGTGTCACGCGCTCGCCGAGCGCGAGAGCGGCCGCGCGCGGGTAGCGTCCCCAGTCCGGCAGGTCTGGCTGGCCCGGCTGCTCGGCTGGGTCGCCGAGGTCGAAGCGGACCTCGTCAGCAAAATTGACGCTTTCTAGGCGGACTTCCGAGGAAGCTGACGGTGAGAACGTGAGCTTTGTGTGGGCGCTTACCGCCATCCCAAGCGTGGGGCCGCCTTGGTGGTCGCTATGCGCACCGATCGGGCAGATGCGATACGGGGCGAGGACGGTACGCTTCGAGTCTTGTATGATGTCGCTCAAGGAGCGGCCATGATTTCACGAAGAGAGTTTCTTGTCACGGGCAGTGCCGCGGCGATGCTCGGCCCCAGCTTGGCGGCGAGAACGCGCGTCGCGTTGGTTGGTACCGGTATCCGCGGCGTCAATATGTGGGGTAAGAACGTTCAGGAGAATTACAGCGACGTCGTCGAGATCGTCGGGCTCAGCGACATCAATCCTGGGCGGCTCGCCTTCGCCAAGCGCCACATCGGAGCGAGCTGTCCCACCTTTGTCGATTTCGATGAAATGCTCGAGAAAACGAAACCGGAGCGCGTCATCGTCACGACGATGGACAGCACCCATCACGATTTGATTATTCGCGCGATGGAAGCGGGCGCGAACGTCATCAGCGAGAAGCCGCTGACGACGGACGAGACCAAATGTCAGGCCATCCTCGATGCGCAGACGCGCACCGGTCGTGACATCACCGTGACGCACAACTATCGCTATTCGCCTCATCGTGAGCGCATGAAGCAGCTCCTCATGGAGGGCCGCATCGGCCGCCTGACCTCCGTAGACTTTCACTGGTACCTGGACATCTATCACGGCGCGTCTTATTTTCGCCGTTGGCACGGCAAAGAGCGTTTCTCGGGTACCTTGTTCGTACACAAAGCGTGTCATCACTTCGACTTGCTCAATTGGTGGATTGGCTCGGAGCCGGAGCTCGTTTATGCCCAGGGGGCGCTCGAGCATTACGGCAAGAACCATGCCTTTCGCGGCTCGCATTGCCGCGGCTGCTCGCACAAGAACGATTGCGACTTCTATTGGAACATCATGGAAGACGAGCATCTCGTCGACCTCTACGTGAGAAACGAAGAGCATGACGGCTATATCAGAGACGGCTGCGTCTGGTCGGAGGAGATCGACATCTACGACAAGATGGCGGCGACGATCCGCTATGCGAACGGGGTTCAGGTGAGCTATTCGTGTACGACTTATTCGCCTTACGAGGGCTACCGCATCGCTTTCAACGGCACGAAAGGCCGCCTCGAAGCATGGGTCCACGAGCGCCAGCCTTGGCAGCGTGATAGCTATGACGAGTTGCGCGTCACCGACAACTTCGGTGAAACGGAGCTCATCCGTATCCCGCACAGCTCGGGTGGCCATGGAGGCGGCGACAAAAGGATGCAGGATCACATCTTTCGCGATGCGCAGGGGCCCGACCCTTTTCGACAGCGCGCCGGTCTGCGCGAAGGTGCGATGTCCGCGCTTCTCGGGATCGGGGCTCGCAAGAGCGTTCAGTCCGGAGCGCCGGTTCGCATCGCGGATTTGACGTCACTCGAACCGAAGAAGGAGACATTATGAACCGCGCGCTATGGGTCGGCTTTTTTCTGTCCGCTTCACTGAGCACTGCGGCGCAAGACCGTACTGGCGAGGTTCAGGAAATTGCCCCCGGTATCTACTTTCATCAGGGCGACATCGAAAAAGGCCACTGCAATCAGGGCTGGGTGATGTTCGAGAAATTCGTGCTCGTTATCGATGGGAACTATCCGAGCGGCGCCGAGATCGTCCTGAGCAAGATCCGCGCGATGACCGACAAGCCGATCCGATTCGCCTTCGATACGCATCACCACGGCGACCACATGTACGGCAACAAAGTGTGGATGGATGCGGGTGCGATACCAGTAGCGCACGAGGGGGTGATCGAGGAGGCCGAGCGTTACGAGCCCGAGCGGTGGAACGGCGAGACGCGGGATGATGTCGTTGCGAGCGAGCTTGTTCTGCCGATCCTCCGCTTTCCCGACAAGCTCGTTTTTGATGACGGGACCCGGCGGGTCGAGCTTCTTTATCTCGGCGTGAGCCACACGCATGGCGACGGATGGGCCTGGTTGCCCGAAGAGCGCATCCTGTTTAGTGGCGATGCGGTCGTGAACGGCCCGCATAATTTCGTAGGAGACGGCGACACCCGGGCGTGGCAGGCGACGCTCGAAAAGGCGCAGGCGCTTCGTCCTCGGATGGTGGGGGTGGGACATGGACCGCTCGGCGACGGCGCCGTTCTCGAAGACCAGAAGTCGTTTTTTGAGACGCTTCACCGGGTCGTGAGTGAAGAGCGCCGCGCCGGGCGCTCCGCGGCCGAGCTTCAGGAGCGGATCGAGAGCTTGCGCGCCGACGTCGTGTCGAACGAGCGCATAGCACGTTATGTCGGCCGCAGGTTCGCGGCGCAAATCGAGAAGGTTTGGATCGAGCAGGGCGGGGAAGCGTTCGAAGCCTCGCCGCTCGAAGCGCACCGACTCGAGCACCAGAAGCATCATGTTGGCCGATAGCGAGAAACTGACTGAGCTCATTGCGGAGTCCGAGCGGATCCTCGTCTTCACCGGCGCTGGCATTTCCACGGGAAGCGGCATACGGGACTTTCGCGGACCAGAAGGCGTGTGGAAAGAGCACCAGCCCGTCTATTT
>SMYC01000117.1 GCA_004356105.1 Acidobacteriota bacterium | reverse complement strand
TTGGTGGGCTAATCAGACTCTTTCGATATCAACCACTTGGACGGATGTCTCTGTGGGACTGTAAACTAACGCTGAACTTATTTTTGTGCGGCTCCTAAGTGAGTGGTGTCGGCTTAGCTTAGAGCGCCAAAACCACCATTGCACCGAAAGTCTCGTGGCTTATGTTACAAGGGTACATCGTCATCTGCTAAAGCTGTTTGACAACGTCTAGGCTCTAGCAAGGCGAAAGTGTTCTCTAAAGTTGGCAAGAAGACTGAGTGCCTCTTACGCTTTTCGACGGTTGCCGGCGAGCGGTGGGCGGCAGATGCCGAGCGGGACGTGCGAGGCTTCGCTCTTAAATTCTACACCGAGGAGGAAAACTGGGATCTGGTCGGGAACAACACGCCCGTTTTTTTCGCACGGGATCCGTACAAGTTTCCGGACTTCATCCATACGCAGAAACGCGACCCGAAGACGAATCTGCGCAAATGCGCTTTGACGGAAACGAAGGCGGGAGCGTGAACTATGAGCCGAACAGCATGGGCGGCCCCGTTGAGTCACCGGAGGCGAAGGAACCCCCACTCAAGATCCAAGGTGGTGTCGATCGCTACGACCATCGGGCTGGCAACGACGACTACACGCAGCCCGGGGATCTGTTCCGCCTAATGAGTGAGGACGAGCGACGACGTCTCGTCGGAAATATCGTTCGCGCGATGACGTCGGTGCCTCAGGAGATCCAGGAGCGACAGGTGCGCCACTTTTTGGAAGCGGATCCCGCCTACGGCAGGCGCGTCGCTCAAGGCCTCGAGCTTCCGTCGTCCGTCTTGGAGGGTTGAAGCAGGTCTGCGGTCAAGTACCGCCAGATCGAAACGTCGGAGTAGGAGGAAAAAGAGAACGTCATGAGAATAAATATCGGCATCAAAGATCAAGACCGCGAGAGGCTCGCGGAGGAGCTGTCGAAACTCCTCGCGGACAGCTACACGCTGTATCTGAAGACCCATAATTTCCATTGGAACGTCACGGGTCCGATGTTCCAAACGCTGCACTTGATGTTTGAGCAGCAGTACACAGAGTTGGCCCTCGCGGTTGACACTCGCCGAACGTATCCGCGCGCTCGGACATCCTGCGACAGGGAGCTACAGTGCGTTTTCACGGCTGGCTACGGTTGCGGACACCGACGGGGTTCCCAAGGCGAACGACATGGTCAAGCTTCTCGTGGAAGGTCAGGAGGCGGTGGTGCGTACCGCCCGCAAGGTGATCACGGTCGCTGATGCGACCAACGATCAAGCAACTGCGGACCTCGCGACGCAGCGTCTCCAGATCCACGAAAAAACCGCGTGGATGCTGCGGAGCTTGCTAGAGGAGTAGCGGCCGGCGAAGTCCGTGTGCCGACGTCCACTGAGGCTGCGCGTGCGATTCGCTCCGCGAGAGTCTCCCCAGGAACGAGCTCGAGAACGAGATAGTGCGTGCCTGCGGACTCCTCCAGGCCGTAGATTCAGTTACGAGAGGTCGCCATCTCGGCGTGCTTGGGCATGCCGAGCTCTTCGTAGCTTGCTTTCGCCTCCAGCAGCATCCTGCGTGCTTTCTCGTCATCGCCAGAGCCGTCGCGATCGAGAAGCATGCGCGCGTACCAACGCCGCACTTCGGGCTGCTCCAGGCGATGCGGAAGCTCCTCAGCGAGACGGAGCGCCTTTTCGAAGTGCGCTTCCGCGAGCGTCCACTCCTCTCCCGCGGCGGCGGCGATGCCCGCGGCTTTATCGACGAGTCCTTGAACGAGACATAAAACGGTGCCGTCCTCAAGCTTCTGCGTGACGAGCGGGTAGAGCCGGGCGGCTTCGCCGCGTCGTCCAAGGACGGCAAGCCCTTCAACCATCGTAAGCAGGGCAATCCATGAGCCTGCTCCGCTAGGACGACCTCTTTGGGGAAGAATCTGTTTCAGCTTTTCGAAGTCCGAATCTTCGATTCTGTGCTCGATATAGGCGCGCCCGAGGAACCGGTGCCCCTGGTCCCAACCGGCGTAGGCCCCGCCGGGTTCCATGGGCACGGCCTCACCGAAATCGCTCATGGCTTCATCCCATGCCCCTCGCCAAAAATGCGTCATTCCGCGCCAGGAATAGACGAACGAGATCCATGGAAACCCTGCCTCGCGACAAAACGTGATCATCTTCGAGGCCGCCTCTTGCGCCTCTTGCAACTCGCCGCGCGCGAGCGCCAGAACGCATTGCGAAAACATCACGCAGGATTGTCCGCTCAGGTCGCCCTGGCGCGCGGTGAGCGCCTCTATTTTGGGAAGCTCACTCTGAAGCTTGCCGAGTCGGCCCGTGAGAAGCCAGGCGAGTTGGGTGATGCTCTGGATGTTCGATTGCGCCCAAGGGCTACCGCAGCGTTTCGTGAGCTCGATCGCGCGGTCCCCAGCTTCCTCCATGCGTCCGGCGATCAAATGCGTCCAGAACAGGTAGGCGCGACCAAAAAGCACCTCGCTTCCCAGCAGGCGCTCGTCACCCAATTCTTCAGCAGTCGAGAGAGCCCGGTCGGAACGCTCGAGACCTTCTTCGAAGTTACCGCCGAGCGCGTGCGCGTGAGAGGCGACGCCGTCGAGCCTGCTCCGCGCGGGGCTCACGTCGTCCACGGCCCGAAGGCCACGCTCGACGGTCGCGAGCCCTTCTTCCGTTCGATTGTCAAAAACTTGCTGGAATGCCAACCACCAGCAGATATGTCCCACCGTCTCGCCATCACCTTCTTTCTCGAAAAAGAGAAGCGCCTCCTCCCAATCAGCGGCCGCCAAATCCCACTGCCCGGTGGCCCGCCGGGCCAATCCGCGGCTGTAGAGAAGTCGCCCTTCGTATTTCAGCTCATTGTTGTCATCCAATGAGAGAGCGCGGTCGAAAGCGTCGATGGCTTCATCCGCTGCACCCGCGGCGAAAGCGTTATCGCCTGCCAGCATCAGATAGCTCACGGTCTTCTCGAGATCCGCCGCACTTCCTGCTCGATAGAAATGATGTGCTAGATCGGATGCGCGAGCTTGAAGGTCTTTCGGGAAAGTCTCCTCTATCGCCCCCGCGACCTTTGCGTGCACGCGCTGGCGCCGGGGAAGCGAGAGCGCACCCATCAACGTGTGACGAATGAGCTCGTGGGTGAAGGCGTAGCTCGTGTTGCGTCCGCTTGCTTCAGGCTCGATGAGCTTCGCGGCTTCCGCTTCTTCAATCGCGTGAGAAAGGCGTCTTCGTCGAGATCGCTCAAAGCCTCCACGAGTCGGAGCTCGAACCGACGCCCGACAACTGCGGCGGCCGTGAGAACCTTCGGAGTGTTTTCACTCAGACGCTTTAAGCGTCGTCCTATGACCAGACGTACTCCTTCGGGAACATCCAGGTCGTCTGCGTTCAGGTCGACGCGAAAGGCACCTCCATCGTCCAGGAGCTTTCCTTCTTCCTTCAGATGCAGGAACACCTCGGAAACGAAAAAAGGGTTTCCTTCGGTTCCCTCGAAAATGAGGTGGACGAGTGCTTCGGGAGGCTCGGCACCGCCGAGCGCTGCCAACAGCTCGGCGACGGCCCCCTCTGGGAGGCGCTTCAGCGGCAATCGCTCCGCGAGTTTCTGGCGCACGAGGGTCGCCATCGCCTTTTCGAACGGCTTGCCGACATCGAGCGCGACGTCGCGATAAGTGCCGATGATGAGCAGCGGTAGATTCTCGAGCTGTTGGGTGACGTGTTGCAGCAACGCGAGCGATGACTCATCTGCCCAGTGCAAATCGTCGAGAAGCATCACGATCGGGGTCTTCGCACTCAATGCTTGGAATAGATCGAGGGTCGCGTTGAAGAGAGCTCGGCGCTGCTGCTCGGGTGGAAGCTCGATGGGCTCGGGGATATTGGTATAGGCCCGCCGCAGCTCGGGGACGAGCTTGGCCACTTCGGGGGCGCCGTCGCCGAGCGCGTCGCGAAGCGTCTCCGCGGAAACGTCGCGCATCATTTGCTCGAGGATCTCGATGATGGGAATGAAAGGAGCGGCGCCTTCTTCGTAGCTGTTCCCCGTGAAGGCGCGCATGCCGCGCGCGCGAGCGGTCGCCATTAACTCATGCGCGAGCCGCGTTTTTCCGACCCCGGGCTCACCGCCGATGAGCACCAGCCGGCCGTTGCCTTTCGCGACCGAATGAAGCGCTGTGACGAGCTGGTCTTGTTCTGCCTCCCGTCCGACGAAAGGCCGGCGCTCGACATCGTGCGCTCCGACCGCCACGCCGACATCGAGACCTGCCTTCGCCAAACCTTCGAGAAGGTGCTCGACGAGCTCTTCGCCGTACCATTTTGAAAGATCGGATCGGGCGGTGCCCGCGTAATCGGGAACGAGCTCCAGCAAATTCTCGACGTGTTTCCTTGCCGCTTCCGTACGTTCTAGCTGAGCATTGGTAACGGCCAGCGCTATGTGGGTCTGATAGTACATAGGCAAGTTGACCTTCTCAGCGGCCTCGAGTGCTTCGTTGTACTTGCCCTTTAGGTAGTGGTCCCACACGAACGGGAAATGGAACCACCCCCCATGGTGCGGGTTCAGCGCCATGGCTCTTGCCATGAGGGCCTTCCCGCGAGCCCAGTCGCCGGAGTAGCTCGTGAACACGCCAATAAACGCGATGCTGTTCGAGTCTCTCGGATTCAGAGTCAGGACTCGCTCCCCGGCGGGACGAAAGGCGCTCAGCTCGCGCCGGTGCCAATGGGCCGTGGCGAGCGCCAAGTGTGCGAGCGGGCTCGTGGCATCTAGCTCGACGCTGCGGCGCGCCGCCTTTAGCGTGCGCTCCAACGGATCCGGTCGTGGATTATAGTTGTGGCGATACTCTTCGACATACAGCAACGAAAGACAAGCCCACGCATCGGCGTGTTCCGGCTCACGCTCGAGCGCGTTCTCGAGAGCTTCCCGGACCTCGGCGTGCTCGTCCGGCCGCACGATCTGCACGAACCCGAACCAGCGCAGCACGCACTCGGAGGCGCTCAACGCTTCAATAGGTTTCGCCTTCACCAGCGCCACCAGGGATCGGGTCAGGACACCGTATGTATCCGCGACGGTCGCGACGATGCGATCTGCGATCTCGTCCCGCGCCGCGAAAATGTCGCCCGTGCTCATATCGCGATCGAAGTGATCAGCCCAGAGGTGCGCGCCACTCTTTTTGTCGAGTAGCTTGACGCTTACGCGAATGCTCGACGCTGCCTTGCGAATGCTTCCCTCGACCGCGTAGCTCTCGCTGGGATGTGACGCCGAACGGTCGGTCAGGACGGAAAGATGAGTAAAGCGCGAAAGTCCCGCGGTGATGTCCTCGGTCAGCCCCTCGGAGAACGAAGAGAGCTCGTCATCGCCGGATCTAGTCTTGAAAGGCCGCACGACAATCCAGGGTGTGTCGGAGCCAGCCACGGTGACTTCAGGGGCCCGTGCCGCGGAAATTGCAGCGAGAAACTCCTCGCCGTTTTGGAAACGTGCCGCCGGATCTTTGGCCAGGCAGCGCTCGAGGATCGCGTTCAAGCGCTCCGGAAGCCCGTCCAATGGAGCTGGGTCGTCCTTGAGGATCGATGACAAGAGCGCAATGGCGCTGTCACCCGTAAACGGCCTGCGTCCCGAAGCCATCTCGTAGAGCATGACGCCGAGCGAGAAGATATCGCTGCGCGGGTCCACCGCGCCGCCCTGGATCTGCTCAGGCGACATGTACGGGACGGTGCCGACAATCATGCCTTCCCGAGTTCTCACCTCGGTCGAAAGCTCCGAGTCGAGACCTACTGCGGTGGACGATGGGGCGAACTTCGCGAGCCCAAAATCGAGGACTTTGATCCCACCATCATCCGCTACCATCACGTTCGGCGGCTTGAGGTCGCGGTGGGTGATTCCTTTTGTGTGAGCGGCGGAAAGTGCCCCGGCCATAGCTGTCGCGATCTCTAGGAGCTTGGACAAGCTCATGCCGTCCTTCCCGATGAGCTCCGACAGTGGCTTCCCGACGACGAGCTCCATCGTCAGGAAATGCACGCCGTTCGATTCTTCGACCGAGTGGATCGTGACGATATTGGGGTGATTGAGAGCGGCAATCGCGATCGCTTCGCGCCGGAATCGGGCGAGACGATCAGGGTCCTCTGCCATCTCCGTTGGGAGCACCTTCAGCGCGATCTTCCGTCGGAGCCTCGTATCTTCGGCGAGATAGACCTCGCCCATACCGCCCTTGCCGAGTTGAGCGATGACCTTGTAGTGGTTGAGCTCCGCTCCGACCAACGCCTCCTTCATCGGCCGAAAGGATACCCGAGTTGGCCACCTACGCCCAATCGCAGCTCAGCGACCGATGGGAGCGCCTCTAAATCACTGACTCAGTTGTTCCGGCACGTGGCGCTTGAACGACCAGAGGAAGAACCGCAGGGCCCCGGGCAGGTATGGGGTCGTGTCTCGAGCGCTCATGGTGAGGACCTCGTCGTAAGTCAATAAGCGACGCTCTGGCGATGCCGAACCTCGAGCGCCACAAAAGCACTTTGGCCCGCCAGCACATCTTCCAGTGACGCGATAGTCCGGACGCGCTTTCCCCCCGCCGCTCTAGCCTCTTCGAGCCGTTCGGCATGTCTCAATGAGAGCTGCGATGTGGATCCGTGCTCGATGACTTCCGTGTCGATCTCAGGTGAACGCTCCATCCAGCCCGCGGGTGCTGCGTTCGTCGTCGTCAGGAAGGTTCCATCTTCGAACTGTGTCGCGGCACTCGTCCTGAGCGTGCCGGGCCTTGCGGTAATTGCTAATGTCGGCTGGTGGATGCTGGCGGCGTCAGGCCCCGAGGCTTCGCGATTCCTGCGCACCTTCGTATCGATGTGCCGGAATTCTTTGGCACAGAGGGAAGGCGCCAATGTAAATGCCGTTACCGAACTCGGCGTGACACCATTTTGGCTTGCTGCTCAAAATGGCAACGCGTCCATGGTTGAGCTATTGCTGGAAGCGGGAGCAGACCCCGACGCAGCCTTGCCGTCAGGCGAGACTCTGGGAATGAGTGCTGCGCGTTCCGGAGACCCGGCGGTGGTCAGACAGTTGCTTACTGCGGGTGCCGATCCGGATCGTAAAGCTACCCGCGGCCAGACAGCCTTGATGTGGGCAGCAGGTCAAGGGCATTCCGGGGTCATCGAGGCGTTGCTGGAATTTGGGGCCGATCCTCACTCACGTTCAGATATTCGCAAGCAATTCATGAAAACCGACAAGGCTCAGCAGAGTGATCCAAGCTACCAGGTGTGGGTTGAGAAAGGTGGCAACACTGCGTTGATGTTTGCTGCCAGATCCGGTGATCTTCGCTCGGTAGAATTGTTGGTGCACGCTGGTGCCGATGTCAATGCAGTGGCAGCATTCGGGATCAGTCCGACCATTATGGCCGTTCACGGTGGCAATGCTGAATCGGTGGAGTTTCTTTTGCAAAGCGGGGCCAAGCCGAATTCGGCGGTCGCCGGTCACACTGCGCTGCATGTAGCGGTAATGCTGGGCAACGATGCCGCGACACGGGTCCTGCTTGCCTATGATGCGGATCCGAATGCTCGAGTCGAGCGCGCGACCCCTACCCGCCGTCAATCACTGGACTTCCATTTTCACGAGACATTCGTTGGTGCAACACCACTGTGGCTGGCAGCTCGGTATACCGAACCCGGTGCCATGGCTATGCTTCTGGAGTACGGTGCCGATGCCCGTTTCGTGCATGAAGTAAGCTACCCCGAGCGCAGCAATGCCGGGCGGAAACTCGAAAGCCATCGACTCGAGGAAGAAGGCGGAATATCGGTGTTGATGGCCGCGATGGGAATGGGCAACAGGCGCTTGCGGAGAGGCTCGGGGCCTGATCGACGCGGCGATCTGGCATCGCTTCCCGCTAATCAGTTGAACCCGGATGTGCGCGAATCACTTGCCCTTGACGCCGCGAGAATCGCGGTCGCAGCGGGCGTCGACATTAATTTGCAGAACGCATCGAATCAGTCGGCGCTCGATGCGGCGAGAAATCTCGGTTACGATTCCGTAGTAAAATTTCTGCTTGAATCCGAAGCCCGGGTTTCCTTCTAGACGTAGATCATTCTACGTTCTGGAAGAACGACTCCTCGCCATCTACGATCGGGTCTCTCACTCGAGAGCGCGGTCTGGGTCGTCAACTTTGAGGTCCCGAAAGGACTCCGCCATGAGCCCATGACCGACCGACCTGTCGTGGTTACCGCCTGCCGCGTTCTGTTACGGGCTTAGCTTTGGTGAGTTTACAGCCAAGTTGATAAAGCTGTGCTACATCTCGGAGGCGTTGTGATATCGCCGCCGGCGACATATCGATGGCGGTCTGCGCAATGGTGTTATCGCTCATCCTGTTTTTCCAGATTTTGGAGATCGAGTTGGTCCTGAAGGCGGCCTGCCAGCCGTTTCATATGCAAAAGGCCCTCACGTGAGACAACTGTCAAAACGGCACCATCTTCCAATTCATAGTCGCGTCTCGTTTCCCACGCCTCACTCCATTGGGCACTAACAATCAAGAAGTCCAAAGTGAACACGTCAGAACCGATGACCTTCGAGATGCGATAGATGCGGCGGGTGGCATCCGTGCCAACGCCGAACGGAATCGGGCCGGCGGGAAGCGTGTAGCCCAAATTCTTAACGGCGGTGCGAATCCGCGGCATATCATCCTCGAGAACAAGAAAGTCCAAGTCTTTAGTGAATCGCGGATAACCGTGGATAGCCACCGCCATTCCCCCGCAGACAGCATAATCAATATCCGCATCCAAGAACGCCTCTGTAACATCCCTGAGTTCCTGATAGAGGTCCATGCCTTTATTCCTGACGTTAGGTACGAAAGGCTCAAAACGGAACGACCCGTCCATCGGTTCGATCGCGAACACCTTCATGAACGCTCTCTATGTCCAGCTGCTCGAGATTGAAAGCGCTTCGGAAGTTGTGGAGCGCGCGGCGCAACGGCAAAGAGCTCTTGGCGTGGGCGTGGTACCGATCGGTGGAGATCATGACGGCAACAAGCTCGCCCCTCCTGGTCAAAGTGATATTATCCCACGTTGGGCGTCGCGCACCAAAGACGGCAGGCTCTCCCGAGCATTGGAGTATCTTCGGCGAGAAAGACCTCGCCCATACCGCCCTTGGCGAGTTGAGCGACGACCTTGTAGTGGTTCAGCTCCGCTCCGACCAACGCCGCCGTCATCGGCCGAGGATACCCGAGTTGGCCACCTGCGCCAATCGCCGCTCAGCGACCGATTGGGAGCGCCTCTAAATCACTGACTCAGCTGTCCCGGTACGTGGCGCTTGAACGACCAGTGGAAGAAACGCCGGGCCCCGGGCAGGTATGGGGTCGTGTCTCGAGCGCTCATGGTGACGACCTCGTCGTAAGTCAAATAGCCGACGCTCTGGCGATGCCGAACCTCGAGCGCGACAAAAGCACTTTGGGTCGCCAGCACATCTTCCAGCGACACAATAGCAAGGACGCGCTTTTCCCCCGCCACTTTAGCCTCTTCGAGGCGTTCGGCATGTCTCGAGGAAAGCTGCAATGTGGACCCATGCTCGATGATTGTTGTGTCGATCTCGGGCGGACGCTCCATCCAACCCGCGGGCGTGGAGTTCGTCGTCGTCAGGAAGGTTCCATCTTCGAACTGCGTCAAGAATTCCACGACTTGCAAGTCGCATTCCGGCGTTTGGATGCGGTACGTGGCGCAGAACGTATCGCCGGAATCGTTTGTGTAGACATCGCTAAAGGTTCGCATTGTCGGGAGGGCATCGGAGACCGTGCGATCCTCGATGCTCCCGAGATGGACGAAGCCGAGCTCCGAGAGATCGGCGCACACGGTGTCATAGCCGTCGCGGGAAACTGGAAACGAAAACGGATGCGCGACCAGAAATTCGTGAGGGCCTGCGTAGAGCGACGTCATTTGGCGGGAAAGGTCCTCCGCGGCGCGCGCCGATGCGCGTAGCGCAGAACCGTACAGACCACAGAGGCCCAGAATCGCGAGGAGTAGAATAAAGAGAAGCATTGCGTTCGATCTCGTTCCGCCCGGTGGGCAACGAGTTTATGTAAGTGATGTTGTGGGCTTTCAGTTCATGATAGCCGGAGGGTTCTTGGACGGCAACTCACCCCGTTCAGACGATTCACGCATCCTTTTACATTCTTGACAAAACTTTTGCGAACACTTGACGACTCGAGGAGCCCGAGGTGTCTAGGATGAGGATGTCTCTAGG
>SMYC01000116.1 GCA_004356105.1 Acidobacteriota bacterium | reverse complement strand
CGCTCCCTGGCCCCCACGCGTCGAACAACCGCGACATCTCGCGGGGATCGTATTGCGCGTCGCCATCGGTGTAAAAGATGAGGTCTTTCGTCGCGGCCTGGAAACCCGTTCGCAGAGCGCCGCCATAGCCGCGGTTGACCGGATGGTGGATAACCCGAAGCTCGGGAAACACAGCTTCGAGCTCGGACAGCACCTCGGCCGTGTGGTCGCTGCTTCCATCATTGACGACGATGATCTCGTAACTATCGGTAAGCTTGCGGGCCGCGAGACGCGCCCCGATGACCATGCTCGGGATGGTGCCGGCATCGTTATAGGCAGGGAAAATCACAGAAAGCTCGATGCGTTCTTCTTGGCTGTTTTCTCTTTGCGACACGGGATACCTTTGGACTATAGCGCGACCGAAAAACGTACCACAGGCACGTGAGGCGCGCAATAGCGACTAATGTTGATACGATCGCGCGCCGTGACAGGAACACTCTTTGTCGTATCGACGCCGATCGGGAACCTAGGTGACATGACGTTCCGGGCGAAGGAGGTGCTTCAGTCTGTGGACCTCATCGCCTGCGAGGACACGCGCGTGACCCGGAAGCTCCTCCGTCACTACGACATCGCCACCAGGACGCTCTCCTACCACGAGCACAATGAGGCCGTGCGTACGCCGAAGCTCGTCGAGCGCCTCGCGGCCGGGGAGAATATAGCGCTCGTCTCCGACGCGGGGACGCCGCTCGTCTCGGACCCCGGTTACCGGCTCGTTTCGGCCGCGCGGGAGGCGGGCATCCTCGTGCGCCCGGTCCCGGGCGCTAGCGCTCTTCTAGCGGCTCTCTCGGTAGCCGGGCTTCCCACATCGAGCTTCACTTTTGTCGGCTTTGTTCCGCGCAAGGGCGGCGCGCGACGAAAAGCCCTCGAAGCGCTACAAGACGCTCCTGGAACCCTCGTGCTCTACGAAGCACCAGGCCGCGTCACGAAGTTGCTGTCGGATCTCGAAGCGCTGCTCGGACCGCGCTCGGCCTGTGTCCTCCGTGAGATGACGAAGCTTCACGAAGAGCACCAGGCCGACACTCTCGGTCGGCTCGCCGCGTGGGCGCAGGGACGTCGCTTCAAGGGAGAGCTAACGATTGTCGTAAGTGGCGAATGTTATGGTGAGGCCGCTCCGCCCGTCGCGGTCGCTAGCCTCGCCCCCCGCTTTGCCAAGCTGCGCGCGGACGGTTTGTCGCCGCGCGATGCCGCCAAGGAACTCGCGAAAGAGCATGGGCTCTCGACGCGCGACGTCTACAATGAGCTCGCAACCCATAGACGTTGAAGCAATCCTTCCGATCGAAGACCCGTCCTGCGGGCTGCGCGGCTTCACCGTGATATCACCTATGCGCCCGATTTTCTAATCAACGCGGGCGCCCTCGTTCAAGGCGTTCGCTTCCTTCTCGAAGGCGAGCGACGAAGTCCTGACGCCATCCAGGCGATCGGCGTATCAGGACGACACAACTCCTTGAAAAAGCATGGGATCGGGGTGTGCCCACCCGAGGCGCTCCTCGAGGAGGACACCCGCGAGCGGCTAAAGTTGGGCTAGAGAGTTGATTCGGGACCCTAACTAACCCTATAATTTAACACTCCAACCAACGAGTGTCCTAGCGACGCCCGCGTCTCGATTCCTAAGGTGGCCGGTCTCGACGGGCCAATTCTATAGTTTCAAGGAGGTCGCATTGGCTAAGAAAACGACACGCTCCAAGGCCGCAAAGAACAAGAAGAAGGCAGGCGGTTCGAACGAGAACTACAACAAGGCCGTCGATGAGCTAGAGAAAGCCGTCAAAGCGCTCTACAAGGGAGACCCCCAACGGGCGAAAGAAGGGCTCGAGCGCTTGGTCACCACTTACCCCGAGGAAAAGGAGCTGCTCGATCGGGTCGACTCCTATCTCAAGATTTGCGCGCGTCAACTCGCGCCTCAGCACCGTCCGAAGACGGCCGAGGAAATGGTCAATTTTGGCGTCATGTATCTCAATGAAGGCGACGCCGAACAAGCCATCAAACATTTGTCGAAGGCCATCGAGCTCGAGCCCAAGAGCTCTCATGTTCAATACTGCCTCGCAGCGGCGCACGCGCTGTCTGGCGATGCTCCGGCAAGCGCCAAATATCTCCAGCAAGCCATCAACAGCGACCCGACCTCGCGATTCCACGCGAGAGGCGACGAGGACTTCAACAGCGTTCGCCGCGAGGCCGAGGTGGCAGCGCTACTCGCCGGGGCGTAGAAGAGGCGGTCTCGTGATTTACGGCCTGAGGGTCTTCGCTATTGGCGGAGGTACCGGTCTGTCCGCGCTTCTGGCCGGGCTCAAGCAGTTTATGGATCCTCCCCCGGAACCTTCCAAGGACGATGTCTATTTCGCCGACCTCTCTGCGCTCGTCACGGTCACGGATGACGGTGGTAGCTCTGGACGTCTACGCGACGAGTTTCAGATGTTGCCGCCCGGCGACATTCGCAACTGTCTCGTGTCTCTCTCCGCTGACGAGTCGCTCTTGTCTTCGCTTTTTCAGTATCGATTCGAAGGCTCGGGAGACTTGGCAGGGCACAACTTTGGCAATCTTTTCCTGACCGCTCTTACGGGCGTGACCGGGGACTTCAGCGAAGCCGTGCGTGCAGCAAGCCAAGTCCTGGCCATACGCGGGCGCGTTTTTCCTTCGACGAACCAGCGGGTCTCGCTTCGGGCGGAGCTCGACGATGGCTCGATCGTGTGGGGCGAGACGAACATCACAGGCTCGCCACAGCGGGTGCGACGCGTCTATCTCGAGCCCGAGGACTGCAGGCCGCCGCGGGAAGCCCTCAAAGCATTGACCCAGGCCGACCTCGTTTTGATTGGACCTGGTTCGCTTTACACGAGCCTCGTACCCAATTTGCTCGTTCCCGGCGTGACTGAGGCCATTGCGAGCTCCGGCGCCGACGTCGTCTATCTCGCAAACGTCATGACACAGCCGGGCGAGACGACCGGCTACTCGCTCGTCGACCACGTCGAAGCTCTTCTAGACCACGCGCCGGGGCTCGAGCTTTCATGCGTGCTCCGAAACTCCGCTTCCATCCCCGCCGAGATGATTGCGCGCTACCGTGAAGACGGCGCGGAGCCGGTCCGTCATTCGAGAGGCGACGCGCTTCCGTGCGCGCTGGTGAGCGAAGACCTGCTCCACCCAGGAGCCGCTGTGCGGCACGACGGGGTGAAGACCGCGGGCGCCCTTCAGTCCATTTTTCATCGCGCGCACGCGCGAGTCGTACACACCTCCCCATAACGCCATGACCGTCATCGCGCTCTGTCCAGGCAAGAGTCGATTCGCTTTCACGCGGCTGCTCGGAAAGACAGTTTGGGAGCGCACGCTGATCGCAGCCCGAGCTCTCGAGCCGCGCCGCGTGTTATGGATTGGAAAGGGCGCCCCGGACGGCATGGAAACGGCAACGACACGCGAGCTCGCAGCGATGCGCGAGACCATCGTTTGCGTTCCCGCCGAGCTCCCTTGCCTCGAAGCGAGCACGCTGAAGCGTGTTCTGAAGGCAAGCAAAGCAAGCCCCAAAGCGCCGGCCGCCCTTTTCGTAAGTGGTGGCGGGCTTCCGGTCGTTCTCGTAGCCGAAGGGCGGGCGATGAAGGACGTTCGCGCGAGAACGCTTCACGAGCTCGCGAAGGTCCTTCGGCCCACTCCTGTCTTCCCCGCGACAGACGACGAACTGTTACGCGTCGAGAATGCAGAGAACTGGAGCCAAGCCCACATTATTTTACGCCGGCGCAAGGTCGAGACTCTCATGCGACGCGGCGTCCTCTTCCCGGATCCGTCGAGCGTCTATGTCGACCCCGAGATCTCCGTCGGCGCGGGCACCGTGCTTTCGCCATGGGTGGTCATCGAGGGCGACTCCCGCGTTGCGAAAGGGTGTGTGATTGGAAGCTTCAGCCATCTCGTCGACGCATCCATTGGCGCGGGCACGAAAATTCTCGATCACTGTTTCATCCGCGAAAGTCGTATTGGCAAGAACGCTTCCATCGGCCCTTTCACGCATCTCCGTCCGGCATCGGACATCGGGGACGCCGCGCGTATCGGGAACTTCGTCGAGGTCAAGAATTCCCGGATCGGGGCCGGCGCGAAAGCGGCTCATTTGAGCTATGTCGGGGACGCGACCGTCGGTCGCGGCGCGAATCTCGGCGCGGGAACCATCACATGTAACTACGACGGCAAGGTGAAGAGTCGCACCGTTATTGGGGACGGCGCTTTCGTGGGAAGCGATGTGCAGCTGGTCGCCCCCGTGCGCGTCGGCAAAGGCGCTTTCGTCGCCGCCGGCTCATGCATCGTGAAGGACGTTCCCGCCTACGCGCTCGGGCTCGCAAGAAGTCGGCAAGTCAACAAAAAAGGTTGGGCCCGGCAAAAACGCCTCGAACGAAGGGAGCTCTGAATCATGTGCGGCATCATCGGTTATATCGGCGAACGGCCCACGAGCGAAATGCTCCTCGCGGGCCTCCGCTCTTTGGAGTATCGCGGCTACGACTCCGCAGGGATCGCGGTCGTGGGGCCCCGAGGGCTCGAGGTGCTTCGCTCCGAGGGGAAGCTCGACAACCTCGCGCGGCAGATCGACCATAGCAAATTAAACGGCTCCTACGGCATAGGTCATACGCGCTGGGCAACGCACGGCCGGCCGAACGAGGAGAACGCGCACCCGCACCGCGATTGCACCGGATCGATCGTTGTCGTGCATAACGGCATCATCGAGAATTATCTCGCCCTCAAGCAAAAGCTCGTGGAACAAGGTCATAAATTCGTGACCGAGACCGACACCGAGATCATTTCCCACACGATCGAAAAGCACTTCGATGGCGATCTCGCGAAAGCGGTACAGCTCTCGCTCGACGAGCTCGATGGTGTTTTCGCCTTCGTGGCGTTGACGGCAGAGCAGCCGGACGTGCTCGTTGGCGCGCGCTACGGCCCGCCGCTCGTGCTCGGCATTGGGGAGGACGAGTCCTTCATCGCCTCGGACGTCCCGGCCTTTTTGAGCCACACGCGTTCGGTTGTGTTCCTCGAGGATGGCGATGTCGCGATATTGAAGCGCGGCGAAGTCACCGTCGTCGACAAGAGCGGACGCGAACAGAAGCGGGAGCCCCAGCAGATTACTTGGGATCCCGTCCAAGTCGAGAAGCAAGGCTACAAGCACTTCATGCTCAAAGAGATTTTCGAGCAGCCTCGCGCCGTCCGCGACACGCTTTTGGGCCGCTATTCGCTCGATTCCGGGCTCGTCCACTTGAGTGAAGTCGAGCTCGACGACACCTTCGTGGCAAAGATGACCCGCATCTCGATCGCGGCCTGTGGTACGAGCTGGCTCGCCGCACAGGTGGGAAAGTTCTATATCGAGGAGCTCGCCCGCATCCCAGTCGACGTGGATGTTGCATCAGAGTTCCGCTACCGCAACCCGATCCTCGGAAGGGATCAGCTCGTTATCGGGATCACGCAATCCGGTGAGACCGCCGATACTCTAGCGGCGCTCAAGACCGCGAAAGAGGCGGGTGCTGAGACGCTCGCGATCTGCAACGTTATGGGCTCGATGGCTACACGGCTTTGCGACCATACGCTTTATACCCATGCCGGCCCGGAGATCGGCGTGGCGGCGACGAAGACGTTCACGTCCCAGATCGTCGCGCTCTATCTCTTCGCAATCCACCTCGCCCAACGGCTCGGAAGGCTCGACGTCGACGCGGCTCGCGAACGCCTGGCGGACCTCGCGCGTACGCCGCACATCATGGAGCAAGCGCTCGAGCTCACGGATGATCTCATGAAAGTCGCGCGGGAGTTCTATCTCGTCGGGAACTTTCTCTTCCTCGGCCGCGGCCACCTATATCCGATCGCACTCGAGGGCGCGCTCAAGCTCAAAGAGCTTTCCTACATCCACGCCGAAGGCTACCCGGCGGGCGAGATGAAGCACGGTCCGATAGCACTCATCGACGACCGCATGCCGCTCGTCGCGCTCGCACTCGATAACCCTTTATACGACAAGATCGCGAGCAACATCCAGGAGGCGAAAGCGCGCGGCGCCCGCATTATCGCGCTCATTACCGAAGGCGACGATCGTCTACTCCCTGTTTTGGACGACGATCGGGACCACATCATTCGAATCCCCCGGCATCCGGACACGATCTCGCCGTTGGTGAGTGTCGTACCGCTCCAATTGCTCGCGTATCACATCGCTGTACGTCGCGGCTGCGACGTGGACCAGCCGAGAAACCTCGCGAAGTCGGTCACGGTCGAGTAGCTTGTCAACGGCACTCAGTACGTGACAAAAAATTAAGAAGAAAAGAACGGCCAACAGAGGCACAGAGGTTCGCTAGATCGGTGTAGCCCAAGCCTTCGATAAAATTCTTGATTCGGTCCTGCTGCTCGCGTGTCGGAACATTGTAACCAAGGACTTTAGTGTGAAAGTCGAGGTCCTCCTGCACTTTGCCGACGGCCATCGTTATGTGATGGTGTCCAGTTAGGCTGATTCCGGGGGAATCGTTTGGCATAGCCGTTCTCCTCTTCGCTCAGATTCTAGATTATTCCCGGGTGCCGCAACATCTCTCATTCGGGTCGATTGGCGGGCGCCTTGCCGAACACTTCGACGATCGTGGATCACCGCGGCGGTGTGCGCGCGGGCGGCGGCACAGAGACGTCGTTCTTCTCGAGGTTCAGCTCCTTGATATCCGGATCCCAGTGGCGATCACCGAGCAAGTGCTCGACGAAGTATTCGGCTCGCAGCCAGAACCAGTAATCCCCCATCTCCCGATAACTATGGCGCAGGCCGGGAAAGATGAAGAAGTCGAATCGTTTGTTCGCCTTGATCAGCGCCTCGGCCATGCGCAACGTGCCCGCCATGTGAACGTTGTTGTCGATGTCGCCCGTCGTGAGCAGCAGGTGCCCCTTCAGGTTCTGCGCAAGATCGGAGTTCTTGTCGATGTCATACTCGAAGCTCACTTCGCCGTCTTCATCCACCACTTCCTTGATGCCGTGGTGCTTCTCGGACCAGAAGTTGTTGTAGACGTCGTTATTGTGATTGCCGGACGACGATACCGCGACTTTGAACAGGTCGGGATAGACGAGCATCGCAGCCGTCGACATGAAACCGCCGCCTGAATGACCGTAGATTCCGACGCGGTCTTTGTCGATGAACGTGTGCCGGTCCGCCAGTTGCTCGATCGCCGCCTTCTTGTCGGCAAGACCGTAGTCGCGCAGGTTTCCGTATCCGTAATTGTGGTACCACTTGGAGCGGGCTGGATGCCCGCCGCGATTGCCCACGGTCACCACGATGAAGCCAAACTGCGCAAGAGCCGTCTCGAAGCGGTTGGTGGAGAAGGACTTCGACACGGCTTCGGTCTGGGGCCCGGGGTAGACGTATTCGATGATCGGATATTGCTTGGTCGGGTCGAAATCGAACGGCTTGTACATGACCCCGTGAAGGTCGGTGACGCGATCCGCGGCCTTGACGCTATAGGGCTCGGGAAACTCATATCCGGCCGCCATGAGCTGTGAGAAGTCGGCCTCTTCTAGGTCTACCACGGCCTTCTTCCCGTCGGTGGCGTAGAGTGCGGCGGCTGGAGGTGTATCCACCCTCGAGTAGTTAGACACGAAGAAACGGTTGGACTCCCCCATTCGGACCCGGTGGTCGAAGTTGCCTGGGTCGAGGAGTTGAACGCCGCTGCCGTCGAGCTTTACCCGGTAGAGGTGCTGATAATATGGGTCTTCCTCGGGATCGCGGGCGTTGGCCATGAAGTACACCGCTCCGTGGACTTCATCGATCCCGACGATCTGTCGGACGGACCAGGCGCCTTCGGTCAATTGGTTTTTCAGCAAGCCATCCGCCCCGTACCGGTAAAGATGCGCCCAACCGTCCCTCTCGGACCACCAGACCAGATCGCCCGAGTCCAGACGCTCCAGCGGCTGCGTTTCCACATACGTGTTGAGCTCCTCTTCGAACAGCACACGGTGCTTGCCCGTCGCGGCGTCGGCCACACAGACCTCGACTCTGTGGCGGTCTCGGCTCTGGCGCCAAAAGTACAGTTCGTTCGAATCGTCCGACAGCCAGAGATCACGCTTGGGCTCGTCGCTGTCGGGATATTCGAACTTCCGAGCGTTCCAGATCCCGAGCGTCTGGTCTTTGAACTTTTTGGCGTCGACGGTCACCATCTGTCGCGCGTTGAGGTCATAGATACGGATCTCGCGCTGGGTGATGCTCTCTTCACCAGCCATGTCGTAGCGGTAAGTCTCTAGCTCGGGCCGCTTGTTGCCCACAGAGTGGATCACCCACAAGTCGCTCGTCTCGCGCTGGTCCCTTCGCACGATCGCGAAACGCCTGGAGTCGTGCGCCCAGGAGATGGTGACGGACTTGCGCTTGTCCTTGTTCTTTTCCCTCTCGGTGTCGGTCTCACCACGCTCGAAATCCGCGTAGCTGTAATGTTTCTCACCATCCGTCGAGAGCTGGGTCTCCTCTACCTCGATCTTTTCGTCCGCCTTGTCGGCCTCCTCTTCATCCTTGCCGCGTCGAGCATCTAGAATCTGCTCGTAGGCTTCGCCCGTCATCATGTGCAGATCGTGATTGCGGGCAAAGACGACCGTCTCGCCGTCGGGTGACACACTGGCCCAGCCGGGGTGGTTGTCAGGGCCTTCCCAGTCCTCGAGCTGCCGAAGGGTTCTGGTGGCCACATCGTACTCGAAGTGGAAGAGTTTCTTCTTGGCTGCCTTCTCTTCGTCGTCGCTGTCTTCCTCTTCTTGTTGCTGTTCTTGCTCGGTTGAGTCCTCCTCCGCCTCGTCGCGCTCTTCATCCTGCGACGACTCAACTTCGAACTGGAGCGTGTTCTCATCGACGAACTTGATCCCTCGAATCGGCAAATGTCGCCCATCCCATGGATCCTTCGTGAGCCGGGTCAACTCGGCAGCAATCCGGTCGTTGTCGAAAATCGGTACCTTGGTGCCGCGCGCTGGGTCCACCAAGAAGAACGACTTCCCGTTCGACGTCTCCCATTCGTACCAGAAGCGATCGCCTCCCTCGATCCAGTGAGGGCTGAGGGTGGTGCTGTAGGTGAGGCGGTTCAACTTGTACGGAGCGAAGCGCGCGGCAAGCTGGTAGTTCGCCGTCGTTACCCGGCTGTCTTCTTGGGCGGCGACCGGCATCGCGGGATGACTCGAGACGAGAAGAAAGCAAAACCATACGTGACGTGTCATGGTGTCCTCTTGGAGTTTCGGAAAAAACGCGGGGAATTATAGCGTCAATACGGTCGCGGGGCTTTTATCGGACCGCTGTCTTCGACGTGAGCTAAACTGTGCCGATGCCCGAGGCCCTTCTGGATCACCTGAATGATCAGCAACGCGAAGCGGTAACGGCGCCCGACGGCGCGCTTCTCGTGCTGGCCGGGGCGGGGTCGGGTAAAACCCGCGTCATCGTGCACCGTATCGCCTATCTCATCGAAAGGCGCGGCAACGCACCGGAGACTATCCTCGCGTTGACGTTCACCAACAAAGCCGCGGACGAGATGCGGGCTCGCGTGCGTACGCTCTTGAGCCATTCGGCAAAGGACGTGGCGGTTCACACTTTTCACGCGCTCGCGCTGCGGCTTCTTCGCCGATTCGGGGAGGATGTTGGCCTGCGCTCGGGTTTCACCCTCTACACCACCGACGATCGTAAAGCCTTGCTGCGGCGCATCTGTCGCACGCAAAACGTGTCGGAGCGGGAATTTCCGCTGGCGCGCATCGCGTCCGGGGTCTCCGAGTACAAGCTCAGCGCTTTTTCCGGGCGCCGCTCGGGAGATCCCCGCTTTCAACAAGTCCTTCAAACGGTGGCACCGCAATATCAGAAGGAGCTCGACGCGCAAGGTGCGGTCGACTTCGACGATTTGCTGCTGCGGGGCGTGGAGCTCATGGAGTGCTCCGAGCGGGCCCAAGGATTCGCGGAGAGACGCTTTCGCCACGTTCTCGTCGACGAATATCAGGACACGAACAGGATTCAGTACCGTCTTGTCCGACTCCTCGCACCTCACGGGAACGTCTTCGTCGTTGGTGACGAGGATCAATCCATCTACACCTTTCGCGGTGCGGATCTGCGGAACATCCTCGATTTCGAGTCCGACTTTCCAAATGCCAGGACCGTAAAGCTCGAGATAAACTATCGCTCGGGGGCGGCCATCCTCCGCGCAGCGAGCGCGGTCATCCAAAACAACCGCTCGCGCAAGGGCAAGCGCTTGATCGCGAGCCTCGACGAGGGCATGCGGCCAGAGCTCCACAGCGCCGAAGACGATCGCGAGGAGGCAGCTTTCGTTGCGCGCACCCTCGATCGCACGCGGCGCGACGAGCCCAATGCGCGGGCGGCCATCTTGCTGCGTACCCACGCGCAAACGCGCGTCTTCGAAGAAGAGCTCGTCGCGCGGGGCGTGCCCCACCGGGTTCTCGGGGGCCTGCGCTTCTACGATCGCCGCGAGATCAAGGACGTTCTCGGCTATGTTCGTCTCGTGTCGAACCCGCATGACGACGCCAGCTTTGTTCGCGTCGTCAACGTCCCGCAACGCGGCGTGGGCCAAGCCACGACGGCCATGCTCCAGCGCACCGCGGCGGCAGCAGGCTGCTCGCTTTGGGACGCCGCGCACGAAGTCCTCGACGGAGATCTCTTGCCGGGGCGCCCGAGGCTCGGGCTCACGCAATTTCGGGATGTCGTTCTGACGCTGACGAAAAAGGCTGCACAGAGCAGACCCTCCGAGATCATCCGTGTAGCACTCGATACGGCTGGCCTTGTGGCGGAGCTCGAAGGCGAGGGCGAGGCCGTCGCGCGCGAGCGCAAAGAAAATCTCGACCAGCTCATCGCCGCCGCCGCAGAGTACGAGGCTCGCGAAGCCGCGCCGACGCTCGACGGTTTTCTCGACGGTGTGGGCTTGCTCACGGATATCGACGCGGTCGACGGCCCGGCGCCGTGTCTTCTCATGACGCTTCACGCTGCCAAAGGCCTGGAGTTCGACATCGTTTTTCTCGCCGGGCTCGAAGAAGGCCTGTTCCCGCACATCCGGGCGAGCGGTGATCCCAAAGCCCTCGAGGAGGAGCGACGCTTGTTCTATGTCGGGATGACACGCGCGAAGCGAAAGCTCTACTTGTCCTTCGCCGAGTCACGGCGATTCTCCTACCAAACGAGCTCTCGTCAGCCCTCGCGCTTTCTGGCGGAGATCCCGGACGATGCACTGAACGGCGGACAGGTGAGCCGCGTCGCGCCGGAGAGCGGGCCTAGCTCCCCGCAGAGCCCGGGCGGCTCGCTGCGTCCGGGAGCACTTGTACGTCACGACAAGTTCGGCGAGGGTAGGATCGTGGACGCCACCGGCAGCGGGCCGGATCGCAAGATTACGGTCGTCTTCCAAAAGGCGGGCCGGAAGCGGCTGGTGGCCCAGTACGCGAAACTTCAGCTCTTAGGCTAGTTCGTCTTCTCGACAGCGGTGATGATCCAGCGTGCCGGCACGAGCGCGTCGAATTGATTCTTCAACGCATATTGTGTCAGCGTGAAGTCGAAGTGGCCGTCGCCGAGCTCGGTCGTCACGCGTACGCGGGCGTTTTTTAGAAGCATCTCCCCCGTCAGATATTCGGGGCTCGACTCGCGCTGCAACGACTTGTTCACGCGGCGGATTGCGCGCTCGAAGGCGATCTCCGCCTCGTGAAGCTTGGCGACCACTTGGCGGCGCTCAATGCGAAACGCATCCCACTCAATCTGCAACGCGCCGAGGCGGCCGGAGAAATGGTAGTCCGGCTCCTCTCTCAGGCGGGCCTGGATGCGTCTGAGCGACTCGTAGTTCTCCCTTCGGAACTCGCCAAAGACCGTGAACTGCGTGTCACGCTCGGCTTCCACCAGCCCAACCGTCTCTCGGAGCACGGGGATGGCGTACGGCTCAGAGCGCACCTCGCTTATCTCGAGAATGTTCCAGGATTGAACGTCGTCCTCCGGAAACGCCACCATGGAGAGAGCGGCGACAGTGGGGCTGTCTTCTCTCTGGCATGCGAGCAAGTAGCGCTCGAGGATCTCTTCTTCCGGCCCAACACAGGCGAGGCTCCAAAGAACCGCAGCGGTGGGCACCACGAGCCGTTTCATATTTTTCCCATACGAGTTGATCAGACCACGTTTTCCCCTTGGCTAGCCCTAGTCCTACGGTTCTCTGGGTGCGGACTTTCCCTGGCGGCGACCGGCCCCCCATCTTATTTTTTTCTGCTGTTCTTGCAAGAGGGCCTCTTCCCCGACGCCGTCGAGCGGGGCTAGGAGTGTTTCCGTGGCTTGAAGGCGGGTAGCAAGCTCTTGAAGCTCGCTCCAGCGCGGAAAGGTGTTCTCGGCCTCGCGGAGACGCGCATGAGCGTCGGGGAAGCGTCCCAGGCTCATCAGGATCTCGAACTCGCTCAACATCGCTTCACGGTGGCGCTCGGGGTCCTCGGTCTTTGTTTGAAGCTCGCGGAGCAAGCGCAGCGACTCGTCGGTTCCGCCGGAAAGCCACTCGAGGTTGGCCAGCCGCAAGTAAGCGCCGTCCGTATCCGGGTGGTAGCTCGGCGCCAAGACGCGCCGATAGGCGTCTTTGGCGGCGTCGAGGGCGTTGAGCTGATAGTAGCAACGGCCTATCGCGAGAAGCGTATCGCGCCGGACGTCATCATCGAGGTCCTCCGCCAAGAGAGCGCGATAGTGCATCAGGGCTTTGTCTGGTTCCTTGAATACCTCGTCATAGAGACGCGCCAGCAAACTCCGCGCTGGTTGCCCGACCGTGGAATCTGGATAATCCTGCAGGACTGTAGTGAGGCTGTCCCGGGCCGCTTGGACATTCTTTAGGCGCAGATAGTAGATCCTTGCGAGCTCGTAATACGCCTCTGCGGCCAGTGGGCTTTCCGGCGCTTGGATGGTGACCTCTTGATAAAGCCGCGCGGCGCTCTCGACGTTGTCGTCCTCCATCGCTCGCTGGGCCTCGGCGAAGAGGCGGTCACCGCTGCTGTCGCATCCGACTGCTGCGATACCGAGCAAGAGAAGCGCTACTCGGAGAACGAAGGCGGCCATAAGAGTCGATTCGATGGTGCTTGCTGCCGGCGCGGGCGGGCCGTCGTGCCCTGTAAAGCACACTGGCGACCCAAATCGCGGCGAGTCTGTATCAGTCGATGGGCGGATGGCCAATTATTCGCCGTTGTCGTCGACCTTCTCGGCGAGTTTTGCGACCGCGACCACCTGATCTCCTTCATCAAGGTGAATGAGCCGTACACCCTGCGTGATGCGGCCAATAATGTTGAAATCCTCGACACGCAGCCGGAGGATCATTCCTTGCACGGTGATGGCCATGACTTCGTCGTCCTGTTGCACGAAAGTTACAGCGACAACATCGCCGTTGCGCTGCGTGGTTTTGATGTTGATGACGCCTTGACCGCCACGCGTCTGGAACCGGTAGTCTTCGACGCGGCTCCTCTTCCCGTAGCCCTTCTCGGTGACCGTCAGAAGGGTTCCCTCGGTATTTATGACCGCCATGCTCACGACCGTATCTGTTGCTCCGAGGCGGATGCCCCTCACGCCTTGCGCGGTGCGCCCCGTGATGCGGACATCGGTCTCCGTGAAGCGGATCGTTTTACCTGAACGGGAGGCGAGAACCACCTGGCTGTCGCCTTCTGTGATCGCCGCCACGATGAGCTCGTCATCTGCGTCGATGGTGATCGCGATGAGGCCCCGTGCGTTAGGGTTGTTGAAGGAAGACAAACGTGTCTTCTTGATGGTGCCTTTGCGGGTCGCCATGAGGACGAAGCGGTCCTCGGGAAATTCCTTCACCGCACAAACAGCTGCGAGCTTTTCCTCCGGCCGCATGGCGACCAAGTTCACAATGGCCTTGCCTTTGCCCGCGGCGCCCACGGCTGGGATCTCGTGAACCTTCAACCAATAGATCTTGCCGCGGTTGGTGAAGATCATGATGTAGGCATGGGTCGAGGCAATGAAGAGGTGATTGACGAAGTCCTCCTCGCGCGTCTGCATGCCCTTGCGGCCTTTGCCGCCGCGCTTCTGCTTGCGGTAAACGGAGAGGGGGCTGCGCTTCACGTAACCGGAATGCGAGACGGTGATGACCATGTCCTCTTCGGCGATCATGTCCTCGATGCTGATCTCCTGCGTTTTCGCGATGATCTCGGTGCGGCGGTCCTCTCCGAACTTCTCCTTCACTTCTTCGAGCTCTTCGCGAACGATCACGTCGATCTTTTCTGCGCTTGCCAGAATGGCCTCGAACTCCGCGATGCGTTTTTGGATCTCCTCGTACTCGGTGGTGATCTTGTGGCGCTCCATCCCCGTGAGCCGATGCAACTGCAAATCGAGAACGGCTTGGGCTTGGATCTCGCTGAGCTCGTATTGCTCCATCAAGGCGGAACGCGCCGCCGCGGGGTTTTCCGATGCGCGAATGAGTGCGATCACGGCATCGAGATTGTCGAGTGCGATGACGAAACCTTCGAGGATATGCGCGCGCGCTTCGGCTTTTCGGAGCTCGTAGGCCGTTCGTCTCCGAACGATGTCGCGACGAAAGTCGATGAACAGACGGAGTACTTCGACGAGCTTCAGGACCTTCGGGCGGTTGTCGACGATCGCAAGAAGGATGATCCCGAAGCTCGTTTGGAGCGCCGTATGTTTGTAGAGATTGTTGAGAACCACTTGACCGACTTCGCCACGTTTCAAGTCGATGACGATCCGCATGCCGTGACGGTCGGACTCGTCTCTGATACCGGAGATGCCGTCGATCTTCTTATCCCGCACGAGCTCGCCAATCCTCTCCTGAAGTTTGGCTTTGTTCACTTGATAGGGAATTTCCGTAACGATGATGGCCTGACGGTCTTTTCCTGTATCCTCGATCGTCGCTCGAGCTCGAAGCTGAATCGAGCCGCGGCCGGTGCGATAGGCCTGTTCGATCCCGCCCCGTCCATGAAGGAATGCTGCGGTTGGAAAATCCGGGCCTTTGATGATCCCGAGAAGCCCCGGCGTGAGCTCCTCGTCGTCCATGGACTTGTTCTCAAGCGCGTAGAGAACGCCGTCCACGACCTCTCGGAGGTTATGCGGCGGAATATTCGTCGCCATTCCGACGGCGATACCCGCGGAGCCGTTTACGAGCAAGTTGGGCGCGGCGGTGGGAAGTACCGTGGGCTCTACCGTATTGCCATCGAAGTTCGGCACAAACTCTACGGTGTCCTTGTCGATGTCCCGCATCATGCTCTCGGCAAGAGCCGTCAAACGGGCTTCTGTATATCGATAGGCCGCGGCTGGATCGCCGTCTACAGATCCGAAATTTCCCTGGCCGTCGATGAGCGGTGCTCGCAGATTGAAGCTCTGCGCCATGCGGACGAGCGTGTCGTAGACGGCCGAGTCGCCGTGGGGGTGATATTTCTTTAGAACTTCGCCAACGATACCAGCGCATTTCGAGTAGGCCCGGTTCGATAAGAGCCCCTCACGGAACATCGCGTAGAGGACCCGGCGATGCACCGGTTTCAACCCATCCCGGACATCCGGCAATGCACGGCCAATGATGACCGACATCGCATAGTCCATATAGGACCGCTTCATTTCGTCTTCGATGTTGACGGGCAGTCGTTCAGCCGTGGTGGCCATCCTTACTCCTGAATTATCGGTATTGGCCCGACATGGCCTGACATGGGCCTAACATTAGATTGTCGGGCTCAAATGTCGAGATTCACTACTTCGAGGGCATTCTCCTCGATAAAATTGCGGCGCGGCTCCACCTGGTCTCCCATGAGGACGGTAAAGATTTGGTCGGCATCCACCTGATCTTCAATCGTGACCCTCTTCAGAACTCTCACTTCGGGGTCCATGGTCGTGTCCCAAAGCTGGTTCGGGTTCATTTCGCCCAGACCTTTATACCGTTGGATTTGAAGTCCTTTTTTACCTGCGGTGAGCAGATAGTCGACGAGTTCCTCTTGGGAAGCGCACTCCTTGTCCTGAGAGGTTGCGTTCTCACCTCCGCTCGATTCGGTCACGATGAGCGGTGGGTTGTCGAACGGCTCTACGGCTTTGTAGAGCTCGAGTAGGGTGCGGTACTCGGCTGCTGCAATGAAATCGCGGCCGATGGGCTTGACCCAACGCTGACCATTGGTGTTTTCCGTCGGCACGATCTTGAACAAGTTGTGCTCTTCATCCGGAAGCACCGTCGCCTGCAGGCCGAGCTCCCGGATCCGGTCGAGTGCCTCTTCGAGCCAAGCTTTGTCCGCAAGCATGGTCTCGTCTGCACCCACCCGCAGAAACTCGTTCAAGATGATCGAGGGGTAGCCTCTTCGAGCGAGACGATCCAGATGTTTTCTAAAAGCGACCGTCTGCTCCAGGAGCGTTGCGAGCGCTTCGCCGCTGACCTCTTGGTTTATGCTCGGAATGCGAACGGTGCGGTTCTCGACGGCTCGGCGCAGAAGATGGCTGTCGAGCTCGCGTTCATCTTTGAAATAGATTTCTTTTTTTCCGCGTTTGACTTTATAGAGCGGCGGCTGCGCGATGTACAGGTATCCAGCCTCGATGATCTGCCGCATTTTTCGATAGAAGAAGGTGAGCAGAAGGGTCCTGATGTGAGACCCATCGACGTCGGCATCCGTCATGATGATCACGCTGTGATAGCGCAGCTTCTCCAGTGAGAAGTCTTCTTCGATGCCCGTCCCGAGGGCAGCGATCATTACCTTGATCTCATCGTTCTCGAGCATCTTGTCGAGACGTGCTTTTTCGACGTTTAGGATCTTGCCCTTCAGAGGAAGGATCGCCTGAAAGTGACGGTCGCGACCTTGTTTCGCGGAACCGCCGGCAGACTCACCCTCCACGATGAATATCTCGGAGAGAGCCGGATCGCGTTCTTGGCAGTCGGCGAGCTTTCCCGGCAGAGAGGTCATCTCGAGAGCGCCCTTACGGCGAGCGAGGTCCCGGGCATTGCGGGCTGCCTCGCGGGCGCGCGCCGAGTCGACGACTTTCATGAGGATGCGTTTGGCGATTTTCGGGTTCTCCTCTAGAAAGCGTGCTAGGTGAGTCGTGACGAGGCCCTCTACGAAACCTTTGGCTTCGCTATTGCCGAGCTTCGTTTTCGTTTGGCCTTCGAACTGGGCAGATGAAATTTTCACACTGACGACTGCCGTCAAGCCTTCTCGGATGTCTTCGCCCTCGATGCCGCCCTGAAGCACTTTGGTAAAATTGTTTTGCGCGGCATATTGGTTGATACATCGCGTGAGCGCGCTGCGCAGGCCAGAGAGATGCGTTCCGCCTTCGTGTGTATTTACGGTATTCGCGAACGAGAACACGGCTTCTTGATAAGCGTCATTCCATTGAAGCGCAATCTCGCCCTCCATCCCGTCAGACGCACCTTCTATATAAATCGCGGGCGCGTGCAGCGTGTTCCTGTTCTTGTTGAGATGCTCTACGAAGGAGGCGATACCGCCTTCGAAGTGGAAGCTTTTTTCCTTCCCCTCCCGTTCATCGACGAGCGAGATCGTGATGCCGCGATTGAGAAAAGCTAGCTCGCGGAATCGTTGCGCTAGAGAATCGTAGCTGAACTGGTTGGTCTCGAAGATGGTCGGATCGGGCAAGAAGTTGACCGTCGTCCCTGTCTTGTCCGTTACTCCGACGACCTCGAGCTCTACTTGCGCTTTACCCTCTTTGTAAGACTGGCGGTAAACCTTACCGTCACGGCGAATCTCGAGCTCGAGTCGCTCCGAGAGCGCGTTCACGACGGATACCCCGACCCCGTGCAACCCCGCGGAAAATTTGTACGCGCGGTTGTCGAACTTACCCCCCGCGTGCAATTGGGTCATAACGACTTCCGCAGCAGGCTTGCCGGTTTTCTTCTCTATATCGACCGGGATACCACGACCGTTATCGATAACGGTCACACTATTGTCGACGTGGATCGTGACTTGGACCTCCGTGCAGTGTCCGGCTATGGCCTCATCAACGCTGTTATCCACGACCTCGAAGACGAGATGATTGAGACCGCCGAGCCCGGTTGATCCGATGTACATCGCCGGACGCATCCGGACGCCTTCGAGACCTTCGAGAACGCGGATCTTTTCTGCCGTATAGTCGTCGGGCATTTCGGTTTGTTCTTCTTGATGTTTGTCGACCATCTTTTCCTTGTCTCTGCGGCCGCAGGCGTCATCAGGCTAGTCCCCCTAGTCCCCGGGCAGGATAGCTTGCGATCGAGCTGTCGCTGTAACTTGCTATAGGGAGGCGGGTCCTGGTGACAAGTCCCGGCTTTCGTACATTCGGTACATTTGTCAGTTATCGTTTATCAAGTAGTCAGTGATCAGTGCCCAGTGCCCAGTGCCCAGTGCTGTCTACAGCCTCATAGGCATGACAACATAGCGGTAATCCCTTTCATCTCCATCATCCGCGGGTCGCAGCAACCCTTGAGATGAATCGTCCTTCAACTCGAAGCGAATCTTCGCCGTGTTAGCCGCATTCAGAAAATCGAGAAGGTACTGACCATTGAATCCAATTTGGATCTCTTCTCCGTCATAGCCAGCTTCGATAGATTCTTTTGCTTCTCCGAGCTCGGGACTTTGCGAAGAAACTTCCAAGCGACCCGACTCGATGCCGAAGCGAACCGCTCGCGATCTCTCATTTGCAAGAAGAGAAACCCGTCGGATCGCACCCGCCAAGGCCTCCCGGTCGCAAATGACCGTCTTATCATTGCCTTGCGGCAAAACTTTGTCATAGGCGGGAAACTGATCATCGACACGCTTCGAGACAAGAAGACGCTCGCCGATCCTAAAGAATAGATGGTTTTCTCCCTGCGCAAAGTCTACCGGCTGTTCCTCGTCGCCAAGAATCTTGACGAGCTCTAGCAGTGTCTTCTTCGGAACGATGACGCAAGCGTCGCCAGAATCTTGGTTCGCCCGCTTGATAGACATGTAAGCGAGCCGATGGCCGTCTGTAGCGACCATACGGATGTCGCTCTCCGTAAGCTCCAGTCGAGCACCGTTCAAGAAATAGCGGTTGTCATCGGCGGTGATGGCAAAACTGGTCTTGTTGATGAGCTCGCTCAAAACGGCGCCGGGAACAGATATGAAACCCTCCGATGGCGGCTCCGCAAGCGAAGGGAACTCTTCTTTACCGAGCCCGACCATCTTGAAAAAGGAACGGCCACTCTCGATAGTAGCCCAGCTATTCTCGAGCGCCTTGATGTGGATATCGCTTTGTGAGACCGCACGAACTATCTCGTAGAGTTTCTTTGCCGAGAGCGTCAGCGCGCCGGGTTTCTGCACGGTCGCAGGGACTTTGCATTTGAGGCCAACATCAAGGTCCGTTGCCGCAAGCTCTAGCGATTCTTCACGTGCCTCGATGAGAACATTGGCAAGAATCGGGATAGTATTTTTCCTCTCTACGATCCCTTGAATGAGCGCGAGCTCTCGAAGTAGCTCATCCTTTTTGACGGTAAACTCCATGAGTTCGCTTCCTTATGATCTTTTCTAAGATCAGAAAGATATATATATGTTAATTATATCAATAAGGGGCTGTTAAAGAAAATCATTTCTGTATTTAACTCATTGATTTCAAAGACTTTAGAATTCACATTTACTGTGGATTTCCTTGTTTAGCATCGGTGGATAAATGTTGATAACCCGGACCCGTTCGGGCGTGCACAAAGCATTGTAGGTAGGTGCACAGCTTTGTGCACAGGAGATAGTGGAAATTTCCACCTAGGCTCTCGACTAGCGAAAAGAGTCGAGGAAACCCTGGATAACCTTGTCGAACTCAGGGTCGCTCTTTCGCAGGTTAGCGATCTTGCGGACGGAATGGATGACGGTGGAGTGATGCTTGCCGCCGAACGCCTTGCCTATGTCGGGTAGGCTTGCCTTAGTCAAAGACTTTCCGAGGTACATAGCGATTTGTCGAGGTAGGGTGACAGATTTTGCGTTGTTGCGCGCTTTGAGGTCGGCAACCTTGAGTCGGTAGTAATCGGCGACGTACTTTTGGATGGCGTCGAGGTTGATGAGGCGATCCTCGTTCGGCAGCAAGTCTTTGAGAACATCCTGGGTCAGGGCGAGATCTATGGATCGCCCGGTCAAAGAGGAGTAGGCGATGAGCCGGATGAGGGACCCCTCAAGCTCGCGGATATTAGACTTGATGCGTGAGGCAATGAAGATGGTGACGTCGTCCGGGAGCTCTACAGCTTCGGCATCGGCTTTTTTTCGAAGAATGGCGATCTTGGTCTCGAGGTCAGGAGCTTGAATATCCGCCGTGAGGCCCCACTCGAAGCGCGATCGCAGGCGTTCTTCGAGAGTAGGGATCTCCCGTGGTGGGGAGTCACTAGTTATGACGATTTGCTTTTGGGCGTCGTACAGCGCGTTGAAGGTGTGAAAGAACTCCTCCTGCGTACGTTCCTTGCCAGCGATGAACTGAATGTCATCAACGAGTAAGACGTCGAAGGAGCGGTGCTTGTCGCGAAAATCCAGAATGCGGTCGTAGCGGATCGCGTTGATGAGCTCGTTCATGAACATCTCGGCGGAGATGTATACGAGCTTGGTGGATGGTTGCTGCTCGAGAATTTGGTGACCAATGGCGTGAAGTAGATGGGTCTTGCCGAGGCCGACACCCCCATAGATGAAGAGGGGGTTGTAGGCCCGCGAAGGCGCCTCAGCGACGGCGCGCGCGGCCGCGTGAGCGAACTGGTTGCTTGTCCCTACCACGAAACTCTCGAACTGATATTTCAAATTGAGGGGCGGCGTCGGGGGAGTATGGGTAATAGGGGCTCTGGAAGCGTTGCCGGCGAAGGATGCTCCAGTACTCGTCGCGTTTTCGGAGGAGGACGCCGGTTCATCGGGTTTGTTGGTCTCGAAAACGACTTCCAGGTCGGGACGATGGAGCTCGTCGAGGGATTCGTGAATGATGCCGGAATAGTGTTTGTTGAGCCAATCGCGGAAATGGTTATTGGGAACGAGGACACCAACCGTGTTTCCAGTCTCGAAGAGGAGACGTGTGGGTCGAAACCAGGTGTTGAAACTATGCTGGTTGACCTTGGACTCGACCTTGTGGAGTACTTCTTCCCAGAGGTTCATGGTTCTATATAGCTGCAATAAAACGAGTTACAGATACAAAGCCAAAAGGGATCGTCGAGGCAAACATTGAGGGCGCGGTACATATCCACATTTTTTCAACAGATGTGGAAAATACGCCATACGGGGGACCCCCATCCCCGCAGGAAAAATGTTTCATCGTTGTCGATTTAGGACAAGGCGGTAATCTAGCATAAGGCTCGATTCATGGACAAGAGAAAATGTGGAAAAGATCGGATTATTTTGCCTGAAGGAGCAGTTGACAGCTCGAAGGTCGCGGGGTAGCATGATAGTTTTCGCTTTGGTGCGCTATCATGGTGTGCCTAGCGAGAGCGGAACCTATTTCTGGAGTGAGGAATTTGTATGAAGCGAACCTTTCAACCTAATAACCGTCGTCGCAAGAAGACGCACGGGTTCCGCGCTCGCATGAGCTCCAAAGCAGGACGCGCCGTGCTGGCGCGTCGGCGGCGCAAAGGGCGACATCGCTTGGCGGCGTGAACGGCCGACGTCGTGACGAGCGGCTGACGGCGGAGTTACGTCTTCGGCGGAGAAGAGAGTTTGTAAATGCATACGAAGGAGGACAGCGTGTCGTCACTCGCTTCTTCGTCGCATTTATCGTGGAGAAAAGCCAGGGTCCACTCCGGATAGGCGTTGTCGCGAGCCGGCGTGTCGGCGGGGCCGTGACGAGGAATCGAGCGAAGCGTCTGCTCCGGGAGGTCTTCCGGAAGAGGAAACCAACGCGGGATATTTGTGCGGATATGGTGCTCGTCGCGCGAGGTCCTATCAAAGAAGCAAGCTTCGGAGACGTTGACGCCGCTTACGTGAAGCACGTAGGAAGACTGCTTGAGAAAATTGCTTGAGTTCATCGACGGCGCGATTCTGGGCTCAATCTTGAGATTAGCCATCCGCGTCTATCAACTGACGCTCGGTCTAGTTTTCCGGGGAGCGTGTCGTTTCTATCCGTCGTGCTCGCGTTATTCGGACGAAGCGATCGCGAAGTACGGCGCCATGCGGGGGATGTGGCTCACGGCCGCGCGACTCTTACGTTGCCAACCGTTTCATCCTGGTGGTGAGGACCCCGTCCCGTGAAGAGGATTTGAAGAGGCACGATGGAAAAACGATTACTCTTGTTTTTTGGGGCTACATTCCTCCTCGTCTCCCTGTGGCCAACATTTTTTCCAACGCCACCGATGCCGGAGGACGGGTCTTCTCTGCCCGTCGAGAACCGCGGAAGTGGATTGACAGCACCCGCAGACGTGCCGGTGTCTCCAGTTGAGCGTGCCGGGGCTTTAGAAAGCGCGCCGTCACTGGAACCGAAGGGGTATGAAGAATCGGCGGAGCGCTCGCCAGAGCAGCGAGAAGACTTGGAGTATGAGGTCCGAGCGGCTTCGGCGGAGCGCGAGGTAGTCGTCGAAACGAGCCTGTACCGTATCGTTTTTTCGAACCGGGGCGCCCGGCTCATGAGCATGCAACTAAAAGAATACCTAAATAAAACCAGGGAACCATATGAAATGGTTGGCCTTGGGGCTGCGAAGTATCTAAACATTCGACCGTTGGATATAAGACTGTCCTCACCCAGTGATACGGATACCGTGTCGAACGCGCTTTTTCAGACCGACGCGCCTAGAAAGATGACGGTGGCGGACGGGGAAGAGAAGACCGTCAGCTTCAGGTGGTCGGATGGTCGTGGCCTTGCCGTTGAAAAACACGTGACATTTCTTGGCGCGACTTATCGATTCCACGTCGAAGTATCGGTATCGGAGCGCGGGGAGGAAGTCGGCAAACAGGTTCTTTATGGCGGAGGGATTGGGAACGAGGTTACAGAGAGCCGTTACGTAGGGGTAGACAAAGGCGTTGTCTTCTCACGAGGCGAGGTGGAGCTCTTCAACGCATCGGACGTGGGCGAAGGCTTGGGCACGGGCGTTAACGTTGCGGCCACGGGGGTGGCGTCGCACTACTTCACTGGCTTGATGTTGCCGGCCGATGACAGCCTCTATGCGACGCGATTCGAGACAGGGGTGGTTCCAACAGAAGATGAGAAACGCGCAGAACGCGAAGTGATCACCGCTGCACTCGAGGCGCCGAGCTCGAAGGCGGTCTTCACGCTTTACATGGGACCCAAGAAACTCGAGAGGCTCGAGGCCTTGGCACCAGGCATGAGCCAGATCATTGAGTTCGGCTCATGGATGCGCTACCCAGCGCTCCTGTTGCGCACTGGTCTGGTGAAGATTCATGCGTTCGTTGGGAATTGGGGATTTTCGATCGTTCTTTTGACGGTTGCTATCAACATTGTTTTGGTGCCACTCAAGCATTACAGCTTCGTTTCGATGCGTCGGATGCAGAAGTTATCACCGCAGATTCAGAAAATCCGCGACCGTTACAAGAAAGTGAAGCCGACCGATCCGCGCTATCAGCAGATGAATCAGGAAATCATGGCGCTCTACAAGGAGAACAACGCCTCTCCGCTTTCTGGGTGTCTTCCGATGGTGCTGATGATCCCGTTTTTCTTCGCCTTCTATCGTCTACTCATGGCGTCGATCGAGCTTCGACAGGCCCCCTTCATTTTCTGGATTCAAGACCTCGCCGTTCATGACCCCATGTTCGTCTTGCCCGTTCTCATGGGCGGCACGCAGATGGCCATCCAGAAGATGACCCCGCAGACGAGTACGGATCCGACACAGCAGAAGATCATGTCCTTCATGCCGATTATGTTCACGTTTATCTTGGCGTGGGCGCCTTCAGGCTTGGTGCTGTATTGGTTCTCGAATAACCTGGTGTCGATGGCGCAGCAACTGACGACGAACCGCTTCCTGGGGGACCGCGAGGCGAAAGCACTCAAAGACGCTAAAGCCGTGAAGTCGGTGAAGAAGGGCAAGAGCAAGAAAGGCCCGAAGGGCGAGAAAGAAGGAGCTTGAGAACCCGTGTCGGAAGAAGCCTCTGAAATAGATTCTCTCGCGGGTGAAGTCCGAGAGTTCATGGAACAGATGGTCGAGCACCTCGACTGGGAGCTTGGGGTGGATGTGGTGGAATCGGATCCGGAGGTGATTCGGATCGTTCTCTCCGGCGACGACCGAGAGCTGATGATCGGAAACGGGGCTGAGATCCTCGACGTGTTTCAGTATCTTGCCAATCGTATTTTCGGTCGTGATCTCGACGACCGGCGCCTCGTGGTCGACTGCGACGGCTACCGGGCACGCAAGGAGCTCGAGCTCCAGGAAATCGCCGCGCGCGTTTCGGAGCGCGTGAAACAGACCGGCGAGGAAGAAGAGCTGTCTCGGCTGATCCCGTACGAGCGGCGCGTTGTTCACCTTGCGGTCGCTGAAATCGAGGGCGTCTCGACCGAGAGCGAGGGCGAGGGCGTCATGAAGCGCGTCGTCATCTTTCCGGACGACGACTAGACGCGAGCCTATCCTGACGCCTGTTACCCCCTCGTCATTCGAGAAACAAATCACCGAGGCTCTCGGCCGAGCACCGCCGGTCGGCGCCGAGGCATTGTCGCGTCTAGAGATGCTGGACGCTCTGGTCACAACGTTCGACCGCGCTGCCGGACTCACCAGCTTTCGTAGCGGCGAGGAGCGCATCCGCCGCTATTTTGCTGAACCGCTGGCGGCGGTCGATGGGGTGCCGGAACGTGGCCTGGCCATCGACATCGGTTCCGGGGGTGGAAGCCCGGCGCTCCCGATGGCCATCGCGCGACCGAGGCTCGAATGGGTCCTCGTGGAGGCGAATGGCAGGAAAGCCATTTTTCTCGAGGAGGCAGTGAGAACACTCGGGCTCGAGAGGGTCCGCGTCCATAGAGGGCGCTACGAAGCGATGGAGTCCCTTAAAAGTATAAACCTGGTAACCTGCCGAGCGGTCAAACTGGAGTCGAAGACCCGAAGCAGGATTGTTTCCTCGCTGAGCGCGGGCGGCCGATTCCTGTGGTTCGGTGCCGAAAAGCGCCTAGAATCAGCTCGCAGCGACCTCACGCTATACGAAGAGCTGAACGTGCACCTACCGCGCCCCCTGTTAGAAACGAACCCGACCCTAACAGTAACAGGCTGGCTGCTAGTAACCGAGAAGCGCCCCGGCCCCCCTTTCAGCCCCAATTGTTTCACGTGAAACACCGGCCGTCCGAGCCAGCTATGCTATGCTCAGTGCCCGCTAACACCGAGGGAGACACTCGCTACCCAAGCTATGCCGCGTATCATTGCTATCGCCAATCAGAAGGGCGGGGTCGGCAAAACGACGACGGCGATTAACATTAGTGCCTCCGTCGCCGCGGCGGAGAGACGCGCGCTTGTCGTCGATATGGACCCTCAAGCCAACCTGACGAGCGGGCTCGGTATCGACACGGACCGTCTCGACGGGCAGACCATTTACCGGGGGATCATCGATGGCGTTTCCGCCGAGGGGTTGATTCTCGACACCGAGCTCGAAAAACTCAAAGTGCTTCCCTCGGAGCGTAGCTTGACGGGCGCAGAGCTCGAGCTCGTTGACCAACCTCGACGCGAATACCGCCTCCGCGAGCTTCTTGCTCCCATCGCCGCGTCGTTTGATTTCATCTTCATCGATTGCCCACCCTCACTTGGCCTTCTCACGGTTAACGCGCTCGTCGCCGCGGACGCCGTTCTCGTCCCGCTGCAGTGTGAGTTTTTTGCGCTCGCCGGTGTCAGCGAGCTCATGACTACCGTAAGCCGGGTCCGTGCGAGCTTCAACCCCCAACTTACCGTTCTGGGCATCGTTTTCACGATGGTCGATGGGCGAACGAACCTCACGGCGCAAGTTATGGAAGACGTGCGCGCGGCCTTTCCGCAGGCCGTTTTCGATAGCGTCGTTCCACGAAATGTGCGCCTCGCAGAGGCGCCGTCGTTCGGTAAGCCGATTCTGCTTTACGACATTCGATCGAAGGGCGCAGAGGCGTATCTCGATCTGACCAAGGAGCTTCTGCGTCATGAAGAGAAAAGCCCTCGGTAAGGGCCTCGCGGCGCTACTACCGGACGAGCCCGCAAAAGGCGGGACCGAGCTTCTCGACGTCGACCCGGAACGCATCGACCCCAACCCGGATCAACCCCGTCAGAACATGGACGAAACCAAGCTAGGTGAGCTTGCCCAGTCCATGATGGAGTACGGAATCGTTCAACCCATCGTTGCGAGGCGCGTTGGGTCCCGGTTTCAAATCGTCGCAGGGGAGCGCCGTTGGCGGGCGGCACAACGAGCCGGCTTGAAGAGCGTTCCCGTGATCGTACGCGATGTCGACGATCGGCAAGTGCTCGAGATCGCGCTCGTCGAGAACCTCCAGCGCGAGCAGTTGAATCCCATGGAAGAGGCCGGGGCCTATCGTCGCCTTGTCGGCGAGCTCGGCTACTCTCAAGAGCGCGTCGCCGAGAGTGTCGGTAAGGATCGTTCCACCGTCGCCAACTTGCTGCGACTTCTCCGGCTGCCGCGCCGCGTACGCCAGCTCATCGAGGAACGGAAGCTCTCGCCGGGCCATGCGCGACCGCTCTTGGCGCTTGCCAGTGCGGAAATACAGACGGAAATCGCCGAAGGTATCGTGGCGAAGGGGCTGAGCGTTCGCGAGGTAGAGCGTCGGGTCAAAGCCGCCTCAAAGCCACCTTCGACCAAGCGCCAAGAGCAGGCCGACCCCAATACGCGAGAAGCCTCGCAACAAATGGAGCAAGCGCTGGGAACAGCCGTGCGCATTCGCCGCCAAGGTGCGAAAGGCGCGAAGGGCCGCGTTGAGATCGACTTTCATTCCGAGAACGAGCTACACCGTATCTATCAAGCCGTGGTGAGCGGAGCCCGCGCGGCTAAAAAGAAAGAAGTCGTAAACCGGAACCCGTAGGGCAACGGCGCGCCACGCCAATGAAAGGGGTTTGGACCAAGTGAAGCAAAAAAACCAAGCGAGCGGAGATCTCGAGGGCTTTTTGAGCGAAGCCACGTCATTCCAGGGCGAGGTCTCGTTTCACGACACGCTGCGCATCGACGGCAAGTTCCAGGGCGCCGTCCGCTCCGGCCACCGTCTCATCATCGGCGAATCTGCCGATGTCGATGCCGAGATCCAGGTTGCGATCGTTACGGTCGCTGGTCGGCTCCGGGGTCGGGTGAAGGCCAGCGAACGCGTCGAGCTTCAGCCCACCGCGCGCGCGGAATGCGCGATTGAGTGCGAATCTCTCGTCGTGCACGAAGGTGCCCGATTCGACGGGCAGTGCACGATGTCGAAAATCGGCGACCCTCGTGATGTGTCCACAAACGACACCATGAAAATAATAACATCGTCCATTTAGTGAATTTACGCTAAATATGAGGACGATTTGGTTGGGGCGCCGTTGACGATCTTCAAAACCGTTGTTATAGTTAAAAGCTCTGTGCGGGCGTTTTCGCCAATCAGGGACAGAGCTTGATATCCGTCGACGTAACAGCCCTCATTATTTGCGCGCTCGTGTTTGCGCTCGTGTTCGTTTTGAAGAATTTCTTCTTCGAACCGCTAGCGCAGGCGATGGAGACGCGACAGGCGAGCATTGACCGTGCCGCAAGTGCCTGGGACGACGCGCAAAAGACGATTGGCGAAGCGCGCGCCGATGTCGCCGCCGCGGTACAAATGGCCCGCAACGACGGCTATCAGTGGCTCGACGAGGCCCGCTCGGGAGCTCAGGGCAAGGTCAAGATTTCTTTGGATGAACAGCGCGGCGCCACTCGGAAGCAGATCGTCGAAGCTCGGCAACGGCTCTCCGACGAGACCGACAAGGCCATTCTCTCCCTCGATCGCGACGCTCACCTATTGGCTTCCCAGATCGCCAGTAAAATCCTCGGCCGAGAACTAGAATGACCGCGCGTCACAAAACGACCGCGACATTCCTGTTCGTTGTTCTCGCGACCGCGGTTTCTCCGGTCTACGCCGCCGAAGGCAGTAACCTTCCCCGTGTCGCGAACTTTGCCATCGTGGCGACGTTGCTTTTTTTCGCTCTCAGAGGGCCACTATCGGGTTACCTCGTTGCGAGAACGGAGCAAATCCGCAACGAGCTGGCGGACGCCCGAGAAAAGAGCGAGCGCGGTGAAAAAGAACGCCAGCTCGCGGTCGAGCTTCTCGCGAGTCTCGACGACGAGGTCGAAAAGGCCAAAGAAGAGGCCAAGCGCGCCGCGGAGATCGAGCGTACCCGCATCTTGAAAGCGGCCGAGGCGGAAGCGGAGCGCATTCGCGAAATCGCGCGCAAAGAGATCGAGAACGAAGTCGAGTCCGGGCGGCGCAAGCTGCTGGCCCGTGCGGCCGAGCTCTCGGTCTCACTGGCTCACAAGAAACTCGAAGCCGCGATGACCGAAGAGGACCAAAACAGGCTCATCGATCGCAGCATCGAGATTCTCGGAAAGAGCGGTTCATGACCGCCGGGGGCAGCGTGGTTCTCGCCGAGCGCTACGCGCGTGCTCTTCTCGACGTCGTCCTCGAGAAGAAGATGGATGCGAAGCAAGTGGGTGGCGAGCTTACGGAGCTCTCTGAATTCTTCGCTGCGCAAGAAAAGCTCTCTGAGGTGGTGTCGAGCCCAACCGTGACGTCCGAGAAACGGGTCGCCGTCGTGAACGGTGTTCTCGCGAACCAATCGCTTGTGTCATGCACCCTCAATTTGCTGCGCCTTCTTGCCGCGCGCGAGAGGATGTCGCTGCTTCCGCTCGTTTCGGAACAATACGGTCGCCTGCTGCTCGATCACCAAGGAATCCAACCCGGCCGAGTGACCTCGGCGCGCCCGCTAACGGCGGACCAGCAAAAACGCCTCTCCGAGAGCTTGGGCGGTGCACTGGGCAAGACGATGGAGCTCACCTACGAGACGGATGCCGAGCTCCTCGGCGGTCTCGTCATACGCATCGGCAATCTTGTCTACGATGCGAGTGTTACCGCTCAACTGAAACGATTCAAAGAGAAAGCATTAGCGAGTTTCTAGACTTACGTATCACGAGCCCTGCACGTGAAGCAGAGGCTCGAGCTGAGGCAGAAGGAACAAGATGGATATCAGGGCCGATGAGATCACGAAGGTTCTCAAGGAGCAAATTGGCGATTACGAAGCCGATGTCGATGTTTCCGAAGTGGGCACGGTCGTCTCCGTCGGAGACGGCATCGCGCGAATCCACGGGCTCGAGGGCGTCATGTATGGAGAGCTCGTCGAGCTCCCGAATGAGGTATTCGGCCTTGCGTTGAACCTCGAGGAAGAGTCTGTCGGGATCGTTCTCTTTGGAGATACGACGCTCATCAAGGAAGGCGATGAAGCGAAACGCACCCGAAAGATTCTGGAGGTGCCAGCGGGCGAAGAGCTCATCGGCCGCGTGGTGGACGCTCTCGGCCGGCCGATCGACGGCAAGGGACCCATCAACGCGAAACAAAATAACCCTGTTGAGCGCATCGCGTCCGGCATCGTCGACCGCCAGCCAGTGAAAGAGCCTTTACAGACGGGCATCAAAGCTATCGACGCCATGATTCCAATCGGCCGCGGACAGCGGGAGCTCATCATCGGCGACCGTCAGACGGGAAAGACCGCCCTCGCGGTGGACGCCATCATCAATCAAAAAGGCACGGACGTCATCTGCGTCTATGTCGCCATTGGCCAGAAGCTCTCGACGGTTGCACAAGTCGTGAAGACGCTCGAAGAGCACGGCGCGATGGAGCACACTATCGTCGTGAACGCTTCTGCTTCCGACCCCGCTCCGCTTCAATATCTCGCGCCTTATACCGGCTGTGCCATGGGGGAGTACTTTCTATACAACAAGCGGCACGCGCTTTGTATCTACGACGACCTTTCGAAACACGCCGCGGCCTATCGCGAGATCTCGCTCTTGCTACGCCGGCCACCGGGACGCGAGGCCTATCCGGGCGATGTCTTCTACTTGCATTCCCGCTTGCTGGAGCGGGCCGCCAAGCTCTCGGACGAGAACGGAGGCGGATCGCTCACTGCCTTCCCGTTTATCGAGACGCAAGCCGGCGACCTTTCCGCTTACGTGCCGACAAACGTCATCTCGATTACAGACGGTCAGATCTTCCTCGAAGGCGACCTCTTTAATGCCGGCATCCGTCCCGCGGTCAATGTCGGCAACTCCGTTAGCCGCGTCGGCGGCTCGGCTCAGATCAAAGCCATGCGCCAAGTGGCCGGTACCATGCGACTCGACCTCGCCCAGTATCGCGAGATGGCGGCCTTCGCGCAGTTCGGGTCCGACCTCGACAAAACGACCCAGCTGCAGCTCGCCAAAGGTGAGCGTCTCGTCGAGATCTTGAAACAAAACCAATACGAGCCCCTCCCGGTCGAAAAGCAAATCGCAATTATCTATGCCGCCAATAGCGGTTATCTCGACGACTTTCCAGTCTCCGAGTGTGGTCGCTACGAGCGTGAGCTCTACAACTATCTCGACGACCGGCACCCGGGTGTGCTCCAGTCGATCCGCGAGAAAAAAATCCTCGACGACGAGATCGAGGGCAAGCTCAAGATCGCGCTCGACGAGTTCAAGGGCCAGTTCAAAACCGACTCCGAGGAGCCGGCCGCTTAGCTCGCGCGACACATATTTGAGGACCGAACGAGATGCCGAGCCTTCGCGATCTGAAACGCCGCACCCGGAGCGTCAAGAACACGCAGCAGATCACTAAAGCTATGAAGATGGTCTCCGCCTCCAAGCTCCGTCGCGCGCAAGAAGCCATCCTCTCCGCGAGACCCTTCGCCAAGAAGATGCTTGAGGTGCTCAACAGCCTGGCTACACGCGCGGACACGGACGCCCACCCTCTGCTTAGCGAACGCGAGCCCGCCAATGTCGACGTCGTCGTGATTAGTGCCGACAAGGGACTCTGCGGTTCGTTCAACGCCAACATCATGAAGAAGGCGGAAGGCTTTCTCAGCGGTGTCGAGTCCGAGACGCTCGACGTGCAGGTCGTCGGTAAGAAGACGCGAGACTATTTCAAGCGTCGCAAATACAACATCCGCCATCAATTCGTGGACATCTTTCGCGACCTCACCTACGACACCGCAGGAAGCATCGCGCGTCCGCTCATCGAACGCTATAGCGACTCGGAATCCGAAGAGCGCGTCGATGCCGTCTACCTGATCTACAACGAGTTCAAGAACGTCATGCAGCAGGATGTCGTCGTCGAGAGACTCTTGCCGATCGAAAAGCTCGAATTCGAAAAACCCGAGGAAGAGCTCGACTATATCTACGAGCCCACCGCGGCCGAAATCTATGACGCGGTGATCCCGCGCCACGTCGAATATCAGGTGTGGCACGCCCTTCTCGAATCCGCGGCGGCCGAGCACGCTGCGCGCATGACTGCCATGGACAACGCGAGCAAGAACGCCTCCGAGCTCATCGAACAGCTTACGCTCACGATGAACAAAGTGCGGCAAACGACGATTACAAGAGAGATCTTGGAGATCGTCTCGGGCGCCGAGGCGATTACTTAGCAGGGTGGCCGACAGGCAAAAAAAAGAAATGAGCGAGCATCAAGCAGCAGGGTGTCGAATAAATCAACTACACCCTGCGCGAGCGGAGCGAGCCCGGCCCGAAAGGGCCGAGGACACACCGAGCGAGCACTAACCAGCAAAAGAGGAGCCGAAAGAGAATGACCCTGTGGAAACACACTAACGTAGGACGTGTGGTCCAAGTGATTGGAAATGTAATAGATGTCGAGTTCGCGAACGGGCAGCTTCCCGCGATTTTCAACGCCTTGCGCGTCGTGGACGAAGGCAAGCTGTCGACCGGTAACATCGAGGTGACCGTTGAAGTCCAGCAACACCTCGGTGAGAACCGCGTTCGCGCGGTGGCGATGCAGCCGACGGACGGGCTCGTACGCGGCATGAACGTGCTCGATACCGGGGCCGCTATCACCGTTCCCGTGGGCCGTGGAACGCTCGGACGGGTGCTGAACGTTCTCGGCGAGCCGATCGACAATATGGGTGAAGTCAAAACGGACAAACGCCTCCCCATCCACCGGTCTCCGCCGGGGTTCACCGAACAGAGCACGAAGCTCGAGATGTTCGAGACCGGCATCAAGGTCATCGATCTCCTCGAGCCCTATGTACGCGGCGGTAAAGTCGGCCTTTTCGGCGGCGCCGGTGTGGGCAAGACGGTCATCATCATGGAGCTCATCCACAACATCGCCACGCAGCACGGCGGGTTCTCGGTGTTCTCCGGTGTGGGCGAACGCACCCGTGAAGGGAACGATCTCTGGCTCGAGATGAAAGAGTCGGGAGTCCTTTCGAAGACGGCTCTCATTTACGGACAGATGAACGAGCCGCCGGGTGTCCGCCTGCGCGTCGGCCTTACCGGTCTTACGGTCGCTGAATATTTCCGTGATGAAGAAGGGCAGGACGTTCTTCTCTTCATCGACAACATCTACCGCTACACGCTCGCCGGCATGGAAGTCTCGGCGCTTCTCGGCCGCATGCCGTCCGCGGTGGGCTACCAGCCGACCCTCGCTTCGGAAATGGGGGCTCTCGAAGAGCGCATCACGTCGACCGACAAAGGCTCCATTACCTCCATCCAGGCCATCTACGTGCCCGCCGACGACTATACGGACCCCGGTGTGGCGACAACGTTCTCCCATTTGGACGCCACGACGAACCTTTCCCGTCAGATTGCCGAGCTCGGTATCTACCCCGCGGTCGATCCACTGGACTCTACCTCCCGCATTCTCGATCCGCGGATCATCGGGCAGGAGCACTACAACGTAGCTAGGACCGTCAAGGAGATCCTGCAGCGCTACAAAGACCTTCAGGACATCATCGCCATTCTCGGTCTCGACGAGCTTTCCGAAGACGACAAAGTCACCGTCGGCCGCGCCCGTAAGATACAGCGTTTCTTCTCGCAGCCGTTCCACGTGGCGGAGCAGTTCACCGGCCGTCCGGGACGCTACGTGCAGCTCGAAGACACGGTGCGTGGTTTCAAACGCGTCGTGGACGGTGAGCTCGACCACATCCCCGAGCAAGCGTTCTACATGGCGGGCGGGATCGACGAAGTCGAGCAGAACGCCGAGAAGATGTTGGCGGCGTAACTCATGGCAGACTCATCCCGTATCGAGCTCGAGATCGTGACGCCCGCGGGCGTCGTCATGCGCGAGGATGTCGACGAAGTCGAAGCTCCCGGCATCCTCGGCTATTTCGGCGTGCTCCCGGGTCACCGCCCGTTCATGAGCCAACTTCGCGCGGGCGAGCTTCGCTACCGCACGGGCTCGGCGGATCATTTCGTCGCCGTGCACTGGGGCTTCGCGGAAGTCCTGCCGAACAAAGTCACGGTGCTCGTCGAGACCGCCGAAGTGGCAGAAGATATCGACTTGCAGCGGGCAGAATCCGCTAAGAAACGTGCCGAAGAGCGTCTAAAGCAATTCGGAACGGCCTCTGACGTGGACGACGCCCGTGCCGCTCGTGAAGCTTACGATCGCGCAGAGAGTCGTCTCGAAGCGGCGCAGCACTCCCAGAAAAAGCAGAGCTAGGGGCGCACCGGCTCAACTGGGGTGCTCGAACTTCCCCATCAGCTTCAGCATCCCCAGAAGAGCCCCTAAAATCGCAAGGCCGTGCAGATGGTTCGGCTTCGAAAGTGGCGCGAAGTAGACAAAGAGCCCAAACCCTCCGACGAGGACGACCAGTAGGCTGAGCGAGGCGTGGACTTTGGGTGAGACCTTGGAGCCGAGGACGAAGCTCACTAGCGCGAGTCCCATCATGAGGGCGATAGCGCCTAGAAAAAAACGCCGGGTTCTCTGGGACGCGAGCGGATCTGACTTTTTGGAAAGCGGCTTCGGCCCCGCGATATACATATGCGACAGCGCCTCCTTGTCCGAGACGACTTCCGCTTTCAGAATCTCGATACGCTGGAGCGGCTTGTCGT
>SMYC01000115.1 GCA_004356105.1 Acidobacteriota bacterium | reverse complement strand
GAGCCGAACATCGTGAGGTAGTGCTGAAATCCAAGGGGTATGGCTTCTACCCAGGGCGGGTTGTCGTCGATGGAATAGATGAGTCGCTTGGTCATCGCGCGACAACAATGCCATCAAACGGGCCGGCGAATCCAGAGGAAAGATGAGAAAATAGGCGGGTCACGATCACGAATCGAAGGGACGGTGCAACGGAATGGAATTCGCGATTTGTATGAAGGGAGATATCGGGCCCGAGCGCACCAAGGCGCTCTGCCGGCAGGCCGAGCTCGCTGGTTTCTCCAGCTGTTGGTTCTACGATTCTCACATTCTTTGGCGCGACCCCTATCCGGCGATGGCGATGTGCATGGAGCACACCGAAAGGATGAGCTTCGGCCCCTGCGTCACGAATCCGGACGTCCGCGACTGGTCCGTGGCAGCTAGCTTGTTCGCGAGTCTCGCCAAGCAAGGTAGCGGTCGATTCGAGATCTGCGTCGGCCGTGGCGATAGCTCCCGTCGCATGATGAATTTCAAGCCCGCGACCATCGCGCGGATGAACGCCTACGTGAGCACCGTCAAGAAGCTGTGCCGCGGGGAGGCGACTTCTTATGACGACTGTCCCGCCGAAGTGCAGCTTCTATGGAGTCGCTACGATCTGCCCGTTTGGTACGCGGCTTACGGCCCCAAAGCGCTCGCCGCCGCGGGCGAGACCGGCGACGGTCTCGTGCTGCAAATCGCCGACCCGGGACTGTGCAAATGGTTCACCGAGCAAGCGGTGGCCGCAGGCAAGAAAGCGGGCCGAGACATGTCGAATTTCAAGATCATGGCCGCAGCGCCCGCTTGGACGGGCTCGATGGAAGCGTGCATCGAGCAGACGCGCTGGTTTCCCGCGATGGTCGGCAATCATGTCGCCGACATCGTCGAGAAATACGGAAAAGATTCCGACCTCGTGCCGCAAAGCCTCACCGCCTATATCGAGCGGCGCAAAGGCTATGACTATCGGCAGCACGCGAAGAAAGACGCCGAGCATCTCGACTTCGTCACCGATGACGTCGTCCAGAGCTTCGGTGTTCTAGGCGAGCCGGAGCAACACGTCGAAAAACTGAAGGCGCTCGAAGAAGTCGGCGTCACTCAGTTCAATATCTACTTGATGAACTCGGAAGAGGAGCGCATCGTCGCCGATTACGGCGACAAGATCATTCCGAAATTCCGCTAGGTCTTTTAGGATCTATGGCAGCAGCTCGGTCATGTCCCCGTAGGTCTCCGGCCGGCGGTCGCGATAGAACTGCCACACGCGCCGAACCTCTTCGATCATGTCGAGGTCCATCTCCGCGGTGACGAGCTCGTCCTGGTCGTCGCTCCCTTCCGCGAGGAACTGCCCGCGCGGGTCGACGAAGTAGCTGTGGCCGTAGAACTTTCCGATGTTCCACGGCGCTTCTTCACCGACGCGGTTGAGACAACCCATGAAGTATCCGTTCGCGACGGCATGGGCGGGTTGCTCGAGCTTCCACAAATATTGAGACAGTCCCGCGACGGTAGCGGACGGATTGAAAACGATCTCCGCCCCGTTCAAGCCAAGTAGCCGCGCGCCCTCGGGAAAGTGACGGTCATAGCAAATATAAAGACCGACTTTCGCATAGGCGGTGTCGAAGACGGGATAGCCGAGATTGCCGGGCTTGAAGAAGTATTTTTCCCAGAAGCCGGAGGTGTGGGGAAGGTGGTTCTTGCGGTACGTCCCGAGATACTTGCCGTCCGCATCGATGATCGCGGCCGAGTTGTAATAGACCCCGGCCATCGCGCGCTCGTAAAGCGGGATGATGAGAACCATCTCGTATTTCTGGGCGTAGGGCGTGAGCGCCTCGGTGGTGGGGCCCGGTATGGGCTCGGCGGCGTCGTACCAGCGCCCATCCTGCGATGGGCAGAAATAAGGACCGTTGAAGATCTCCTGCAGGCAGAGAATTTGCACGCCTTCCTGACCGGCATCCTCGATGAAAGGTATGTGCTTTTCGAGCGCCGCATCCTGGATTTCTTTGACGGTGCGGTCTTCGTCGTTAATAGGGTTACTGCACTGAATGAGACCGCCTTTGACGAGTCTGGTCACGTTTGGCTCCTTCTAGTTCCACGCTATCAAACGTCGCCGTCTCGGAACAAGTGTTAACATCTTCACGATGATAGGAGAGGCCCAGCGAAAGGCGCTTCGCATCGACGGAGCGCGCTTGATGCGCCGTCTCGATGAGCTCGCGAAGTGCGGCGCCCGGGACGACGGAGGCTGTAATCGGCTCGCTTTCACGGATGCCGATAAGGAGGGTCGCGATCTCGTCATCGGGTGGATGCGGGAGCTCGGGCTCACGGTCGCGATCGATGCCATCGGCAATGCGGTCGCCACCCGCAGCGGAGCCGAAGACGGCCCGCCCGTAATGTGTGGCTCACACATCGATACCGTGCGGACCGGCGGCCGCTATGACGGGAATCTCGGTGTCCTTGCCGGGCTCGAGATCATCGAGACACTGAACGATCGCGACCTCACGACCCGCCGCCCTCTCGCGGTCGGTTTCTTCTCGAACGAAGAAGGCGCGCGCGCCACACCCGACATGATGGGAAGCCTCGTCTATGTCGGCGGGCTCCCTCTCGACGAAGCGCACCGCGCCGTGACCATCGACGGCAAGAAAGTGGTCGACGAGCTCGAGCGCATCGGCTATCGGGGCACGGCGCCCTCACCCGGTCCCGCGCCCTACGCCTATGTGGAGCTCCACATCGAGCAAGGCCCTATTCTCGAGGCCGAGAAGTTTGGGCTCGGCGCCGTCACGGGTGTGCAAGGGATCTCTTGGACCGAGGTCACGGTGAACGGACAAGCCAACCACGCGGGAACAACGCCGATGTCCTTCCGCCACGACGCATGCTTCGTCGCGGGCGAGACCATCGCCTTCGTGCGCCGGCTCACCAAAGAGATGGGCGGCGCACAAGTCGGCACCGTCGGCGCCATCGATCTCGACCCGAACCTCGTGAACGTCGTCGCGCGCAAAGCGGTCTTCACGGTCGATCTGCGCAACACCGAAGAAACGCTCTTGCAAGAAGCCGAAGCCCGGCTCGCCCGTCACCTCGAGGAGATCGCCGCAGCCGAAGGCGTTACGATCACGACACGGCGTCTCGCGCGCTTCGAGCCCGTCACGTTCGACGCGCGTGTCATCGATCTCGTCGAAGACACGGCGCGCGCCGAAGGCCATAACGTGCGCCGCCTTCCCGCAGGCGCGGGCCACGACGCGCAGATGTTCGCCCGCGTCTGCCCTGCGGGGATGGTCTTCACGCCGAGCGTGAAAGGCATAAGCCACAACCCTAAAGAGCACACCGAGCCCGCCGACCTCGAAGCGGGCGCGAACGTGCTTCTCCAGGTACTCCTCACTCTTTCCGAGACCGACGCCATCCCTGAGCGGTCATGAGCCGAGATCTCGTTATCGGGGCCGCGCAGCTCGGTCCGATTTCCAAAAGTGACGGTCGCGAAGCCGTGGTCGAACGCTTGCTCGCGCTCTTGCGGCGAGCGAGCGAGCAAGGATGCGAGCTCGTCGTCTTTCCGGAGCTCGCGCTCACGACGTTTTTTCCACGCTGGCACATCGAGAGCCAAGAAGAGATCGACGCCTATTTCGAGCGCGACATGCCGAACGAAGCAACGGCGCCTCTGTTCGACGAAGCCGAGAAGCTCGGGATCGGATTCAGCCTCGGCTACGCAGAGCTCACGCCGGATGGACATCACTACAACACGCAAATTCTCGTCGAGCGCGACGGAAGTGTTGTCGGCAAGTTTCGCAAAGTCCACATTCCGGGCCACGAAGAGAACGAGACCTGGCGCAAGTTCCAGCACCTAGAGCGGCGCTATTTCGAGCCCGGCCCGGACGGTTTTCAAGTGTGGCGTGCCTTCGACGGGATCGTGGGGATGGCGATTTGTAACGATCGCCGCTGGCCCGAGACCTATCGCGTGCTCGGCCTGCAGTCGGTCGAGCTCATCCTCATCGGCTACAACACGCCCATTCACTACGCTCCCGATCCGACGCAAAACGTGCTGCAAGGTTTTCACAATCACCTCGTGATGCAGTCCGGCGCTTATCAAAACGGCACCTGGGTGGTAGGCGTGGCGAAAGGCGGCTCGGAAGAAGGCGTCGACTCGCTCGCGCAAAGCGCCATCATCGCACCCTCGGGTCAGATCGTCACGCAGTGCCGCTCCGAAAGTGACGAGCTCGCGGTCGCGCGCTGCGACCTCGACCTCTGCAAGAACTACAAGGAAACCCTCTTTGATTTCGAGCGCTACCGGATGCCCCAACACTACAAGCTGATTACCGAGCGCCGCGGCGCTCGAGCACCGGAGTAACGGCATGAACTTCAAGCTCAACGGAAAGGCCGCCGAGATTCGTGACGAGCACCCTCACCTTCTAGCCGCGCTGCGCGAGGAGCTCGGCGTGACCTCGCCGAAAGACGGCTGTGCGCCTTCGGGTCAGTGCGGATGCTGCCTCGTGCTCGTGGACGGACGCGCGGTCACGAGCTGCACGCAATCCCTCGCCTCCGTGGAAGGCAAAGAAATCCAAACCCTCGAAGGCCTTCCCGCGGAAGAGCTCGATCGCTACGCGCGCGCTTTCGCTGCTTCCGGCGCTCTCCAATGCGGCTTCTGCACCCCAGGCATCGTCATGCGCACGAAAGCGCTTCTAGACGCCAAAGGCAACGCTCTCGAGAGGGACGAGGCCGCGCGCTTTCTCGGCACCCATCTCTGCCGCTGCACGGGCTACGTCAAAATCCTCGACGCCATCGAATCGCTCGCAAAAGGCGAAGATGTCGCGGTCGAGCTTCCGCGCGGCCTGGGAACTTCCGGCATCAAGTATGAAGGCTGCGAGCTTGCCATAGGCCGGCGTCCTTTTATCGACGACATGAAAGTGCCCGGCATGCTGCATGGCGCACTCAAACTCACGGATCACGCCCGTGCCGAAATCGTGTCCATCGATGCTACACGCGCCCTCGAAGTGCCCGGTGTCGAGAATGTGTTCACCGCGGCCGATGTGCCGGGCGAGCTACGCGTTGGCCTCATCCATAAAGACTGGCCGGTCTTCATCCCGGTCGGCGGTATCACCTCTTATCTCGGCGACGTGCTTGCAATCGTAGTGGCCAAGGATCGACAAACGGCGCGGCGCGCGGCTGAGCTCGTCGACATCACGTATCGTGTGATGCGGACGATCACAGATCCCGTCGCGGCCATCGACGATTCCGAGAACGCGGTGTGGACGCTCGACGGCAACGTGCTGTCGCGCTCCACCTATCAACGCGGCGACGTGGAAGAAGCGCTCGCGAGCTCGGCGCACGTCGTGCACGAAACGTTTCAAACGCAGCGCATCGAGCACGCCTTTCTCGAGCCCGAGTCGACGCTCGCGATCGCGGCGCCCGGCGGCGTGCTTCAAGTCTATTCCGGCGGCCAAGGCATTTGGGACGACCGCAACCAGATCGCGTCGGTCCTCGGCGTCCCGCAAAACGCGGTGCGCGTCGAGCTCGTCTCGAACGGAGGCGCTTTCGGCGGCAAAGAGGACATGTCGAACCAGGCGCAGACAGCGCTTGCGGCTTATCTTCTCGGCAAGCCGGTCAAGTGCACGTTGAGCCGCGAAGAGTCCTTCTTGATGCACCCGAAGCGACATCCGATCCGCATGGAATATTGGGCGGGCTGCGATAGCGACGGCAAGCTCACGGCCGTCAAGGCGCGCATGATCGGCGACTCGGGACCCTACGCTTCGGTCGGCATGAAGGTCCTCGAGCGTGCGGCGGGCCACGCGACCGGCCCTTATCACGTGCCGGCCGTCGACGTGGAAGCGATCGCCGTTCGGACGAACAATCCTGTATGCGGCGCTTTCCGCGGCTTCGGCGCCAACCAAGCGCACTTCGCTGTCGACGGCGCGCTCGACCGGCTCGCGGAGAAGCTCGGCATCAGCGGCTGGGAGATCCGCTCACGAAACGTCATCGAGCCGGGCAAAGTTTGGGGACCGGGACAGATCATGGACGACGGCTGCCTCGGCGCACGCGTGTGCCTCGACGCGGTGAAGGCCGACTATGACGAAGCCGTCGCCGCGGGCAAAGCTGTCGGCGTCGCCCTCGGGCTCAAGAACTCCGGGCTCGGGAACGGTTTTCTCGAGATCGCGAAGGCCGTCATACGCTTCGAGGCCGACGGAAGCGTCGTGGTCCGCCACTGCTGGACGGAGATGGGCCAAGGCGTCCACACGGTGGCGCTTCAAATCGCGGTGGAGGAGCTCGGCGTCGAGCCCGACAAAGTGCGGGTCCTCGTCGATACGTCACGTGAGCTCGGAGCGGGACAGACGACCGGCTCCCGAGGCACATTGATGACCGCCGGCTCGGTCAAGAACGCTTGCGCGGCCGCGATCGCCGACGGCCGGAAGATCGGCATCGACTACGAAGGTGAGTACCGCGTCGACTGGACCCATTCACTGAATGACAACGTCGAGAACCCGACCATCCACTCGACCTTCGGCTACGCCGCCCAGCTCGTCATCGCGGACCGCGCGACGGGGAAGATCGAGAAAGTCGTCGCCGCACATGACGTGGGTCGCGCCGTTAATCCACAACTTTGCGAAGGTCAAGTCGAGGGTGCGGTGCACATGGGCCTCGGCTTCGCTTTGAGTGAAGACTTCCCCGCCGACGAGAACGGGCGGCCAAAGAACATGACGATCCGGAGCCTCGGCATCGTGCGCGCCGCGGACATGCCCGAAGTCGACGTGAAACTTATCGAAAGCCCGCAGCCCAACTCGCCGTACGGCATCAAAGGCGTTGGCGAGATCGGGCTCGTACCCACTGCGGGCGCTGTCGCCGCAGCGCTCCACGACATAGATGGAACGTGGCGCACCTCGCTCCCGATGGCGCGACGCGGTAAATGACGGCGACAACACCCGGCCTGGTCTGCGCTCACCATCATCTTTATTCGGCGCTCGCGCGGGGCATGCCTCCCCCACCCCGAACGCCGAAGACGTTTCAAGAGATCCTCGAGCTCATCTGGTGGCGCCTCGACCAAGCGCTCGACCTCGAGATGATCGAGTGGTCCGCCAAGCTCGGCGCGCTCGAAGCGCTCGAGCGCGGGACGACCGCCATCATCGATCACCACGCATCGCCGAACGCCATCGAAGGATCGCTCTCCGTGATCGCAGATGCCTGCGCCGAAGTGGGCGTGCGCTTGTCGACGTGCTACGAAGTCACGGACCGCAACGGCCTCGAGGAAGCGAAAGCGGGCCTCGAAGAGAACAAACGCTATCTTCAAGCCGGCGGCCGCGGCTATATCGGCGCGCATGCGTGCTTCACGCTCTCGGACGACACGCTCGATGCCGTCTGCGCCCTCGCCGCCGAGCTCAACGTGGGCGTCCACATCCACGTCGCCGAAGGCCCGGAAGATATCGACGCCGGCAAGCGGCTCGAGGGCCGCACCCAAGACAACTGGCTTCTCGTACACGCGGTCCACCTCGACCGCAAGCTCACGGGCACGATCGCCCACAACCCGCTCTCGAACATGAACAACGCGGTTGGCTACGCCGCGCCGGCGGACCGCCCGAACCGGATCGTGCTCGGCACGGACGGGATCGGCGGCGACATGATCGAAGCGTTCCGCGTGGCTCATCTGAGGGCGCGCGAGACCGACGTCACGTTCTCGCCCGAGACCGCATGGAGCTGGCTCGAAGCATCCTGGGATTTGTTCCCGGAAGCGAAAAGCGACCGGGTCACGTGGTCTTACGAGCCGATGGAGCCCTGGCACCTTGCCTTCACGCCGGGGGTTCGCCCGCTCGATATCGAGATCGACGGTGAGAAAGTGCTCGCGGACGGTAAGCCTACACGCGTGGATGCGGCCGAAGTGCGCGCGAAGGCGCGCGAGCAAGCACAGCGTCTCTTTGCAAGGCTCGGATGACGACGGTTTATAGGAATACAAGGACGGGTCCCCTACCCGACACGTTCCGCACGTCGCGCGAGCCCATCGCGTTTCACGAGAAGCTGCCGCTCTATGCCCCGACCCCGCTCGTCGACACGCCTTCGGTCGCGGAACGACTGGGGCTAGGCCGTGTTTTGGTGAAAGATGAATCCCAGCGCTTCGGGATGCCGTCATTCAAGCTGCTGGGCGCGTCGTGGGCCACTTACAGAGGACTCGTCGAAGTGCTGGGGGGCGAGCCGGCTCCTTGGAGCGAGATAACCGAGCTTCGCGAGGCCTGTGCGCAACTCCGACCCTTCGCGCTCGCGGCCGCCACGGACGGCAATCACGGCCGGGCGGTCGCGCGCATGGCAAAGCTTCTGAACTTCGAAGCCCGCATCTTCGTCCCAACGGGAACGACGGCGGCCCGCATCGAAGCCATCGAAAGCGAAGGGGCTACGTGCACGATCGTGAACGGCGACTACGACGCGACCGTCGCGCGCTCCGCGGAGGAAGTCAGCAAACGCTGCCTCGTCATCGACGACACATCGTGGCCCAACTACGAGATGGTCCCCCGCGCCGTGGCCGAAGGCTACGGGACAATCTTGTATGAGATCGCGGAGCAGATGCAGGAAGCCCCCGACGTCGTGTTCGTGCCCCTCGGCGTAGGCGCGCTCGGTGCGGCAGCGACGGACTACTTCAAGCGTAACAGCCGCGCAACGCTCGTGGGCGTCGAGCCTGAGACCTGTGCGTGCGTGCTCGCTTC
>SMYC01000114.1 GCA_004356105.1 Acidobacteriota bacterium | reverse complement strand
CTAATAGGCGTCTCGAGGCGCACATCGCACAGGCGGTCGAGCCGAAGCCAGATCACGACGGCGCAACGCTAATATTGGATATTGATGCATTCCGACAGGCTGAAGTGTTGCTCGAGGAGGACGATGTAGAGGCACGTATCGAAAAGACCTTCGCCGAGCTACACGAGTTCAAGAACGAGATATTCTTTGCTAGTCTGAGTGAAACGATGATTGAAGGATTTGAGTGATGGCATCACCGGCTATTGCAAGTCTTGGTTGGATTGCCCCAGATGAAGGTGTGAGCGACGCGGCTGAATCCCTCCGCAAACTTTTTGCGCCGAGTGAAGAGGCGTCATCGAGTTTCTCGGACTTGGATCGGCTGAGGGCTTTCGAGGCTCTGCAGCAGGCATTCGTGGAAGCCAACACAGAGAACTGGGATGGAGAGGGTGGTGAGCCTGCCGACGCTATGAGCTATCGCTACGCTCTGCTTCTTATTCAGAGCCTTCCGCGTTGGGCGCCAAACCCGGAGGCCTCAGTCGACCCTGACGGGGAGATCTCCCTGGAGTGGGATTGGGGTCGCCGCTCGATTTTTTCGGTAAGTATCGGTCGCGACGGCACGCTGACCTATGCCGGGCTGTTCGGAGTGTCGAAGCAACATGGTGTGGAAAACTTTGCGGACGATATTCCGGAGGGGATCCTCTCCGGTATCCGCCGGGCCAGCTTCAACGCTCCCCGTTGAGCCCTCGCCCCAAGAACCACTCGCCAGATTCCTGTTCAACCGGAACCACTACGCACGGGAGAAGGGCCGGGTGAAGCCGAGGGCCTTCCAACCCGCGCGCAAAGACTACAAGACGTCAGTTTTCTGAACCATCGATCTGGCCGAGGAGGAGGTCTGGAGGCTGGCGGACAAACACGCAGCTGGCGATCGGCGTAAAGCCGAAGCCAGGGCAGTTTTGCTTGTGCACCAGGTGACCGACGCCGGTCTCCGCGTCGAACCCGACGATATCCCGCCACGCCACGCGAATCTTGCGGGGTGGCCTACGGCCAAGGATGAGTGGAAAAGCGTCGCTCAGGAACTCGCAGCCAAAGCGACCTTGAGAGTCCGAGCTTAAGAAGAAAGATTCACCAGCGCCCGCCTACTGCCTGCTGATGGAAGGCAAGCGATGATGGCGCTCGAATGGACCGACGTTGATTTCTCTTCCCCGTCGCGGATCCACGTGCGGCGCGCCGAGTGGAAGGGGAGCGTAACAGTGCCGAAGGGAGGTCGTTCGCGACACGTTCCAATGACGAGTCGCCTTGCGGTGGCATTTCGCGCTCACCGGAACCTCAGAGGCCGACGAGTTCTGACTCGGAAGGACGGACGTTCCCTGACTCAGAAGATCGTACAGCTACTCGTCCGGAAGGCAGCCCGAAGACGAACCTACAAAACGGGGGAGTCCATGTGCTTCGTCAGACGTTTTTTGTTCGCACCTCGCGATGCGCGGAGCACCAACGCGGGCGATTCAGGAACTCGTTGGACACAAAGACATCACGACGACGCAACGCTACATGCACCTGAGTCCCGCAGCAGTCGTCAGCGCGATCCGGTTGCTTGAGAGCGAGCTCCTACTTAGACGAAGTCGTTGTTGACAGGCCGAAGGTCGTCGATCGTAGTTTCCAACGCCTCGGCATCTATAAGTGGCGGCACATACTCGAACTCGCAGAGGGAGATTCGAAGAAGTCGATCATGGCAATGAGGTGTTCTCGGGTACGGAGCAATTCAAAGAGTCTGTTCCTTTCGACGGGCTAAAAAAGTACGAGCTCAGGCGTGTCGCACCGCGCCCCCCCCTCTGTGCCTGGCTCTCCAAACGTCTCCAAGACTGGGGAGGATTCCAGAGGACTCGGGAGGACTGGAGAGGACTTAGATGGGGCTGAAGGCTTTGGGACTGAGGCACTTACTGACGAAAGTCGTGCGCCATCAATTTAGTTAGAAAAATGGCCTGATCGGGTTCGATTCCCGCCGCCTCCACCAGCCTTCGCCCGATGCAGTAAACCGTTGGCTTCGGCTAGGTAAACCTCTGCAAACCCTAATAGGGGGCGCTGCGAAGGCTGTCTCGCGATAGCCCGTAGGGCGGAGGCGGAAGCGCGACGGCGGAACCTCACCCCGCAATCTTGAAGCTGGCTCACCAAAAACAGATCCCGCCAGAGTAAGGAGGGCTACACCGCTGAGATTCGTCTACTCTTTGTATGAGTGAGGAATCGAAACGGTTCGGGTATGTTCTCCGAAGCGTTCGCAACCCGGCTCGCCACTACGTCGGGCTGACGGCCATGTCAGCAAGCGCCTTGGCTTGGCACAATTTTGGCGGTCGCCCCACACCTCCAAGCTCAAGCCGTGGACGCTGGTCGTGGCCTGGAGTCCTCGAGCCGCAATTGGCCAACTGGGGTCGAGAAATAATTTGAAAGCCGGGTCCGGGCGCGCGTTCGCGAAGAGGCAACCGTCAGGGCGAGCGTTCACAGCGAAACACTTCCGTTGAGGCGGCGCAAAGTCGCGTTGAATACCCGTCACCATCGACAAGGAGCTGCTCCCCAAAGCCAAGGAGCACGCGCGGTCTCTTGGCGTTTCCTTATCGCAGCTCATCGAGCAGGCGCTGCGCGACTTGAGCGAGGCCGTAGCCCCCTCCTTCTCCGAGCGTTGGAGGGGAAAGCTTCGCACATCCCCCCGCCGCGACGAGCGCTATAGTCGCCTCGTTGAGAAGTACCTATGAAAGTTCTACTCGACACCGATATCCTCGTCGACGTGGCGCTCGATCGGACGCCTCACGCCGAGTCCGCCTCAGCGCTTGTCGATGCGCTCAAGCGCCGCCCAGGAACCGGTTTCATCGCGTGGCACTCCATCTCGAACTTCTACTACCTAGTGGCGCCGAGCCGAGGTAAGGCTAGCGCTCGAACGTTTCTGCTGGACCTCGCCAAGTTCGTCGACGTGTCCGCTACAACAACGGATAGCCTGTGGGCTCAACATGAATGACTTCGAGGACGCTCTGCAGGTTGCCGCCGCGCTAGCCTGCAGCGCCGACTTCATCGCGACGAGGAATCTACGCGATTATGCGAAAGCGCCCGTCAAAGCCTTTGAGCCGGCGGTAGCTTTGAAGCAACTCTTTTAGTCGTGTTGGCGTACATCTATGGCGTGTTCCATTGCCCGGAATACCGCCGCCGCTTCGAGCCGATGCTCAAACTCGATTTCCCCCGCGTGCCCCTGCCGGCTGCGGCCGCTCAGTTCACCGCGCTGGCTCGACTCGGGTCAGACCTGCTAGCTTAGGAGGAAGGGACTGCCGGATCTGCGCTGGAAGCTCGAGGTCGAGTTCTCTTCGCATGTCATGCGGAGTTATGGTCTTCACGACGCCTCTCAAGCCCCGAAAATCCTTAAAGCGGTTCCTCTCCTTCGTCTGGGAGTCTTGGGTTAAGAGCGTGGTTTTTGACATGACTCAGGCAAACCAGTCCCTCAACCTGAGCCGCCTCGTGCCAATTGCCAGGGCACTCCAGAGCCAGGCTCTGTCTTTACTCGTGTGTCGACGTTATTTCTTTACAGCGGCCGCCTTCTTCGCCGCCCAATACTGCTTCAGCTTGTCAGAGACAGCCTTCTTCGTGGCAGCTGACACCGTGCGCTTCTTCTTCGTAGCAATTTTCTTCTTCTTCGCTGGCGCATCAGTCAGGGCGTCGATAGCACGGTTCACGCGAGCGAGCAGGCGCTCCAGGTCTGCTTGCTCTTCGCGAAGAGAAACAAGGGCGTTCGTCAATGGTTTCATTAGTAGTTTAATCTCCAGACTCTCGGCACGGTGTTGAATTTGTCAGTCGGCAGGACCCTATTATTATCCTAAACGGGCGATGGGGGAAAGGACGGCCGCGTTTTCGTCCACCGGGCCTTGTAAACTTCGCCCATTCCCGCCAGAACCCAACTCCGAGACAACCTCGTAGTTACCGAGTCGGAGGGATGGCTACTGGCCCGTTGGCACGAGTCGCTCGAGCTCTTCGAACCAGTTGACGATGACTTCACGTACGTGCCCTCCCGCGCACCTTCACCCTCCAGCATGATGAGCTTCCCGTCAGGCATGACGTCGTAGTACGTGTGCTCGCCTCCCTCCACGTTGCCCGAGCCCCAGAACGTATCCGCGATGAGAGGATCGGGAGCCGAGGCGTCGAAGGTCGGGCCCAAGCTCACCTCGACGGCCATCACGTGAGTGAGAGATCGATAGAAGAGCTTCCGGCCCTACGGCGCCCGGTCCGGCTGCACGCCACCTCTGTTCGAGATCTGATGCTTGTCGCCGAGGTCGGGAAAACATTGCACGTAAACTTCCTCGCGACCCGACTCGTTCGACATGTAGGCGATATAGCGCCCGTCGGGCGAGATACGCGCCAACCTCTCGTCGAAGCGGGAGTCGAGAAGGGGCCGGGCGTCGCTCTCGTCCTCTCCCGGCTCCAGAGTCAGGCGCCTCATTGTTCCGCGCTCGAACGCATAGATCCAAATGTCGTTTTCGCTACCGCCGAAATGCGCGGCGAGTCGCCTACTATCCGGTGAAACGCGGAGCTCTCGTTGAAAGCTCACGTCTCTGACCAGCTCGAAGTCAGCGTTGCTACCGATACTCCTCCGGCCGGAACTCCCGCCTCGAAACCTCGACTCCATTGACGTGGAAGATCGTGGTCATCGAAACCACCCGGCGAAGCGTCGTGTGAATACGACAAAAATCTTCGACCCTTACCGTGAGCTCGTCAATCTCCGCCGAGGTCACATCGCCTTCGGCAAAGACTTCCTGGGTGAACTTCTTGAAGTCCGTCCCCCTCTTCTCCACTGAAAACCGTTTCTAGCGAGCTGCGCGTGTAGGTGAGATCCAGATCGGCGTAGATCGTCAGTCGATTGAACTGATTCATCACGCACATGCCCAGACTCGAGGCGAAGATTCCGAGCGGCGACGGCGCGGTGTCGGTTCGACCTTGGGTGAACGGCTCGTCGGACAAGATGACGTGTTGCTGCCTCGGGTCCGAGCTTTCGGGCGCGATAGATCAGAGCTGTCCCCGCTTCGATCTCGATCCGCATCGTCGTCAATCGCGAGCCGTCACCCGACGCGCGGTCTCTTATCCCCTTCTTGATCGTCTCGAGAGCCTTCGGAGTGAAACCGGCGCGTTCGTCTTGCGCCATCACCGAACCGGCAACCAACACGCAGAGCAGCACCAAGGTGGTCGATGCAAAGTTTCATCTCGTTAGCCTCGATTCTTGTATTCGCGACAGCGGGGACGCAGTTTACTTCAGCGTGTCGCTTTATGTTCGTCGAGGGTTGGTGGTAGTTTGGGCGGGCGAAGGAGAGATGTCATGAACAAGGTCTCAGACTCAATCGCGTACCGCCAGCGAAGCGTCGGCTACATTGTGGCTGGTCTCGTTCTAGGGGTTGTGCTGACCGTTTGCGAGATGGGGAATCCGGGCGAGCAGGCTGAGCTCCCGCCTTCCTACTACAACGATCAAGTTCTTGGGCCGTTGCCGATGGTGTCTCTGGACTCTCTGGGCGAAGCCGCCGGCCGACTCGAAGGCGAGGCGGACCACCCGGACCCGGATACTTTTGGCTACGACAAAGAGACGGGCGTTTATACCCACCCGGCTGCCGCGCCCGAGATCGAAGGCCCGCGTCCGTTCAAAGGCAGTCTCACCTATATCGACATGGAGCAGTACAGCAAGAACATCGACGTGGTGGCCTACTATCCTCATATCGCGAGTGTCGGCCACACCTATCAGTCGGTGTTGGAGTTCGACGGTCGCCGTTACATGTTCAACGGTGGTTATCCGAGTGTCCAGATCTATGACATCACCGACCCGCGCGAGCTCGAGCTCATACCCGCGCCCGAGCCGATTGACAGCGGCATCGAAGGAGATGATCCTCTCTATCTGCGAGGATTCTTCCGCTACGTGCCGAGACTGGACAAGTACTACTTCATTCAGTCCTACTCTCCGCCCTATGTCGGTTTCCTCGAGAACAAGTACCTAGACCCCGAGCGCGTGCGCGCGATCCGCAATTGGCCGAACCTGAAAGGCTTCCGCGTCTTCGAAATGACGGCTCCCGACGCGTTCGAGCTCGTGGCGACGGTGACGTCGGATCCGGAGGGTGACCCTGCCAAAAGGCCCCAGCAGGGGGGCGGTTGTTCCGAGTTTGCCTGGGACGGCATCAGCCAATACATGTTCATGACCTGTGCGCCCACTGACGACTATGCCAATCAACCTTACCGAAGTCTTTTGTACACCTACGGTGTCAGCGCCTATGACATGACCGACCCTGCGAATCCCATCTATCTGTCGACCTGGCACGTGCCGGGGCAGCTTCTCAGTGAGCAGGAGGCGTTTCGCAAAAACCCACGCTGGAACAACAAGGCTTCCCGCATGGGCGCGCGCGTGATGTTCGTGCCGAAATATCCGGACGACGGTGGCCAATACGGTTACGTCGCCATGGGCGGATGGGGATTCTACGTGGTGGACATCAGAGACCCCGCGAACATGAAGACGGTCGGCAAGGTCGACGATTTCCCGATCGCGGTCAGCGGCAATGAAGGCGACAGTGTTTACGTGGACATCATCGAGCAGACCGGCGGGCACGTTTTCTTCAACGGGTACCCGCTGGTCGAAGACTGCTACGAGCCCTACAAGAACATCTACACGATCGACGTCAACGACCCGTCCAACCCTAAGAGGGTTGGCATCTTCCCGCGACCGAAGCCACCCGCGGATGCCGCGTTTACCGACTTCTGCCAGCGGCGGGGGAGCTTCGGACCGAAACGGCCCGGTGCTTCCGGCCGGTCGATCCAGCCGGGCACGCCGAATCCTCGCTACGCGCCTTGGTCGTTCTACAGCGCGGGCATGCAGATGTTCGACGTCAGTGACCCGACCGATGTGAAGATCGCCGCCTACTTCGTCCCGAAGATGATGGATCCGGAAATGAACTGGGCGTTCGGCAATCCGACGAACGCCGTATTCGTCGAATGGGACAGGAACCTGATTTACCTATTTACGAACCACGGCTTCTATATCCTCTCGAGCCCGCTGCTAGGTGATCCCGTGTTCGGTATGCCGGGAGAAGACGCCGGAATCGGTAGACCTCCTGCATAGGATCACCGCCATGATCGCAGAGGTGATCCAGCGCGTCGGTGATGATCTTCGCGAGCTCTTCCGGCGTGTCGTATTCAACGTGCTGATCTCCAACACCGACGATCATCTCCGGAATCACGGGTTTCTTTACGCGGGCCGCGGCGGTTGGACTTTGTCGCCAGCATATGACCTGAAGCCCATGCCGGCCGAACTGAAGTCCCGATTCCTCTCCACAGCCATCGGTGAGGACCCGGCCGACACCAGTGCTTCGCTCGAGATCGCAATGGAGGTGATCGAGTACTTCGATCTCGAACAGAGCGAGGCCCGAGGGATCGTATCGGAGGTGGCGGCAGCTACCGCGGCCTGGGCCGATCGGGCAAGGGCCCAAGGTATTGCTCGCGAAGAGATAAGCTTCATGCGCTCCGCGTTCGAGCACGAGGACCTCGAGCTCGCGCTGAGCTTCTAGTTAGCTAGAGAGCCCGATCGCGGCGAAGGACTCCGATCACCGATTGGCGTCAGCAGGTCGGTTTCGTAGTCAACACTAAGCGGACCTCGGTCCTAAGAGAGCAGGCCGCTCGAGGACCGCGCTTCGCGCAGGAAACGTCTGAGAGCTTTCGCATCTCCGTCGGAAGCGCTGAGGTGGACTATGACTATAGCCGGATCCAGGCTAACGGCGAGGCCACGGTGCAAACACAGGGCAGTTGGAAACGGGCTGGGTCGGATATCGTGGTCGCGTTGGCTCCTTGCACATCACGTATTCCGTGCCGCGCTTCGTTCGGACCACGCGATGGTAGGCGCAGAGCCGACATTGGCTCGTAGGGAGCACAGGCGTCGGAATCAGTGTTTCGGGATCATGAATCACTTGTCAATCGTACCAGCTCGGCCTTTTGGCCCGATGGAGCCGAGCTCATCGCCTCTTGCAGCATCTCTTCTTCGAAGGGATGGGGTCTCGTACGGTCCCAAGCGTGTTGCCACAGTGAGCGGCATGGCGTGAATCTACCGATTCAACTCGAAGCTTTCAACCGCCTTGAGGCTTGTCGTCATCAGCGCTCAAGACGGGGAGAAGCTTCGCGATGGCGAGATGGTCTCGAATGCGCTCATGGAGGTTCATGAGCTTGAACTCGCCGCCTTTTCGGGCGGCGATGGCCATGCATTGCACGAGCTCGCCAATGCCGTCGCTGTCGAAATAGGGTATGTCGCTAACATCGAGCACGATTCGCTTCTGTCCACGCGCGGCGAGGTTTCTTACGGTCTTCGTCAGGATTCCTTGGTCCCACCGCAAAACCCCGCCCCCCCATTTCACCAACAAAACCGTGACACCGTCGCGTTGTTCTTCTCTAAGGTCCATCACGATCGTAGGGCCGGCTTCAAGTCCCGATGCACGATGCCTTTGGACTGCGCTTTTGAGAGGCCTTCGGCCGCTTCGATGGTAATTTCGAGCGCGCGTTCTGTTGCAAGCGGACCACGGGCCAAGACGTCACTAGTTTGCTCGTCCTTCAGCTCCATCACGATGAAGTCCACGCCGTCGACTTCGTCGATCTCATGGATGACGGCGATGTTTGGATGGTTCAGCGCGGCCGCGGCCTGGACCTCTGGCACGAAGCGGCGCTTGCGGTCGGAGTCGGAGACGAGCACGGGAGGAGGCACTTTGAGAGCGACCTCGCGATTGAGTTTCAAGTCCAAGGCCTTGTAAACGATCCCCGTCCCGCCACGGCTAATTTCCTCGAGGACTTTGTAGTGGGAAAGGGTTCGGCCGATCATTCGCTTTCGTCCGTTACGACGTCCATCACCCAGATGTCGCCGAGCTCCTCGGCCCAGATGAAATAGAGATACTGTCCGTCGGTTGATGGAGCTTCGTATCCGAGCCTTCCACGCCGGCCCGCGAGATCGGTCACCTGGCGCTCACCGCTCCCATCGGGCCGGACTTCCCAAATGTTTTCTCGATCCCTTTTGAAGTAAATCCGCTCTCCGTCCCGTGACCATGATGGAGTCCTGCCGCGGATCAACTGCTTTCGCGAGCTACCGTCTGCACCGATGATGTAGAGATATCTGCGCGAAAAGAAGACCAGCGATCTCCCATCCGGAGACCAGTCGGACCAGGATCCCGCCGTGACAGATCGCGGTTCGCCGCCGTCGGCAGGTACAACGAAAACCTGTGTAGCACCGTCTCCGCGGAAGGAAGTGAACGCGAGGTTTTGGCCGTCCGGGGACCAGTTGTGGTGCATATCGCGAGCTTCGTGCTGCGTTAGTTTCCGCGCGGGCCCGCCATCGAGTCCTTTCACCCAGAGGTCATGGTTTCCAGTGCGGCGAGAGGCGAAAGCTACCGAGCGGCCATCCGGCGAGAACTTAGGCTCGAAGTCTCCAGCGGGAGCACGGGTCACTTGCACGATGCCTTTGTCAGCTAGATCCATCAGCCAAATGTCGCCGTTGCCGCTGCGATCCGAGTCGAAGAGAAGGCACAGACCGTCCGGAGACACGTCCACGAACTCGATGAGCGCCTGGTCGAAAGTTACTTGCTCGGCATCGTTCCAGCTCGCCGGTCGGTCCAACAGAAGGGGAACACGCCATATATTCGCGATGCGCCGCCCCTTGGAGTAGGCGAGCTTCGTGCCGTCCGGGGAGAGCTCGGCACGACGGATGACGAGCCCAGACGTAACGGGCTGGGGCTCTCCTTCGGGCATCCCGTCGCGCCCCATCGACTGCTGCCATAGGTCCATGCTGCCGCCCCGGTTGGAAACGTAATATAGCTTTTTTCCGTCCGAGGACCAGGTCGGGCTCCAGTCGTTCGTAAAGACATCGGTCAACGAAGCGCCTTTTTCATCCGACAAACGCGTCACCCACAATCGAGTGGAGGTAGCGCCCTTGCCAATCGGCGACAGGACCTCGTACGGTCCTAGGCGTGTTCCCGACGGGAGGGGCATGGGTGAATCTACCGATTCAACTCCGAGCTTTCAACTGCGTCCAGCCATTCCGACCTGGCCGAGCTTTCGGTGATTGGGAAGGAGTCTGGCGCAACACGTCTGGAAGTGGGTTTCGGCTTGCTCTCACTGACGCTTTGCACGAGCATTGGAACGGTGGAGGCCTCGTCCAGAAGGAACACCGCACCAACGTCTGTGCTCTACCTCGGGGGTCGAACTTGTAGCGACGAGGCGCAGTTGTCCCAGTCACCGCCGCACCCCATCACGTCATCGAGATCCGAGATGTCGGAAGTAACGATGAGGCCATCTCCCTCATAGTCATCGTGCTCGTATAGGGTAGCCTCCCATCCTGCTGGAATCCGGATCGAGGAGATACAATTCTCCCAGTTCCCTGGTCGGTCCGGTGCGTCAAAAAAACCCCTGCACGGCCCGGTGACAACGTCGAGGTCGTTGAAGCTACCGTCAAACGTCCGCGCGCTGCCTCCATAGTTGGGGTGCTCGTAGACAGTGATCCCTTCACTCGGTCCCGTCGTTGTATCGCAGGTGGTGAGAAATAACGCGACCACAAACCAGAGACAACCCGAAACCCTTTTGCCGATCATCACACTTACTAACATATCAAAACGTTGAAAGCTGCGGGCCTCCCGGATCGCTTCTCAGCGTGACTTATTGACGGTGAGTCCACGCCGAGGAGTGCTCTCCACAGGGCCGACATAGCGGTCGAGAAAGTCCACGGTCTCGCGGATGCCCTCGTTCATCGGCAGAGGCGGGGAGTAGTGCCTGAACCCGCCGATCCTGTCGGCAAAATCTTCGCGCATTTCTTGTTGCGCAGAAGCCGTACCGACGACAGATCTTGTTCGCCCAGAATAACTCCAAAATAACGACTTACTGACATCGGTCTCAATATACACTATAGTTTCACTTGGAACGGCGGGGTGTTTTTCTAGGACACGCGTGCGCTATCCTCCCAAATCCACGTCCGGGAGGAATTCATGAGCGTTGGTCTCTCTAGCGGTCGGGCAGGAGCCTGAGCTTTCCGTCGAACAAATCGAGTCCCATCTCATCGAGGCGGCCAACCGCCACCATCTCGAGGAGCGGAACATCGCTTATTGGTTGCTCGAGATCGATCGGCGGGGGGCTTTACAGAACGCGAGGGTTTTCGTCGCTGGGTGACTACGCGATGGAGCTCGTCGGCATCAAGCCGCGCAAGGCCTGGTACCTGGTTTTCATTGCCGAGCGGCTTGAGAACCTGCCGATCATTCGCACGGAGTTCGACGCTGGCAAGCTGAGCTGGACGAAGGCCAGGGATGAGCGGTGCCGAGCTCGAGAAGTGGCAAGTGCCGTCCACGAGCCTCGGCTCGATCTCATTCAAAGCCCGCAAGTAGAGCCGGCTCGTTCCGTCGCGACGGAGTACGTACGCTAAGTGTTGGCCGTCGGGTGAGATGGCAACCTGGTTGCGATTGCCACCGACCACGAACTCACTATCAAGCGGCGCCTGAATGACGAAGCGCTCGACCGTTGTCGATGTTTCAGGCCTTCTGCCGGTTAGCGTCCAGACCATCACTCCCGTGACGACACTCGCCAACAGCGCGGCCGCAAGCAACCAGCTCACCCCAAACATCCGCGCCCCGGTGACCGCGGGTGCCGCAAGCTCGGGGTGCGCTGCCCGAGCATCGGCAAGCTCCACGCCGATATCACCCATGTCACGCTGCCGCCTCTCGGGCTCCTTTCGCAAGCACCGTCTCAACAGAGCCTCGAGCGTCACCGGTGTGTTTTTTGGCAAGGCGTCCCAAGGTGGCTCTCTCTCGAGAATTCCCGCGATGGTGTCGGAGACCGTCTCGCCAAGAAAAGGCGACCTCCCACTCAGCGCTTCGAAGAGACAGCACCCGAAGGCCCAGGCGTCGGCGCGTCGGTCGACCGTCTTGCCGCGAGCCTGTTCAGGACTCATATAGCCTGGCGTTCCCAGGATGACTCCCGTGGCCGTGCCTGCCGCTACGGTGGGTGATTCGGAAGGACTCGAACCGGATGCTTCCTGCTCGTATCCCTTCGCCAGACCAAAGTCCAGGATCTTGATCTGCCCGTCGGGCCCGATCTTGATATTCGGCGGCTTCAGATCGCGATGGATAATCCGCTTCTCATGTGCCGCGCTCAGACCTTCCGCTATCTGGATGAACAGCGAGATGCTTTCATCGATGGCTATGGGGCCCTTCGCGATCCGTTCGGCCAAGGTCTCCCCCTCGACCAACTCCATAATCAAACACTGCCGAGCCTCGTGCTCCTCGAGTCCATGCAACGTAGCGATGTTCGGATGATTCAGTTGGGCCAGGAGCCGGGCCTCACACTCGAATCTCTCCAGCCGCTCCTTGTTCTGCGCGAACGCGTCAGGCAAAACTTTGATGGCGACGTCCCGACCAAGCTTCTTGTCTCTCGCCCGATAGACTTCACTTCGAGTAGGCAGGAGTCTCCCGGAGCTACAGGACGATGTTTGTGTTCTCTGTTTGCCGCCTGCTTTCGCGACGGTGCCACAATATCTCGTCCATACTTCAGTTGAACTCCCGCCCCTCTCAGAACCGGACAAGCGGCTT
>SMYC01000113.1 GCA_004356105.1 Acidobacteriota bacterium | reverse complement strand
GAGAACGCGAGCGGAGAAACGACCCGATCATGACGGGATGCTGACGCTCGCGTCGCATCGGGGAAAGGTCAAAACGCACGCGCCCCGGCCGAATAAATAGAAGCCATAACTGTCAGGACGAGAAGAGCCGTCGAGTGGTTATTGTCAAGTTGAGGGGTAAGTGGTTTACAAAAGTGACTCGACGTCCGAGCGAACGTCACCATCAGAACGGAGCCGGCGCTCACGCCAGGAAAACCGAGGCGCTTTCGCGGGCCCGTATCGATCGGGTATGGGCTCGGGCGGAGGAACTGGTTCCAATTGCGATGTCACGCCCGATGGCCGCTTCGTGATGATACGAGACGAAGAGAGCTCAAATCTGGTGGTCCTCAATTGGCTCGAAGAGCTCGAGCGCTTGGTCCCTAACGGAAAAGTAGTCACCACGTTGGGGATCGAGAAAACCCACCGCGCGGGGCATGTGTGCCAGGACCTGGTGTTGGAGCAACTCGGAGAAGATGAGTGCATGGCTGTACAGGCGATTACCGTCGACATGGAAGCTTGCGAGATTCTTTCTCGGTACAAAGAGGGACGGACATCGTTCTCGCAGGTCATCAAAGACGAGCTCCGGAAAAAACGGACGGGTCGCGACGTCCGCCACGTGATCGAGCGGCTGCGAATGAGAGAGGACGGCGTCGATGCCGTCGAAGCTCAAATCCGCCGAGGAGCCGCACTGAGTTTTTTGACCACACGGGAATGCGCGTAAGTCTCTGGTTTCACACGCGGACTGATTTTGAAGAGGCACAGGCGAGCAACCGGGACGAACGAAGCTTCAGACGGAGGGACCGCACCCGTCTCCGCGTGCCGACAAGCGATGGTCTTCTTTTTGGGTCCAACGGCGTTGAAAGCCGTCCGGGTGAGGATATCCTTGACCTAGCGGAGCTTCATCGTCCAGTAATACGAGTGCGCGGCTGTTTCTGTTGTCCGTCAGGTGAGCCAGTTTTCTATGCGCAGTCGAGGAACCCGTTCAAAGTCGCGCAGATTTGCGGTGAGAAGCAATGCGTCATTCACGAACGCGATCGCCGCAATCTTTAGATCCATGGTCCCGAGTCGCACTTTCTGGCCGCGCAATTTCTTGAACTCGTCAGCGGCCCGGTCGTCGAACGGCAGAATCTTCCAACGAGCAAAGAACCCAAACAAGGCTACCAATCGCTGATATGCTGCTATCTGTCGGTGTGGGGGTCTTCTAGTCGGTGTATCAGCGCTAGCCAGCCTCGCATTTGCTCCTCGATCGTGATCGCGGTCGTGGCGAAATCTTTATCAGCCGACCGGCCCATGTTCGCGACCAACGTCGAGGCGAAGGATCCCTCCGATTGGACCACGTTGATGTGATCCGTGTCCAGAACGATCACGACCAAGCATCGCGCCGCTCCGCGTCGCGAATCTTTCGACCTTCCTCTTGTATCTCTTTCATGACTGGGTCGTTGGCGAACATGCCGACGGTGCTCTGCCAGTCTTTGTTCTCCAGGCCAGGCTTCCGGCCTGTCAATTCAGCGACCGTCTTCTCGAGCGCCTCTACCCGTTCCTCTAAAGTTGGCTGTGCCATTGTCAAACTCCCACTCAAACGCGGTCGACTCCAGAGATTCTAGCATTAGCTGACGCATCATCCGCCCACACCACGACCTCGATGCGGCTATGCTTCGCAAAAAGTCGAACCGCCGTTGATGCCAGTTCCGAAGGCCTCGATTCCTGGGGTGACGAGAGGGTCGGTGTTGTAGTTGGGTGGATCCCCTCTGGCAGCTGGGTCCGTAGTAGCGCTGAAGCGGGGTAACGCCCGTGGAGCGAAGGGGCCCTGCTGCACACAACTCCTACGTCGACAAGTGAGGCGGGGGTGAGATGACAAACTCATCCGTCAGTCTGCATGAGCTGAGACGAAGGATATACGTCAAGGCGAAGGCCCAAACGTCCTGGCGCTTTTGGGGACTATACGTGCATGTGCGCAAGACGGGGACGCTACGCGAAGCGTATCGACTCGCCCGGGAAAACAACGGTGCTCCGGGTATCGATGGAGTGTCGTTCGAGGCGATCGAGGAGCAAGGCGTAGTGAGCTTCGTCGAGCATCTCCGCAAGGAGCTCATTGACGGTACGTATCGCCCCCTGCGGGCACGGAAGGTAGGAATCCCGAAGGACGGCGGCAAGACCCGCGTGCTCTCGATTCCTGCCATCCGAGACCGGGTGGTTCAGGGAGCACTCAAGCTCATTCTGGAACCAATCTTTGAGGCGGACTTCCAACCGGGGTCATTTGGCTACCGACCAATGAGGTCGCCGCATGGCGCGATACAGCGTGTTTCGGACGCCATCTTCCAGAGCAAGACTCATGTCATCGATCTCGACCTGCGCTCCTATTCGACACGGTTCGACATCACATCGTGTTGGAAAAAGTGGCACGGCGAGTCAACGACGACGACGTGATGTACTTACTCAAGATGATCTTGAAAGCTTCCGGAAAGCTGGGGGTTCCCCAAGGTGGCGTGATTTCTCTGCTGCTCAGCAATCTGTACCTCACTGAGGTGGACAAGATGCTGGAGCGGGCAAAGGAAGTCACCCGCAACGGTCGCTGGACGGCAATCGAGTACGCTCGGTTTGCCGACGACCTGGTGATCTTGGTGGATTCTCATCCGCGACATCGGCGGCTTCGCAAAGCGGTAGAGAGGAGACTTCGCGAGGAACCGGCCAAGCTGCAAGTTGAGGTGAACGACGAGAAGAGCCGTCGAGTGGACCTGACAAAAGGAGAGAGCTTCGGATTCCTTGGCTTTGAGTTTCGCCGAGTGCGGAGTCGTGCCGGACGGTGGATGCCGTTGCGTATGCCACTGATGAAGAAACGCACGGCTCTGCTGCGAAAGCTCAAGACCTTGTTCCGACGCTACCGCTCCCAGCCTATTGGAGCGTTGATCGAAAGAATCAATCACATCCTACGCGGCTGGGTGAATTACTTCGCCGTCGGACACTCGAGCCGGTGCTTCTCGTTTATTCAAGACTGGGTAGCAAAGAAGATTCGGAGACACCTGGCGCGCGCCCGTTCGCGCCAAGGATTTGGTTGGAAGCGATGGAGTCAGCGATGGTTGTACGAAACTCTCGGACTGTTTAATGACTATCGGGTCCGTTATCTCGTGCCCTCGCGGACAGTGGCCCAACCGGCTAGGCCACATAACCCTTGATAGGAAGTGTGCAGGGGCGCGTTTTGCGGGAGACCCGCACGTTGCGTGCGAGGTGGAGGGGGCTGGAAACGGGGACATGGTAAGGACTGAGTCACCGGCACATGGCGAAAGCCGCCGGCAACAGCTACTCCCCTTACCTACATCTACCGCGCCAGCCCTCGACCCTATCGGGGTTCTTTCCTCTATTCCGTAGCCTGTGCGATACTAGGGTTGGAACTTGTGGCTGATAGATTGTACTTGGATGTGAGCGTCTTGAATCGGCCGTTCGATGATCAATTACAGGCGAGAATCAAGCTCGAGACGGAAGCGTTCTTGGCTATCTTGGAGCGGATCGAAGCCGGCGAGTTTGCGATGGTCGGATCTTCTGTGCTGGATTTCGAAAACGGGGCGAATCCTTTTGCGGAACGGAAGGAGCGAGTGGAGTCTTACCTGAAGCTCGCGAGTCAGTTCGTGAAAGTGGACGAGGTCGTCAAGGAACGAGCTGAGACAATAGCGACGTTTGGATTCAAGAGCTTCGATGCTCTTCATCTGGCATGCGCAGAAATGGCTGCCGAAACGTTTCTGACTGTCGACGACAAGGTGATCAAAAGAGCCACGGATCGTGCTGGCGAGCTCGACTTGAAAGTGCTCAATCCGATCGACTTCGTCCGAACGGAGATTCGTAAGTGAGTGAGACAAAAAGCCTTGATACGGCTGAAGAAGTGAGGCGTGCCGGATGGCAGGCACTTGTGACTTCGCTCGGCCCGGCGAACGCTACCCGGTTTATTCTGCAGTATGAGCGAGGTTACGGAGATTATGTGGAGCTCAAGGACGGAATTCACGGGGACCCGACAGTAGAGGAACTGTACCAGAAGATCACGCAGCGGACGGATTAAATAAGGTGCTTCCGCAATCAAGTGTTGGCGCCCAGGCAACAACCCATCTGCGTGCTAGAGTTTGAGCCCGATTTCGAGAGACGCCGTTCTTTCGTCGACGAGTGCCATCTCAGCCGCGCGCTCTGCCGTTTTTCGCAGATTGGCGATCCACTTGTGCGCCGCCTGTGGGTTGTCCCGCGCGATGTAAACGGCGATCTCCTCCCGGTCTCGCATCACGCGAGCGGACCACCGAATCGAGCGGCCCTTTCCTTTGGACGTCGGTTCGGGGCCGGCGGTCACTCAGCTTCGACGGTGGCGATCCGCCTCTCTGCCACTGCAAAGAGCTAATCGGGGTACTGTCAAGTTGGCGAATCGTGCCTCAATATCGTGGCGCTCGAGGACACACACCGTCAACCATATCTTGTGGTCAAATCGGCCTCGGCGCCCTCAACTTGACAGCACCCCTCGCAGAAGTCCGGTGTGCGTTCGCGAATGTCCCGCCCTTGGTGAAAGCGCTCGATTCTCAGCCCGGTCCATTCGAGCGATGAGGCCGATCGACGACCTACCATGCCTCAGACCTCGTGAGCAGCCGCTCAGGCCGCAAGAATGTCATCAATTTTGAGGCTTGGGAATGCGGTTTTGATTTTCTTGAGTGTGACAAGGCGTGGGTTGGCTCGCGCCGGGTCCTCCAGCCGCTGATAATCCGACAAATGCTTTATCCCAAGCCGCGCCTTCATTTGAGCCTGAGTCATCTTCTTTCTAAGTCGTAAGTTTCGAAGTGTCACCGCAAAAGCTACCTTCGCGTCAACGTCTATTGCCCACACCAATTTAGAGAGTGCCACTCTCTTTTTTGGAGCAGGAAACATTACCTTAGAATCCTCTGGCTCAGACAAGTAAAGATTGAGTGCCTCTTCGAGATTGGCTCGTAGCTCCTTGCGCGTCTCGCCTTGAGAAAGACAGCCCGAAAGCTCAATTCCGCGCGCCCAATATCCCGACTCTCTGTCCTTATGAACTCGAAAATGATATTTCATGGCTGCCGATTCGAAAGGCGCTTTAGGAGTGCGCTTTCCAATCCTTTCTTGAGTTCCTTGTGCATTGGAATCGTTTCACGTAATGACGCCTTGCCAACAACCACATGAGAGCCTCTTCTGCGCAGACGCTTCCAGCCGTCCGCGATAAACAGCCTGAGCATCTGTTTACCGCTCATCGGCATGATTTACTATACCACTTGTAAGTGGTTTGGGACTCGACGTCCGAGCGAACACATACCGATTCTCCGCGCGGCCATCGCCGCCGGAGCCTCGCATCTCATCACCGGTGACCGGAACGATTTCGGTCGCTACTTCGGACAAAAGCTCGCGGGCGTCCGGGTCATGACCCCGCGCAAGTATCTGAATACGAGGAAACCCTGATGGCGGATGAGCTCGTTCCAACCGGCTGCGCGAGCGATCTCGCGAGCCGGGGAGGCTGGAAAGGAAGTCCCTCCCCGAAATCGTCGCGTCGCATGCACCAACGCATCATTAATACAGTAACTAGAATGGAGGCGGTGGGAGGCTGATCGCTGAGCGGCGTCCGTCCTCGGCGAGGAGGTTTTGGGCTTCCTCAGGGGAGCGGGAAATCTACGGCGTAGATGATGCCCCCGTCCGTCCCGACATAGATCACGGAGTTCAGCAGGTCGAGACTCGGTGCGCCTACGTTCGAGCTGCCGTCGCCGAGCGTTACAGAGGTGATTACCGTGGGATCGCTCGCGTGGATCTGGTAGAGCTTCCCGCCTGCGTCGCCGACAATGACGTGATTGCTCCCCCAGGAGAACAGCGGTATCGATGGAGACGCAAGCGACACCGGCCAGTTCGTGTTGGGCACTCCCGCTGCGTCCAGAGACCACACCTTCGTGCTCGTCGACAGCAGAACGTTCGGGCTCCCGAACTGAGGGAAGATAAAGCCCTTCACCGGACCGTCCGCAAGGGTCGTGTTGCTCCAAAGCTCCGTCCCGCTCGTATCGTAGGCGTAGACGTGGCCCGCGACCGTTCCGACATAGATGACGCCGTTGAACAGAATCGGGCTTCCATCCACGTTCCCGATATCCCTGCCCATTCGAGCTTGTCGTTCGACACCGCAAAGACCGTCGCCACGCCTCCATTGAATCGGATTCCAGGAGGCGCCATCGTCTATTTCGCCATCCAAGTCTCAATTTTGAGCTTAGGAACGCGCTCGAATTCCCGAGTGTTGTTGGCTACTAGTGGAATGTTGCGAGCAAGCGCGTGCGCGGCGATCCACAGATCATTCGGCCCAATCGGTGTTCCTTGGCGACGAAGAAAGGCACGAATGTCACCATAAAATGCGGCCACCTCATTCGATAACGGGTAGATTTGAACCGTACTCAAGAAGTCGTATAACGATTGACGGTTTTGCTGCTGTCGTTCCGGTGGCGAATTACAGACCCCGTATTCCAACTCGCCGAGTACTATTTGCGCAATCGCACAGTCGCCAAGCGCGGCCTCTGGCTTCAAGTGCGGATCGCGCTTCATGATCGAGATGCAGGTGTCGCTATCGAGCATCATCGCCATCAGTCGAACACCCTGCGTTCTTCAATATTCGCTTTGGTCGGACGGCGCAGCTTGAAATGGACTATCCTTCGTTCTTCAATATTCGCTTTGGTCGGACGGCGCAGCTTGAAATGGACTATCCTTTAATCTGGCAGCCTCCGTTCGTTCAAACTCGTGATTTTGGCCGTGCAACCGCACGGAGAAGCGGTAAAATAACTCTATCCTTCGTCTAGGCGTCGTTCGAGTCTAGCGACGCGTCGATCAAGTCGATGTCGAGATGTGTATCGACGGCGCGCGCAAGAGGCCCGTCGGTCGTGAGCAGTGTCGCGTCCAGAGTTTCGGCGAGGGCAACGTAAGTCGCATCGTAGGTAGAAAAGTTCTCCCGCAGCTGCAGGACACGACCGAGCGAGCCCAAATGACCATGCCGCGTCAACGGCAGGTCAACAAGATCGATGACGGCGTCGGCGGCACGATCGAACGATAGCTCACCCGCAAGCAACCGCTTTCTCAGAATCGCCCCGACCTCTACGTCGCAAAGCTCGGGGATGTGCAGCTCCGTGTACCGCACCAAAGTTTCGCCAACCAGATTCGCGGGCCCGATTCCGAGAAGATAGTCACCCAGCGCGGAAGCGTCGACAACGAGTGCGCTCACGCTCTAAGAGCCCGGACGCTCTCGTCGCTCCTCCCTCAGCAGTTCCGCCGAGTTGCGAGCAGTTTCCACCGGCGACCGCCTCGCAATCCGCGCAAACACCTCGGCAGCGGGTGGCCGGCTCACCTCGTGCTCCAGCACTCCCTGGATGTAGTCCGTCAGCGACAGCCCGGCTGCTTTCGCCCGACGGATGAGCTCGCGGTGGAGCTTGTCGGGCACGTTTCGCACCTGGATCATCTTGGACATGTTCTCAGCATGTCACATGTGCGGCACATTTGTAAGAGTCGGTTCCATTACGCTAGAAAGGCGCCAGTCGTGCGGATATCGCGGCGGTGGCGCGGCAATCCCGTCATGTCCAAAAATACGAGCGAGTAGGGGCGCTAGAACCGGTCGCCCAAAGCGTCGCGCAGCTCTTCGGTCGAAGGCTCGCCTCCGGGCTCTGTGCGGTTCATGAACAATTTTGAACGTCGAGACTAGGGAGCGCAGAAGCAACCAGATCGCGACGGAGATACTGGCGCGCGCGGGCGAGAAAGATCAGTAGCGACGCGCGCGGATGAATAAATGGAAGGACAACCACAACCTGCCGCCCACGAGAATCGAGATGAGAGGATTTTTCGCGCAG
>SMYC01000112.1 GCA_004356105.1 Acidobacteriota bacterium | reverse complement strand
TCGCTACGCGGGACCTGGAGCATGCTCCGCGGCTCGAAGCCTTTGAGCGTCAGCTCCACGGACGTGCTCTCGGAGCGCTCCTGTTCACGGCACGCGAGAGGCGCCCCCATCGCGGCGAGCGCCGCGAGCCACTGCCTTCGTGTGTATCTCATGGTTTAGTAAATCTGCTCCGACGCATCATCCCCACGCTCCGTGACGAACGCGATGTACTCGCCATCGGGCGACCAGCGGGGTGTGGACTCGCCCGCCGCTCCTCGGGTGAGCTGGAACGACACTCCGGTCTCGATGGAGCCGCGCCGAAGGTGTGTGATGCGCTTGTACGCCTTCCAGTCCGCTTCGGCGAGAACGTAGACGAGCTCGCGCCCGTCGGGTGAGAGCTGAGGCTCGCTGAGCCGCGGAACTTCTAATAGATCGATGGGGGTCATCGGCCGCTCCGCGACCGCCGCGGTCGCGGATAGGCAAGAAAGGGTTAGCCCGATGAGGGAACGTGATCGATTCATGTTGTCCTCCTGACGGAGCTGTTATTTGGGGCCGATGGCGTAAAGGTGGCTTTCGCCCCGCAAGAAGATCCTGCCTCCGGCAATGGCTGGAGACGCGGTCACTGATTCGCGGATGGAGTTCGAGGACAGCACCTCGTGCGTCGCGCCGGCACGAATCACGAAGAAGTCTCCGTCCTCGCCGCCGAGCAGGATCTTGTCCTCCCACGCTACAGGCGAGGCCCGTACAAAGGTGGCCACGGGAATCCGGCCGCCTTCATAGATGACGCGCCCAGTCTCCGGGTTGAGGCATGTCAGGATGCCTTTATCAGAGACCAAATAGAGATAGTCGCCATAGAGCAGAGATGACGGCGTGTAGCCGGTACCTTTCTTGTACTCCCAGAGCACTTTGGGTGAGCGGCCCTTCTTGGGGATGCGAATCGCTCGCGTCAATTTGTCGGGGTAGCCCGATGTGACGAACACCGTGCTCTCGTTCGCAACGGGTGTAGGGACAGCGTTTCCGATGAAGCCTTCGTGTCTCCAGCGCTCTTTCCCGTTCGCCGCGTCGTAGGCGATGACGAAATTGTAGCTCGTCGTGATGATCTCGTGACGCCCATGGGCGTCGACGAGGATGGGACTGCTGTAGTTGATACGTTCCTTTCGAGGTGTTCGCCACTCCTGTTTCCCGGTTTTCTTGTCGAGGGCGATGAGAAAGGAGCCGTCGCCTTCGTTCTGATCGACCTGGATAATCAGAGAGTTGCCGTAGAGCAGCGGGGACGTTCCGTGCCCGTGGCCCCAAGTACTGATGTTTCCGAGGTCGACTTTCCACGCGAGATTGCCGTTGAAATCGTAGGCAAACAGACCCTGCGAGCCGAAATAGACATAGACGAGGAGTCCGTCGGTTACCGCGGTCGGCGTCGCATAGGTGTTTCGCCGATGACGGTTGTCGAAAACGGGTCCATCATGCGCGGTGCGCGACCACAGAATCTCTCCGTTGCGAGTGTCGAGGCTCAGGACCTTCAAGGTGTGCCGGCGATCGGCGCTTTGCCCCGCGGGGTGCAAGTAGGTCTCGCCGGCTCGTATATGGTGTGGGGCCTTTTTTCCGGGAATCACATCACCTTCGATGTCGGTCGTCACGAACACCTGGTCGCCCCACACGATCGGGGAAGAGTGCCCTCGACCTTCGACGCGTGTTTTCCAAAGAATGCGCTCGCCCCATTCAAGCGGTAATCCGGAGGCCTTAGATACGCCGTTGCGCTCTGGCCCCCGCCACTGAGGCCAGTTCGAATCTTGCGCCCAGGCGAGGCCCGAAGGCAGGCTGACAGCGAGTAGAGCGGCGTATAGTCTCATGGACGTTGGCGCATACTATAACGGCTCGCATAGCAAGGTCGAGGCGCGGGCCCTTGAGCTGGCCGGTGCATTTGTTTGGCAGTATCTCGTGGAGCGTACTGCAACTGCAACCAACCAGAGCGCGGGCACCGTTTTCGAGATGCGAGGCTCGCTGGATAGGGGTGCCGAGACGTCGCGCTACGCGCTCTCGGCGATCTGCTCGATGATTTCCAACATGCGGGTGATCCGGAATGGCTTTTCGAGGAACGCGAGGACGTCGCCTGGTTCCTCAGTCCACTGCTCTTTGGGTAAATGCCCCGTGATCAGCACACACGGAACTTCGTGGCCAGCCGCGCGTAGACGTCTCAAGAAACTCACGCCATCGAGCCGCGGCATCCGGATGTCCGTGAACACGATGTCGAACGAATGGGGCGCCGCGCAGAACTGCTCCCAGGCCTCCTCTCCGTCGGCGGCCAGGATGACCTCGTGCCCTGACCGTCCCAGCCCGCGCTGGACGATGCGCCGGATGGGAGCTTCGTCGTCCACGAACAGCAGCTTCACGGAGCCTCCGCGGGAAAACGAAGGGTGAAGTGCGCCCCTGGGGGCTCGTTGTTTCGCAGCGTCAGAGTGCCGCCATGCCGGCGCATGATCTGCTCGCTGATGGTCAGGCCCAAACCCGTTCCGTTTTCCTCCGACTTGGAGGTAAAGAACGGGTTGAAGATTTGTTTGCGCAGCTCGGGGAGCACACCTGGGCCCGTGTCCTGGATGTCGATCAGCACCGCACCGGGCTCGACCGAGGTGCGTAAGGTGATGGTCGCATTCTCCCGCCCTGTCACCGCGTCGCGCGCGTTCAGGACCAAGTTAGTGATCACTTGCTGGACCTCGATTGGGTTCCCATGGATTGGGGGCAGGTCGTCCGCCAGGTCCAGGATCACCTCGATGCCGCGGACCCTGAGGTCCTCGCGGAACAAAACCAGGCTGTCGTGGACCATTGCCCCGACGTCGATGTGCTCGCGTTCCGACCGTACCGCGTCCCGAGCAAAGGTCCTGAGCTGCCGGATCACCTCGGAAGCGCGGCCTACCGCGTCTTGCATTTCGTCGGCCGAGCGGAGAATCTCCTCGTGGTCCCGTTCCTCGACCAGGTGGGGCAACTCCTCGATGTGGTTACAGATCACCTGCAGCGGCTGGTTCATCTCGTGTCCCACGCCCGCCGCGAGCTCGCCGAGTGCTGCTAACTTCGCGCTCTGCACCAGCTGGGCCTGGGTCCTTTGGAGCTCGTCCAACGCGGTCTGGTAAGCATCGCGGCGCACCGTCGTCGCTTCGAGCTCCTCGGCCAGCATATTCAGCCCGAGAAACACGGCTTCCAGGTCGTCGTGCACCCCGGGCTCACCGGCCTTCGGTACCCGAAGTCGGAAGGCGAGATCCCCGGATGCAAGGGCATGGATCAACGAGAGGAGCTCGTCGTAGCGATCCGCGACGTGTGTCATCTGCTACTCATCGGGGAAAGTCGCTAACCAGGCCAGGGCCTCGTCGGGATTGGTGAACATCCGGGTGGGGCTGACGGGCTTGTTCAACCCCATAAAAAAATTGGCGATCACCTTGGTGAGCTTCGACCCAACGAGCAGCGCCGTCGCCCGCTGGATCGAGGCGGTTCGCTCGTTTGCGTAATATTCACGCGCCTCGCGGGAAATCGCACGGACGCGGCGCATATCGATGACGGCGCGTGTCTTGCGCACGCCTATCTCGTCGCGAATCTTCTCCTGGGCGTCTATGTTCGCTGCCGCCGCGGCCTCGTCGTGTAGTGCGGAGATCAAAATATCGGCACAGAGGGAGAACGGCCATTGGAAACTCTCCTTCAGAGATAACGGCATCGGCATTGCGGAGAATTCCACGGAAAAGATATCCACGATATTCCAGCGCCTTCACCTCAAACGCGAATACACAGGCACAGGCATTGGCCTTGCCCATTATCGGAAGATTGTGGACTTGCACGGCGGAAGAATATGGGAATCCAGGCTAGAGGTTGCCGGCGCGCTCCGGCCTCCAGCCCGGAAAAAAAACATCTTGCCGTTCGGCGAGAAGTGGCCGGAGGCTCGTCCGTTCGCTGAAGGGTTCGGCATTGGCATCTCCACCCGCGCGCGCTATCCGCCAGACATCGTGCCTCCCCGCGCCGACGCGAAAACGATCCAATGACCATCTGGCGACCAAACCGATCCCGTATTGAAGGCGCTATCCACGGTGAGTTGTCGAGGTTCGCACCCTCGGTCTCGACTATCCAGACGTCGCGGTCGCCGGGACCTCCGCGAGACAAAGGCGTTCGTGTGCCCGTCCAACTTGGTCCAGACCAAGTAGATCGCAACACCCATCGGCCGGAACGTAATAAACAGGAGAAGGTTCGGAGACACTCACGCCCGAGCGACGGTATGGGTCCATCACTCCCTTGCCGAAGTCACGTTCTGCCAAGAGTTGATTATGTGTTGTACACATCAGAGAAATATTGGCCGCGCTGCGATTGCCACCGCGGCCATGGGGATCGTGGTGGTGGTACTCGAGGTCTTTTCGCGCAGTGCAGCGTCGTCCGTTCTTGCCGACAACCGTGCATTGCCCCCCGTCGCGCTCGTATACACCACGCTTTACTGGCGCGGAAATGTAGCGAGAGCCTGGCGACGTGTCCGCTTGCTCGAGGTTCTTGCTGGGCTTTTTCGCCTTGCCAAAACGTTTGGCTTCGAGCCTCTCGAGCTTCAAGGTCACCGCCGCTTCGATGACCGAAGCTAGGTCGGCGCCAGGCATGAGGTCACTGAGTCGCTCGAGCTTCTCGTGGAGCTCGGTACTCGCGGTGAAGTGGACTCCGTAGCGAGAAGGGGCAAGTGGCTCCACCACCGCTGGCTTCACCGGAGCTGGACACATTGCGACCGCGTCCGAGGTCGAGCTCGCCGTCGCAACTGCGACTGAACACACCTCTGGACGCAGTTGGCCTAGAGCCGCGGGTTTGGACGGCTCACGAGGTGGAGGGAGCTTCCGCATCGTGCCAGCGTCGTCCGCCTTTGGCGCAACCTTGGCAACGAATTCCAGGATTTTCTTTTTGGTTTTGTGCATCGCCTGGGTCAAGAGCTCGTCACGATTGGACTCGGTGAGAACCGGCGCGAGCTTTGCGATAGCGCTCAAGTGAAGACGCCCGTCCTCGAGCATCGACAGTAGCACCGGGTGTTTCCGCGCGGCGCGCGCGACCGCGATACGCAAGAACGCCTCATGCTCTGAGAGGTGGAGCCGCTCGGTGCAGTAACTGAACATCGACACCGAAGCTTCAATTGCATAAAGCCGCCGCCTG
>SMYC01000111.1 GCA_004356105.1 Acidobacteriota bacterium | reverse complement strand
TCTCGTGTCTTCTCCACTCGCCGGCAAGCGACCAAACGTGGTGTTTCTGTCCTTCAAGAGCACCTTTGGCCACTTATAATTTGCTAAAAGTGGCCAAAAGTCGTATTCGTATGCGTGTTTTGGCCAGATATAGGGCAGGCTATGCCTTCGAAAGCATCTATCAGAAGCACGTGGATCAGATCAAAGAGGTGCTCGGCGTCCACTCGACCGAAGCGGCTCTCGTGTACCGACCGACTCCTGTCTTCTCTCACGAAACCGCGGTGACGTCATGAAAGTCGTCCTTGCCGAAAAACCCTCCGTCGCTCGGGATATTGCCCGTGTGCTCGGCTGCCGCACGAGGGCCAACGGCCATCTGACCGGAAACGGCTATGCCGTCACGTGGGCCTTCGGCCACCTCGTGGCGATCGCCGAGCCTGCCGCGATGAACCCAGCTTGGGCAAAGCCCTGGAGAAAAGAACAGCTTCCGATGGTGCCTCCGCGATGGAAGTACGAGGTCACGCAAAACGGAAAGGAACAGTTCGCCATCATCAAGAAACTGTTCACCGCTTCAGAGACCACGGAGATCATCGCCGCGACCGACGCCGGACGCGAAGGCGAGCACATCTTTCGGCTCATCTATCAACGCTCGGGCTCGAGAAAGCCCGTGAAGAGACTCTGGATCCGCTCCCTAACAGATGAGGCCATCCGCGAAGGCTTTCGCTCCCTCGAGCCGTCGAAAGCGTTCGACGCGCTGGCCGCAGCGGCGAGGTCCCGCGCGCATGCGGACTGGCTCATGGGCTTGAACTTCACGCGGGCCTATACCGTTCACAACCGCCAGCTTTGCACCGTCGGGCGCGTCCAGACACCGACGCTTGCGCTTCTCGTCAACCGCCACCACGAGATCCGAAACTTCGTACCCGAGACGTACTACGAAGTCCTCGCCGTCCTCGAGCCCGGCTTTACCGCGAAATATGTCGGGAAGAACAAGAAGACCCGCATCGATGAAAAGACTCTTGCCGTGCGCGTCTTCGAGGACATCGCCGGCGTGCCGCTCGCCAGGGTCACGCGCGTCGAAACGAAGGACACGAGGACCCCCGCTCCGGCTCTCTTCGACCTTCTCACGCTTCAGAAAGAAGCCAACAAGCGCTTCGGCTATACCGCGACCGCGACGCTTCAGATCGCGCAGTCACTCTACGAGAAGCACAAGCTCCTCTCCTATCCGAGGACGGAATCCAGGCACCTCTCCCGCGACATCGTTGCTGGCCTGCCAGCGGTCATCGACGCCGCCCGGGAGTCCTTCCCCAAGGCCGCCGCTCTCGCCCAAACGCGTTTCCCCACTTTGAAGCTTCCGAAGAGCTACGTCGATGACACCAAGCTCACGGACCACCACGCCATCATCCCCACACCGCGAAACCCACGAGGACTCCATCTCTCGGACAAGGAGCAAAAGATCTACCGCTTGGTCGTCGCCCGTTTTCTCGCCATCTTTCTGCCGCCGCTCGTAAAGGGCGAGACCACGGTCCTCTTCGCCATCGGCCCACACACGTTCCGAGCGACAGGCTCCGTCGTGAAGGAGCCTGGGTGGACGACGGTTCATTCCGCGAAGCGGGACGACGAGAAGGCCCAGAAACTTCCGCCCCTCGAGAAGGGCGAGAGCTGTAAGAAGCGTTCGCAGTCCCTCGAGACCCGTGTGACGAAGCCACCCAAGCCGCACACCGACGCTTCCCTTCTCGACGCGATGAAAAAAGCGGGCGCCTCCATCGATGACGAAGACCTCGCAGCAACCATGAAGCGCTGCGGGCTCGGCACTCCGGCTACTCGCGCCGCCATCATCGAGCGGCTTCTCAAAACCGGCTATATCGAGCGAAGCAAGAAGGAGATCCTACCGACGGGCAAAGGCATCGACCTCATCGCCCAGGTCGAAGAGGAGCTCCGCGACCCAGCCCTCACAGCCCAGTGGGAGCAGCGCTTGAAGGACATCGAGGACGGAAAGCTCGCCGCCGAGACCTTCGAGGCCGATATCGTCCGTCACCTGAAGGCTCTTCTTCCGAGAGTGTTTGCGGCTGCTCCCCTTGCCGGCCTTGCCGGGGCGCAGCAAGAGGCCGGACTTGCAACGTGCCCGCTATGCAAGAAAGGGATCGTTCGCGAAACGCCAAAGGCCTACGGCTGCAACCGATGGAGAGAAGGATGCTCTTTCACGATTTGGAAAAAGATCGCCGGCAAGACGATCTCATTGACGCAAGCCGAGCAGCTTCTCGCACGCAAGAAGACAAGGAAGCTCAAGGGCTTCAAGAGCAAGAGGACCGGGAAGAAGTTCGATGCGGCTCTCGTTCTCGACGAGAGCTCGAAGGTGCGATTCGTTTTCGATTAGCGCGCGTCTGGCCTCGGTTCTTCCCTGCGCTCGCTATCTCATCCGCGACTACGGCTACACCGACGACCGGACCCGCCTCTTGACTTTTCCATTTCACTCCTTGATGCCGCTGTTTTGCCATCAGCGTGTGTCTATATTGACATCATGATGCTAAAATGATAGCGTCAGTGCATGAGAACAACGTTGACGCTAGAGGACGATGTTGCTGCGAAACTCAAGGCGGAATCCAAACGAAGCGGTCGGTCGCTCAAGGAGATCGTGAACGAATATCTGCGGCTGGGTTTCCACGCAAAGAAGAGCGATCGTAAACGCCCTCCCTTTCGAGTCCACGCGAGGGACATGGGAGAACTTCGTCCAGGACTCAGCCTCGACAATATCGGTGAGCTCTTGGAGCAAATCGAGGGGTCGACGAACCGGTGATCGTTGTTGACGCCAACATACTTCTTCACGCCTACAATCCTCGATCCGAGTTCCACGAAGCTTGCCGTCGATGGATCGAAGACGAGTTCTCATCACCGTCCCCAGTGGGTCTGCCATGGCTCACGGTCTGGGCGTTCCTTCGCATCAGCACGAACCCTCGCGCGTTCGAAAAGCCACTGGCGATGAAGGAAGCGGAGGCCATCGCGTCCTCTTGGTTCGAGACATCCCCCGTCCGAGTGGTGGCGCCCGGGGAACACTACTGGGAGATCTTCAGTAACTTGTTGCTGGACGCACAAGTCTCCGGTCCCTTGGTTACCGATGCGGCGTTGGCCGCACTGGCTATCGAAAATGGAGCCAGCGTGTGTACGTCGGATCGCGATTTCGCCCGTTTCGACGTGGTGGTCGTCGACCCGTGCCGCGACTAAACCCTTGTGCCCGCTTGGTCCGACCTACTTGCCCAGATAGATCGCCCGCTAGCCATATCCCGGATTCGTTCCTCTGTACGTTATCAGTCACTCGCCGACGCGGCTCTCGCCCTCGATGAGAGCTCGAAATCTCGAGCGCCGGTTGATCGCGGTCGGGAGCGCCGGTCAAGATGTTTTCGTTGAGGTTCTTGGTCATTCGCAACATGAAGCGGGCCTTCTCTTTGTTGGGGCCGTTTCTTTGTCGAACTCGATGGCCTCAAAAGACGCGCCGTCGCCGCCGATGTGACAGTACTGGCAGCGCACGCCAAGCGCGAACGAAAAATTCCGCATGACGTTTATGAGCTCCCCCTTCGTGATGTCCTCCGGGTGAAACTGCAGGTTCTTGAACTCGTCCGGAATTTGCGCGGCCGCCGCGCTGGGACGAGTTGGTCTCAGCGCGCAGCGGAATCGCGGTTTTCAAATGAACGTTCCGGTATTACGATACCCACAACTCGGCTAGGCTACGGAGGACCGAGCCCGTATGTTCTCTAAACTCAAAGGAAGGACCACGCAATGGATCGCAGACATTTCCTAGGCTACTCCGCACTCGGTAGTGCAACGCTTCTCACCGGACCGATCGGATGCGCCCCTGCTCATGCCCCGGAGGACTCCGCGATGACCCGACAGACCGGCAACGAACCGTTCGAGCTCCATGAAGCTACGGTGGCCGAGTTGCAAGAAGGTATGGAGTCGGGCCAGCGGACGGCTCGCGCCATTACTGAGATGTATCTGGCGCGTATCGAGGCGCTCAACCGCCGGGGGCCGGAATTACGGGCCATCATCGAGACGAATCCCGAGGCACTTTCGATCGCGGACGAGTTGGATGCGGAGCGCCAGTCCAGCGGACCGCGCGGTCCCCTTCACGGAATTCCCGTCGCCATCAAAGACAACATCGATACGCACGACCAGATGACCACGACCGCGGGCTCTCTGGCGCTCGAGGGCTCGATCCCGCTGCAGGACTCTTTCGTAGCGCAGAAGCTCCGTGAAGCGGGCGCCATCATCTTGGCCAAGGCCAACATGAGCGAATGGGCTTACTGGCGTGGGTTCAAAGCTTCCAGTGGCTGGAGCGGACGCGGCGGACAATGCCGGAACGCCTATGCGCTCAATAGAAATCCGTGTGGTTCCAGCTCCGGCTCGGGCGTGGCGGGCTCGGCCAATCTTGTCGCGCTAACTATCGGCACCGAGACCGGCGGGTCCATCATGTGTCCTTCCTCGATCAACGGCCTCGTCGGCATCAAGCCGACCGTCGGTCTTTGGAGCCGCGCCGGCATCATCCCTATCTCGCATTCCCAGGACACCGCGGGACCGATGACGCGAACGTTGAGGGACGGAGCCGTCCTCCTGGGCGCCATCACCGGTGTCGATCCGCGCGACAAGGCCACCGCGGCGAGCGAGGGCAACGCACACACCGATTACACACAGTTTCTGGACGAGGACGGATTGAGAGGCGCGCGCATCGGCGTCGCACGCAACTTTCCCGACTTCGACGAGCGCGTCCTCGCCGTGTTCGACCAGGCCGTCGAAGACCTGAAAGCAGCCGGGGCCGAGGTGGTCGACCCAGCCAACATTCCCAGCATGGACAACGCCAACGTGTTCTCGGAGCTCCCGACGCGGGTGCTCAATTACGAGTTCAAAGCAAACATTAATAAATACTTCGAAAGTCTCGGACCGGACGCGCCCGTCAAGAGCCTCACCGAACTCATCGCATTCAACGACGCCAACCGCGATCGCGAGATGCCGTTCTTCGGCCAGGAGCGATTAATCGCATCCGAAGAGGCGGGGCCACTCACCGACCCCGCCTACCTCGAGGCCCTCAGCACTATCCAGCGACATGCCCGCACCGAAGGCATCGATGCCCTCATGGCGGCGCACAATCTCGATGCGATCGTCGCGCCGACCAGGGATCCAGCTTGGCTGACCGACCACATCATGGGTGACCGTCTGCAAGGAGGCTCTAGTGCTGGAGTGGCCGCCATCGCCGGCTACCCGGACATCTCGATTCCCATGGGATTCGTGTCCGGTCTGCCGGTCGGCATTTCTTTCTTCGGGGCCCGGTGGAGCGAACCGACGCTCTTGAAAGTTGCCTACGGCTACGAGCACGCGACGAACCGCCGACAGGCACCGACGTTTGTAGAGACGCTGGGATAGGACGAGCGGGGCCTCAGTTCAGAACATCGAACTGGTGCGTGTACTTCACGATGAAGCTTTGGCTCTGGGGGCCGATGCGAAAATCACCCAACCCTTCCGTGTCGTTATACACGACAAAGAGTCCGGTCCCCGCCGTGTTCAACCAACCGAAGCGCAGGTTGACGGACCAGATGTCGCTCTGGTCGTTGTACTGAATTAGAGACTGCAAGTTCACGAAGGGCGTGAAGCTGTAATTGACGCGGAATTGTCCCAAGTTCGTGACGAACTCGCCTTCGGGCAGATTGATGTCGTTGTAGGACCACGTCAAGCTCGTGTTGAGCTTTGCGCCGCGGCGGATCTGAATCGTCGTCCCGACCGACACGCGGTCGCCCGAGAAGAAGCCGCCAGCGTCTAGGCTTCCGCGGTATGAGAGCCAAGCGCTTTCATCCGTATTCCACCGCCATGCGACCTCTGTAAACTTGTAGATCCCCAGCGGGATGATCACGCCGGGCGCGATCTCGAAAGGTTCCGTGAGCCCCTCCCGATTAATATTGACGGCCGGGCTGAAGAACGCCCCGCTTTCGAAGTCTACATGCGAGTCCAGATGGAGCTGCTCCGTTTCCTTGAAGCCTTCGAAATCCCAGAAGCTCCGATAGGTCGCGTGAGGACGTAGCTCACGGAGCCAGGCCACCGACGGCGTCCGAATGTTCTGGATATAGCTGGACTGAATCGTACGGTAGTCCTTGCGCGCGAGAAAGCCGACTTCTGGATTGAACGCATCGCCGACCTCGGTGTACTCGACCCACCACCGTCCCCAGAGCTTGCGAAACTCGCCGAAGAAATCGGCGGCATGTTCCCTGCCGGTAGCGCCTGGAGTCTCCGTGCGTGTCGCCATACCGCGAAAGGTCCAGGTTTGACCGATACCGAGCGTTCCGTCTACGCCCCACGCACGGTTCCAGTCGTCCTCGCCCGCGAGATCGCCCGTGCCCATCCGGTTAACGAAGAGCGCGCCGATGCTAGAGCGGCTCGAAAGTTCGCGGCGGACGGCCGCGACGGTGAAATTATTTGCGGGCGTGACGCCGTCGACCGCATCGGTTTGCATGTTCATCAGACCGATGTTGTAGTGCCCCGCCTTTCCGCTCAGCCTCGCGCCTGCTTTGATGGGGACGAGCTCACCGGACGGCCCGATACCGATACGGCGGCTGAAGAAAAGCTCGAGCGTGCGACTCCTGAAATCTCCGGTGCCCATCGCGAAGGTGCCGGCGTTCTCGAGGAAGAAGCCGCGCTTCTCGGGAAAGAAGAGGTTGAAGCGCGTGAGGTTTAACTGCTGATCGTCCACCTCGACTTGAGCGAAGTCGGTATTGACCGTCACGTCAAGGTTCAACGCGGGGGTGACGCCAAACTTCACGTCGAGGCCGAACTGAGCATCGAAGTCCGAGGACGCGCTCGTCGCGAAGTCGCGGTTGGCCGAAGACAGAGCGTACGGGGTCACTTTGAAGTTTCTCGGCGTCGCGAGCTCGAGGCCGTTCAAGTCGCCCGCGGAGGATAGGCGGTAGAGGTTGAAGATGCGCGAGACCGGTGACCAGTACACTTGCTCGCGCTTTCGTCGAATGTTGCGCTGAAAGTTTAGCCCCCAACTCTGCGGCTTCCCTGAACCGTAGCGAAGCGTCCGCAGCGGGATGGCAAACTCGGCCATCCATCCCATCTCGCCGATATGCGTGCGTACGGTGAAGCTCGCGTCCCAATTGAGATTGAAACCACTCCCGGACCCCGTCTGCGTGCGTTGCCGGCTGGACGTCTGTCCTGCACCGCCTTCCTTGCTGATCTGACCGTCATACTCGATCCCGGCCGGATTGGTGCCGAAAACGAACCCGTTCTGGCGGTCTCGATAAGTATCGAAGACCATTTGGAACGAGTCCATATCATTGAGGCCCGCATCACGCCGGCTATCGGTGACGATGATGCCGGACGGGTCGCGGTCGTAGCAGATCACCCCAACATAGATGAACGCGTCATCGTAAAGAATGCGGACCTCGGTCTTCTCGGTCGCGGGCTCCCCTTCGAGAGGCTCGGCCTGAACGAAATCTGTGAGCACCGGAGCGGCCAACCAAGCATCTTCGTCGACGACGCCGTCAATGACCGGAGTGCCATCGACTGCGGTGATTTTGACCGCCTGGGCCTCGCGGCGCTCCACTTCCTGCGCCGAAACAGCGGTGGCAACGGATAGCAAAGCTGCGAGACAGAGGCCTCTGGCGCAAGTCATGGCATCGGTCATTCTAAACGAAACCGTCGCGCAAAAGTGGCCATCGCGCTCAATCCTCGCTAAACTGTTCTCATGGCCAAGAAAAAAGACGACGCTTTGCACGTACTGAAGACTTCCGCCAACAAGGTCTGGCTCGCGGGCCTCGGGGCACTGGCGCAGGCGGGAAAGCAAGGCGACAAGCTCTTCAAGACGCTTGTCAAGAAAGGAAAGAAGTACGAAGACCTGATTCCGACCTCGGGCGATGTCAAGGATACCGTCGACGCCGCCAAGAAGCAGGCTACTGAGACTTACAACAGCATGGAAGCGGCGTTCGACCGCCAAGTCGCGAACGCTCTCAAACGAGCGGGCGTTGCCCAACAGGCCGAAGTCGACGCTTTGAAGAAAGAGGTCGCGAAGCTGAGGCGCGAGGCGAAGGGCAACCCCGCCAAGGCGAAAAAAGCAGCCACGAAAAAGAACCCCACGGCGGCCAAGAAGAAGACCACCAGCAGCAAGAAGAAGAAAGCGGCCGCGCGCCCGAGCAAAAAGAAAGCCTGACGTCTAGAGGCCGTTCGACGGTCCTTCTGGCGAGTGATCGGCCACGAGTCGCTGCGGCGCCGAGTTGATCACGAGCTCCCGACCGTGACGCCAATGCACACGTGTTCACTGAGAGCAGCGAGGCCCCACCGATGCGTCGAAACATTTTCATCGCTTCGGTCACTCCTTCCAGTTCTTTCATCTCCATGAGCTCGTCCCGACATTCCGAACAATGCGAGAGTCCATTACCTGTAATACGCCACAAGGAGGCCCAATATTCAAATTCAGAGTAGAATTTCTTCATGAAGCCGTTGTGTCTCTTCGCCTCTCTGATGCTCGCGGGACAGGCTGCCGCCGAAAACTGGCCCCAATGGCGCGGCCCGAGCCGTGACGGGATCTCGCCCGAGAAGAACTTGCCCGAAGTTTGGGGACCCGAGCAAAACATCCGCTGGCGCGCGCCGCTCGCGGGGCTCGGAACTTCAACCCCGATCATCTGGGAGGACCTCGTGTTCTTGACCTCGCAGCTCGGGATGGGCCCCATCGACCGCCGCGGTGCCGAGTTCGACGAAGCGGTCACGGCAAAAGACTACACGCGGGAGAGCAATCGGATCACTTTCGCGGTGCAAGCTTTCGCTCACGAAGATGGGAGCCTGGTTTGGGAACATCGCTTCGATGCCGTCGAACCGAGCGACAGCTTGCCTTCCGTCCACCCCAAACACAACTTCGCGACCCCGAGCACAACCACGGATGGCGAGCTCGTCTATGCCTGGGTCGGGACCGGCCAACTCGTCGCGCTGACTCTGAAGGGTGAGCTCGTTTGGTCCCGCCACATCGGCCGCGACTACGCTCCCTTCCACGTGTTGTGGGGTCATGGCAGCTCACCGATGTTATACCGCGACACGCTCATCTTGCTTTGCGACCATCCGCCGGGCGCTTATCTGATCGCGCTCGACAAGACGAACGGTAAAGAGCTCTGGAAAGTCGACCGCGGCAAAGGCATCCGATCGTACTCGACGCCTTTTGTCGTCCCCGGACCCGAAGGCGACGAGCTCGTCGTCAATTCGAGCCATCGTATCGAGGTCTATGACCCGAAGACCGGCGAGCTCTTGTGGCATGTCGGTGAGCCCGTCACCCTCGCCATCGGTGTCCCCGTCTACGCGAACGGGATCCTCTACGCGAGTCGCGGCTATTCGAGCGGTCCGTACTCAGCCATCCGGCTCGGAGGACGCGGCGATGTGAATGCGAGCCATGTCGAGTGGCACGTCCCGACGCGCGCGCCCTATATCTCGTCATTGCTCTATTACGACGAAAAGATCTTCATGGCAACCGAGCGCGGGATCGCTAGCGTTGTCGATGCAAGAAACGGAGAGACGCTCTGGCGGGAACGGCTCGGTGGAGCCTTTACCGCATCGCCCGTGGCGGGAGACGGAAAGGTCTATTTTCTCAACGAGTCCGGCGAGACATTCGTGTTTGAAGCCGGCGCACCGCCGAAGCTCGTCTCACGAAACCGGCTCGAAGAGCGCACACTCGCTTCACCCGCGATTTCCGGCGGCACGTTGTTCATCCGCACCGACAGACACCTCGTCGCAATAGGCGCTACACGCCCGTAGCAATCGAATAAGCCCAGTTCATGAAGATCGCCGAGACGACGGCGACCCGTCCTGTCAAGGTCAGCCTCGTCGGGACCGCGGGAAGGGTGTGGCCGGCGAGCGTCAAGGTCGCGGCCGTGAGCCCGCCGCCGAGAAACAGCATCCACCCGACCGCCGGCAACGGATAGAGCGAGAGAGCGCTCGCGACGTCGAGATCGGCCAGGAGCAAGGCGGCCCGCGTCGTGCCGCAAGTCGGGCAGGCGTAGCCGGTCCAGCTCTTGAACGTACAGGCCCAGAGCTCGCCGGTGAAACCCGACGCCCAGGGCGAGATAATCACGAGCGCGGCGGCGACACCTCCCCAAAGAAAGGCTACCTGACGGCTCACGGCATGTTCCCGAACTGCTGCATGAACTGGTAGAGCACCGCGCCGAAGAACACCGAAAGAACCAGCCCGCACAAACAGCACAGGACGAGCGGGATCAGCGTCGCTACGAACGCGCGCCCCGGCGATGTGCGGTGCACGGCGGCAAAGCCCAAGACCGCGAGCACCAGGTTCCAAATCGACATAACGAGGCCACCGACGAACGGTAGCACGACCGCAAGCCAAGAGATGCTGGAATAAGCGTAGACTTTGAGAGTTCCCTCGAAGCCGGTCTCGGACTTTTCGGTCGCGCCGACGAGAAGCAGGCAAAGATGCATGACGGCCGATCCGATGAAAATGCCGATCACATACAGAATCGGCCAAAAGACGAGCAATCCGATGAGCTGCACGATTCCCGGAGGGCCAAAGGCTTGCCCGAAACCTTCAAAGCCTTCGATCTGTTCAAAGCCTTCGAAGAATCCGCGCATGGTATTGGCGAGAAGCATGTTCCAAAGCTGGCCCAGTAGAACAGCCATCCAGGACACGATGATTCCGAAGAGCATGGGGCTCGTGAGGTCGCCGTCTTTGCGAAGGCGCGCGAAGCCATCCGACGGATCGCTGACGAGCAGCTTGACCGTATCGACAAATGCCTGGGCGATGCCGAGCCGATCGCGCTCCTCCCACGGCAGACGCGGACCCGCGGAGGGCGGACGCGAGCCACCGGACGACGGTGGCCTATAGGGAGACGGAGCGGGCGGAAGGGGCGGCGTGCTCATTGGGCTCATTGTAACCTGGCGGGCCCTTGCGGCCCGCCAGGTTCTACTGGTGCTACGGCTACCTGGCTTCGGTTACCCAGACGGAGGCTATGTCGACGACTGCCGACAGCGGGGGGGCCGTTAGAGTTAGCAAAATGGAATCTAGGTAGCTTGCGGTGCGGCGCTCTTTTTGCGAACGGCCAGTGTGATACCGCCCAGGATCATGCCGATGACGGTGGCGGCGAGGGTCCAGATGACCAGATTGCGGAACGGGATCAGCAGATAGCCTTCGAGCGACGACACGCCTTGGCCGACGACGCCGCCGTTGTCGAGCGCGAAACGAGCGGCGCCCCAGTTCATCGCGCAGGCAAGCCAATAAGTCGGCGCGATGAAAAGACGTGTGTTACGCGGCAATGATTAGAGGAATCCTGACAAGGGACTTGACGTCGGTCATCGATAATCTCCTTACGAAAGCTGTTCGCTCATAGGACGAACAGGAGTCTATCGGATCGACGGGTCGGGCGAAAACGGGTCAGGGGCTCGCCGGCACGCGGGCATCGGCCGCCACGAGCGCGGGCTCCCGTCCGCAGGTATCGCTGCAGCGGAGCGTGAGAGAACGCAACCGGTAACGGACGTCGATTTTGTGGCGGAACCTTCGCAGTTGCGCTTTCAAATCGAGCTCGACCTTCGTGTTCGCAGTGAAAATGCCCCACGGCGTTATCGCAAGACGCCCGACAAATTCCTCGCCGTTCTCGCGGAACCCGACCACGCGCACGTCCGTACGAACCGGCTCCATGCGGCCTAGATTTGGATAGTAGGTGAACTGAAAGATACGCTTCGAAGGAAGGGTGCTGACCACCTGCTCGTTTTGGTAGAGCACGGCGTCGTGCAGGTGCTCACACAGTTCGAGCTCGAGGGGCACGTAGATACTGCGTGTCAGTAGCTTGCTCTTGTCCTTTTCGTCGGCCCAAGCATAGGGCACGGCATGTAGGCAAGTCGTGAGCAGCAACAGCGTTTTAAGGCGGGCAGTAGTCATAACGAGCTCCTTCCACATCGCATCGCGCGCCTCCGGAGAACACACTTCCGGCGCACGTTTGATGGCAGACGAGTCGTCTTTGATAGATTATTTAGGATGTAACCGGACGAGCTACTTCTTTAAGAAGCAAGAACGATGCCAAAGCAAATACAGCGAAATCTTGGAAAACACGTCGTGCACCACACAGGGTGGGGTGAAACCACCGTAGCTTTTTAACTATTTTTCGTACTCGGAACTTGTTGAAGACATGGGGGTCGATGACTACACAACGGAAAATCGTCCGGGCCTTCACCCCGCTGACGAAGGCCTGCGACGCCACGCCGACACTCTCGATCTGCAAATGGCGCCACACAGAAATGACACAGGTTGACACAGATTGATACGGACTCTGCTCAGATTTGGCATATCAACAGACGGAGTCGTTCGCGATATGATGCAGGACGAGACAACGCATGCGAACCCTCGACGAGCAGAACACGCAGTCCTTCTCGCTCTTCGCACGCGCGTGGCGCAACCTCAAGCTGCTCTGGCGCATCGCAACGATGGCCACCGACTATTTCAGGACTGGCAGAGTCATCCGCCGCAGCTATCGCGAGAAAGAACGCCGCGGCGAGATCTACTACGTCGACGAAGCTGACTAAGGGAGCACGCGGGGCAGCATCAACGCGTTGAAAAACAGCTTGAACGTCGCATGCGTCTGCGCCCGGTGCTGCGGTGCAGGTAATGAGCACGACGGCCTTGCCTTTTTCGAAGATCTCCTCGCGCTCGGAAGCACTGTGTGCGGTGTCCGGGGGTTGGCCTGGACGATGGTCTTGAAAGTGGAGGCGTTTTTGGATGTTCTTGTAGACATCCAAGTCAGCCATCGTTGACTCGCTCGCGATCTCGACTAGTAGAAGAAAGCGGACCACGCGAGGAGCTTCTTCATAATAACGGGATGCTGGCACAGCCGATTGCCACACTTGAATCGGTCGTCGGACAGGTTAAACTCTTGCTCCGGAGGTTCCTATGTCGACTCGCTCTGATATTCAGGCCTTGGCGCTCGCCGCCTGCCTTGCGCTCCCCGGCGCCGTTTTTACCCAATCCCTGCCTGAGGATCTCGACGCTTATATCGAGGATGTGCGCTCCGAGTGGAGAGTCGCGGGGCTCTCGATTTCGGTGGTGAAGGATGGTGCCGTCGTTTACGCCAAGGGCTTTGGGGATCGTGAGCGCGGAAGCGGCCTCGCTGTCGACGAGCACACCCTCTTCGCGATCGGCTCGAACACGAAAGCGTTCACTGCCGCCGGGCTCGGGATTTTGGTCGACGACGGGAAGCTTTCGTGGGACGACCGGGTCATCGATCACCTTCCTTGGTTTCGGCTCAAAGAGCCTTACGTCACACGCGAGATTACGGTGAGAGACATCCTCTCCCATCGAAGCGGGCTCGGACGCCGAGGTGATTCCAACTGGTACGCGAGCGATTTCGACCGCGAGGAGATCGTGCGGCGCATCCGCCACCTGGAGCCGAATTCCAGCTTTCGATCGCAAGCAGGCTATCAAAACACCATGTTCTTGACGGCCGGTCTGGTTATCGAAGCGGTCACCGGCGAATCGTGGGACACGTGGATCAAGCACCGCATTTTGCAACCTCTAGGAATGACCCGCAGCCGCACGAGCGTTCTAGAGCTCGAGGGAATGGACAACGTCGCGACCCCGCACGCGATCCTCGACGACGAGGTCGTCGTGGTGCCGCATCGAAACATCGACAACATCGGCCCCGCCGGCTCGATATTGTCGAGCGCTTTGGAGATGACCTATTGGATGCGCGCGATGCTCGGTGAAGGCGCTTTCGAAGAGACGCGCATCGTAAGCGAGAACGTCGTTTCCGAAGTTTGGAAGTCGAACATCATTTACCCACTCCCACCAAGCTACACGAAGCTCTTTCCATCGACTCATTTTTCGACTTACGGTCTCGGCTGGGGCCTTCGCGACTATCGGGGACGCCTCGTCGCGACCCACACGGGCGGGATCGACGGCATGCTGTCGCAAATCCTTCTACTGCCCGAAGAAGAGCTCGGGATCGTCGTGCTCACGAATACGTCTCCGAGCGGCTCGCTCGCGCAGAGCACCGTGACGTTTCACATCGTGGACGCTTATCTCGGCGCGTCGGGTGAGACCGATTGGCGCGCGGCCTTTCGAGAGCTCGGAGAGAGCCAGAAAAAGCAGCAGGTCGAGACGCGCCAGAAGCGAGACGCATCTCGAGTGGCGGACACGACGCCGACGCTGGCGCTCGACGCCTATGCCGGCAAGTACGAGGACACCATGTACGGCGCGCTGAGCTTCTCCATCAAAGGCGATGCGCTCGTTCTACGCCGTCACTCCGACTGGATCGCGGACCTCGAACATTGGCACTTCGACACGTTTCTCGCGCGCTGGCGCGACCCGGTTATGGGTGAATCGCTGGTCAGCTTTCGGATCGCGGCTAATGGGAAAGTCAGCAGTGTCGACGTCGAAGGTCTTGCGGAGTTCGAGCGACAGTAACGTGGCGTGCTCGAGGCTCATCGGGGTCATCTCCGACACCCATAACCAGCTTCGGCCGGAAGTACTTGCGCGCCTTCGCCGGTGTGAGCTCATCCTGCATGCCGGCGATATCTGCCGCGCCGAAATTCTGCGCGAGCTCGAAGCGCTCGCGCCGGTCCACGCAGTCCGCGGAAATAACGACCGAGGCGCCTGGGCGAAGCGGCTCCCCCACTCGCGTACCATCGAGGTCGACGGCTGGCGCATCCACATGGTGCACGACCTGAAGGAGCTTCGCGTGGATCCAGTGAAGCGCGGCCTCGACGTCGTCGTGAGCGGCCATTCGCACCGGCCGAAGCTCGAGCGCAGAAACGGCGTCCTATACCTGAACCCGGGAAGCGCCGGTCCTCACCGGTTCAAGCTCCCAGTGGCCATCGCACATTTGAGACTTCACGAGGGCGGCGTCCGCGCGCGCCTTTGGGAGCTCGCCTGACGGCGAGGGAGGTTCTCTTCTCGTGCGCGTCTTCATGCTCCTGCTCTTCGTGCTGGCGCCGGCAGGTTTCGCGAGCAGCCAAGAAGAGGGAGCCAAGCCCGACGATCAAGAAGAGCCATCCGACCCTTGGGCCACCATCCATTGGGACAAGGGGCTTCACATACAGGGCCTATACAGGTTTCTTGTTCCACGGAGAGCGCGAGAGCTTCGACTCGCATTTATGGTGGGCGGTTGGTCTCGTTCAGAACGAGACTCAGTTCGAGATCAGTGCTTTTGATCGGTTTGGCCTCTCCGGACGCTTCGCCTATGCGTGGCGTGATCAAGAAAGCCTCGATCTGCTCCATCTCGGCGTAAGCTTCTTGAACCGGCCTGTGACGGAATCGGTCCGTTTTCTCGAGCGGCCAGAGTCTCACATCGCCGGGATTGTCGTGGATACGTATGCGAGCAACAACGCGAAACTCCAGCTCAACGGGATCCGAGCCACGCGGCAAGGTCTGGACCCTTTCTGGATTTGGCAGATACGACTGCAGTTCGACTATTGACTAATGACGCTCGGAACGAACTAGACCTAGAGCTTCCAAGAAGCCCCACGCACATCGCTTACGACGTGCATCCCGAGTGAGAGCTCGAAGGCAACTTTGTCCAAATGCTCCGCTTCAGCGAGGCTGAGCGCTGCCGCGCCTTGCAAGAACCACAACGTGAGAAGGCCGACGCGGCGGATAGGCGTGAACAACGGATAGGCTGCCGCGCCGACACATTCGAGCCCCACGCGCTTGATGGGCTTTTCGAGCAAGCCCTCCTCGCCGCGCATCTGGACGACCCTACCACCGGCATCGAGAATGGCAACGCCTTCCGACGGCGCGTTGGGCTCTATGGCGCTCTTGAAAGGATCGATCTCGAGTGCGTGCCGGATAACGGGGTCGAGTGTTCCGTCCGGTCTAGAGATGTAGAGCGCTGCGTGCGCCGCCTCCCAATTGGCCGCGAGATCGCGAAGCATCTGTTCCAGGAGACCGTGAGCGTCCGCGGTGGCGTCATAGGCGAGCGTTTTCATCGTATCGGATACCACGACGAAGTCGGCAGCGCGGCGAGACACCGAGTCTTTTTGATCGCGTAGATCACTGATGTGATCGGCCAAGCCCACCGCAGCCTCGGCGTAGCTTTCGACCATGGCCTGCGCGGAAAAGGCGTCTTGAACTTCGTCCGCTGCCGAGACCGTTGCCCAAAGTAAGTTGTCATCGACCGCCGTTGCCGTCGCGACCGCGGGAGCCGGCTGCGCTTCGGTGGCGCTATTCGCTTGTAGTGGTGGCGGATTCGTTCGCGCCGGTTCAGACGAGATGGGCGTTTCTACCGTCTGCGCTTTCGCGGGCGCCGGCTTCTTGGACGGCGTGCGCACCTTCACCACCTTGGCAGCAGGCTCTGGCGCCGAAGAGGACGCGCCCGACTTGGTCGGCTCAGCGGATACATAATCGCCGTCGTCGTCGAACTTCAAGACACCAAAGGTGAAGAGCATCGTCTGTTCCGCCCACTCTTCGATGTTCTGCGCATGGGAGAGCTCTTTGCCCATTCCGTAGCGTCGAGCGAGGTCGGACACGGTCGCTCGCAACGCGCCGGCAAAGGTCTCGAGGACTCCTTTTTCTTGGTTGGCGACGGCAAGAAAGTAAGGCGCGTGCCTAGGGTTCATCGCCTCTTCCATCGCCTGTAGATCAACAATGTCGCCCAGGTCTTGCTTGTTGTATTGGAGGACGGTGGGGATGGTCGCCGGGTCGAGTCCGTGCCCCTCGAGAAAGCCAATCATCTCTTTGAAGGACTCCAGGGACTCGTTCCAGCGGTCCGTCGCAGAGTTCGCCACGAAGACGACCGCATCCGCGTTCTTCAAGAGCATTTTTCGCGTCACGGCATAGAGCTTCTGGCCCGGGACGCCGATGAGCTGGAAACGCAGTTGATAGTTTTGAAACGCCGGAGTGCTCATCGGGAGAAGATCGAACAGAATCGTGCGGTTTTGGGCGGTGTCGATGGAAAAGAGATCGAAGCCTTTTTCGCGTTTCGCGCGGCGATGAATCACCTGCAAGTTGGTCGTCTTGCCACCAGTGGCGGGACCGTAATAGACGATCTTGGCCCGCATGGTCCGTTCACTGTGGTTGAGCTCGACCAATTGCTTACTCCATAGCCACGCGAGCCGCCGCCTCTGTACGAGACACCGGTTGGTTGTGGTCGGATGAGGTTTGTTTTGGCTTAACTTCTATGAGACGCGAAAAATACGGCGGTGTCAAGGTCGTCAGGCGGGAGCGAGGATGCTTGAGAGGCTAGTTGAAGACCGGGCGCCCAACGAGCATCTCCCAGAGCACGATGCCGAACGACCAGATGTCGCTTCTCTTGTCGACCGTTTTCGCGCTGGCCTGCTCGGGCGACATGTAAGCTGCCGTTCCGAGAATGACGCCCGCCGCGGATACACGCGTCATCGTCGGCGACTGCGAAAGGTCGGCGGTCGGGCTCTCGTCTTTGGCAAGCGCTTTGGCGAGTCCGAAATCCAGAACCTTTATATTTCCGTCCGGAGTGATCATGATGTTGGCGGGCTTCAGATCACGGTGAACGATGCCTTTCTCGTGCGCTTCTTCGAGCGCCTCGGCTATCTGGCGCGCCAGCTCGCGAGCTTCCTCGACAGGGATCGGCCCCCGCTTCAAGCGGGCCGCGAGGTCTTCTCCTTCCACGAGCTCGAGCACGAGAAACGGGCCGATCTCGGCTTCCTCGAGCCCGTGAATCGTAGCGATATGCGGGTGATTCAACGACGCCAAAACCTGCGCCTCACGCCGAAAGCGCGCGAGCCGCTCGGCGCTTTCTGTGACCTCGGCGGGAACACTTTGATCGCCACCTCCCTGCCAAGCTTCGTATCCCGCGCACGATACACCTCGCCCATACCACCAGCCCCAAGAGGAGCCACGATGGTGTACGAACCCAGATTCGTTCCAGCTGTGAGAGTCATTCTCCAGGTAGATTCTAGCTTCGGGAGGCACCGCCTTCAAGGGAAGTAACGCGAAGCGTTCGCCGCCGCGAGCACGAGCTCTTCTCGGACAGAGGACGTGAGAAAAAATCTGGGATTCGTACGGGTGTACGCTTCTGGAGCTTATGGGCCGAGCTGCCCATCGAATCTAAAGATCCCATCTTTCGTACTCCGTCCAGACAGAGCTCAAACGACGGCGCCGGCTCACCGACCTGCCGTTACTGCGTGCCATGCTTTTGTTTGTGAGATGCCCGTTGTTCGGTAGCGAATGTTTCATGCCGTTCATGCCACGTCGCCTAGGCACGTGATCGACACGCGGCGGCGATGATTCTCAGAGAGTTTCAGTTTGCAGGGGGTCGGCGGACGCACGGACGGCGTTGCTAGACGGACAAAACTAGGGAGTGTGGCGTGTGGCGAAGAGTCTGCTACGGAGGTGCGCGGCTCTCCACGTACGGGAGTCGCGGAGGAAAGCGTACCGAGAGGAGGAGGGGGGTCAGGGTGGGTTGGTGAAGAAATCGACGCCTAGCTCGGAGGCTAGCGGGCGGAGCTTTTCGACGGTCGTGAGGTCCACGGGGATTCCCGTTTCTAGCCGCTCCCGACGGCGGTGCTGCTCTCGCTCGCCGGGAAGCATCACCGGTTGGTCAGGGTCGATGGGAGGGGCGGATTTTATTTGCGTTACGAGCTCTTCGAGGCGCCGGTCGAAATCTTCACGACTCTGGAAAGCCTCGGGTGCTACCGCGACGAGCTGGTGACCGACGTCGAAATGCCTATCGTCTTGGAACACATCCGTCCCGAACAAAGCGCCCGTCATGACGCCGGCGAGCACGTCGGTCCACAGGCTCAGGCCGTAGCCTTTGTACTCCCCTATCGGAAGGAGCGCGCCTGCCATCGCCTCACCGGGGGTCGTTGTCCGGCGGCCATCCGGGGTCAAGGCCCAGGTTTCCGGCATCTCGCGTCCTTCGCGGTCGAGCCAGCGCATCATGCCTTTGCCACTCATCGTGAGCGCCATGTCGAGAACGATAGGAGGATGTCCTTGCCGCGGAATCGCGATACCCCAGGGGTTTGTCCCCAGGACGGCCTTCGCCGAGCCTGTTGGCGCCATCTCTGCGCCAGCGTTCGTCATCGCCCAGCCGATCAAGCCTTTCCGAGCGGCGGACAATGCGTGATAGCCAGCGATGCCAAAGTGGTTGCTGTTGCGCACGCCGACCATCGCGAGCCCGGTCTCGGAGGCTTTTTCGATCGCACGGGCCATTGCGCGATGCGCCGCAACATAGCCGAAACCCTTCCCGGCATCGAGTAGTGCTGTGCTCGTTCCCTCGCGCACCCACTCCATCGTCGCCGCCGGAACGATGCCACCGTTACGCACGCGACGGTGATAGCGCACGAGCTTCTCCAGCCCCTGGCCCTGCCCAGGATGCCACCAGAGGCAGGCCGTCATTAGCCCATCGGCGATGATGTCCGCCTCTTCGGACGAAGCGTCCAATCTGAGCAGGAAATCGGTCGTGAAGCGGCGGAGAAGCGGCTCCGGATAAGTCGCGACGTTTCGCATCTCCATAGATTCCTCGAACTCGAGAGCCAATTCAAAAAGGCTGAAAGGCTATCATAGACTTATGAGCCTCAAGCCAACTGACCTCTACACGTTCATGCGCGCGAGTGTGGTCGGGCAGGACGACGCGCTCCGCTATGTCTCGGTCGCGATCTTCAAGCATCTCTGCGGGGACGCCGTCGGAAATTTGCTGATGATCGGTAATTCTGGCACCGGTAAAACGACGGTCATGCGCGCGGTCGAGCAGCTCTATCTCGCGAACCCATCCTTTCAGAAACATCGCGTCGTGGCGCGGTTGAACGCCAATACTCTCGCGAACGAGGAAGGGACCGTCCTCACTGGCAGGCAGCTCTTCCAAACTCTCCAGGATCGGGCGGTGCAGATTCTCGGCGAACAAGCCACGCCGGAGAGCGTCAAGCTTCTCATCGAGCACGCCACGGTCTGCATTGACGAAGTCGACAAAGTCTCGACGGTCGTTGGCGGCAAATCCAACCCGACCGGGATCAACGTTCAGCAATCGCTCCTCACGCTGATGGAGGACGAGAAAGTGACCTTCGATACTCGGCTTCTAGTGGACGGGGATTTCAAGCCCGTGCAAATGGAGATCGACACGAAGAAGCTCCTGTTCATCTGCGGCGGCGCGTTCGAAGAGCTCTATGACCAGGTCTATGCTCGGGTCTACGAAGAAAAAGGCCAGGAGGAGCTCACGGAGTTGGTCTCGGCCTTTGACGGGAGCGTCGAGTTCGAGCAAGTCTTCTCGTTGTCCGAGTATTTGAGGCAGGAAGACTTGTTCAAGTTCGGGATGCTCCCCCAGTTCCTGTCCCGCTTCGACACGACTCTTGTCCTGGCCGAGCTCACCCCCGAAGTTCTAGAGGTGATCTTCACCGGCACGAAAGACTCTCTCTTCGAGTCCTCGAAGCGCTTCTTCCAGAGATTCAAGATCGACCTTCAGATGACCGACGAGGCCAAAAAGCTCATCGCCCAGCACGCAGCCCGCCAAACCCGGGTCGGCGCTCGCGCCCTGAAGGAAGTCTACGGCCGCGTCATCAAGCCGTTCGAGTTCGAACCGTTCCAACAAAGCCACGTCGTCAAGAACGACGAGAACGAAGGCTACACCCTAACCCTAACGAAAGAGCTGGTAGAAAGCAGACTAGAGTAGTAACGCTAGTGCTGAAAAACGCGCCCGCCTTTAACCACTGTTACCACATCCGCGAGCGCCATAATATTGAAGAGCGGGTTGCCTTTCACTACGATGATATCGGCGAGCTTCCCAGCCTCGATCGTACCGAGCTCGTTCGACTTGCCGAGGATACGTGCGTTGACCCGCGTCGCCGCCGAAATGGCGGCCTGAGGCGACATGCCGAGGTCGACGAAGACCTTGAGCTCCCTCCAGAGTGCTTCGGTATGGAAGTTCATCGGCGTTCCCGAATCCGTTCCGATGCCGATGACGGCGCCGGCATCGATCCACTGCTTCATCGACGCCTCGCCAAAGAACATTTGCCGCGGCGTCGTGCGGAAATAAGCAAGCGTGTGAAAGTCCTCGAAGCTCCTTTGCACTTCGTCGTAGAGGGGCGCCGGGAAATCGGCTTTCAAGCGGCGGTCTTGCAGCCGCTCGGGGAACTGCACCGTCGCGGGAAAGACCCAGACGCGGTGGGCTCCCGTGGGTACGACCGGACGGCCGCTCTCGACGATAGCGCGTATGAGCTCGGGCTCGTAGGGAGGGGTTCCCGCCGAGCCGACATGCTGGAGCACGTCGACGCCGGCCTCGAGCGCGTTTCTCAGAGATTCCGGATCGTATAGGTGCGCGTGCACCGGGACGCCAAGGCGATGCGCCGTGGCAACGATGGCGTCATAGTCTTCCCGGGTCAGACCCGCCCACGCTTTGATGACGTCCGCACCTCCTTTCACGAGCTCTTCAACGGCTTGTGACGCTTCCTCCGGTGAGGTCACGAGCCGCTGCGAATCGGGCGGGAAGCCGCCGAACGTCCGGCGTGCGACCCAGGCGCCGCTGACCAGAATCCGCGGGCCGGGGATCTCACCACGCGCGATCCGATCGCGCACCCGAACGCTCTCTTCGAGCGGCGCTCCGAGGTCGACCGCGGTCGTGATGCCTGCCTCGAGAAGCTGTTTCGCCGAGATCTCCATGATGTCTTCGAGCGACAAATCCGATTCTTCCTCGAGCCACGTAAAGTAGCGGCCGTAGTCGCCGTGGCCCAAGATCGTCAAATGGGCGTGCAGGTCGATGAGGCCGGGGAGCATCGTGCGGCCACTTGTGTCGATCACCTCGTAGCCTGAAGGTATCGGGATGTCTCTAGCCCGTCCTACTTTGACGATGCGGTCTCCTTCCACAAGCACGACCGCGTGGTGGACGGGAGGAACTTCATAGCCATCGAGAAGCATGCCACCCACGAGCGCAAGCTTCGTCGAAGTCTGGAAGAGTGCAAGAAGCGACGCCATCATCGACATAACCCCGACATTCTATGTCAGGACGATGGTAGGATGCCGCGATGAAGCTCTACGACACGCCCAGCACGGAATACGCCTTCGGCTATCACGAAACTCCCCGCTCAGGTAACGGGATCAACGGCCACGGCGAGAAGACCAAAAGGCGCGCGAGCCACGTCTTCCACAACGCGACGGGCGAAAAACTCGCCTGGAGAGCGCTCGACGATTTCTTCAGCTATATCAACGATTGGCAAGTCGTCCGCTACATCCTCGCCAACACCTGGCAGCTCCGGCGCCAGGACGGGCCCGTCGCACGCAAGCGCGAGCCCGTCGAGGACACCGCGGCTGCCGCGGCCGCGATCAAGGACAAAGCCCGCGAGCTCGGAGCGGGACTCGTCGGGATTACGCTCGTCACCGAGGACGCGCTCTTCGAAGGCCACAAAGCGCCGCACCCGAACGCCATCTGCATCGGTCTCCCCATGGATCGCGAGGAGATGACCCATGTGCCGCACAAACGAGCGGCCATCGAAGTCATGCGCGCTTATCATGAAGTGTCCCGCATCGCCCTCGAGCTCGCCGAGCACATCCGCGATCTCGGTTGGCCGGCTAAAGCCTACGGCAACCCCAACAGCACCGAGATCCTGCACATCCCGCTCGCGATTCGAGCGGGCCTCGGGGAGCTCGGAAAGCATGGCTCGATGATCTCGAAGGAGTACGGCTCCAACTTTCGTCTCGCGGCCGTGCTCACGGACATGCCTCTCGCCTTCGACGGCCCTGTCGATCACGGCGTCGAAGACATCTGCCTGAACTGCCGGCGCTGCGTCATCGACTGCCCGCCCGACGCCCTCTTCGACAACAAGCAGTGGGTGCGCGGCGTCGAGCGCTGGTACGTGGACTTCGACAAATGTCTCCCGTATTTCGTGAAGACCTATGGCTGCGCGATTTGCATCGAGGTCTGCCCGTGGAGCGAGCCGGGCCGCGGCCCCGCACTTTCGGAAACCCTACTAGCCAAACGAAAGCCGGCGAGCCGTCAGCCGAACAAACCGAGCTGACCGCGTCTTAGAAACCGCGTCGTGTCGAGAGGCGGCAGGGGCTCGTCAAGTCCCAATTTTCGCGCGGCGACGCGAAAACGCTTTTCCAGGATCGCCGCGTAAGGCCCCGTTCCGCGCATGCGCTCGCCGAACTGCGAGCGGTAGAGCTCACCTCCATGCGCTTGGCGCATCAAGCTCAAGACATGCGTGGCCTTGTCTGGATAGTGAGCCTCGAGCCACTCCGGGAAAAGCTCTTTGAGCTCGAGAGGTAGTCGCAGAAGGATGTAGCCGGCACTCCTTGCACCGGCCGCGGCCGACGCCTCGAGAATGCGCTCGAGCTCCGAGTCGTTGAGCGCGGGAATCATCGGAGACGCCAAAACGCCGCAAGGCACACCGGCGGCCGAGAGCTCCGAGATGGCCGAGAGCCTCTTTTTCGGCGTCGACGCGCGCGGCTCCATCCGGCTTGCGAGCTCGGGGTCGAGCGTCGTGATGGAGAGGAACACATGGGCGAGCCCTTTTTCCGCCATCGGCGCTATCAGATCCAAATCGCGCAGCACCATATGCGACTTGGTGACGATGCCTACCGGGTGCTCGTGCTCGGCCAATACCTCGAGCACGCCACGCGTGATTCTGTGCTCGCGCTCGGCGGGCTGGTACGGATCGGTATTCGAGCCAAGGGCGATCGGCTCCGGGCGATATTTGGGCTTCGCGAGCTCTTGTCTCAAGAGCTCCGGCGCCTTGGGCTTCGAGAAAATTTTTGTCTCGAAATCGAGGCCGGGCGACAAACCGAGATAGGCGTGGGTGGGCCGCGCGAAGCAGTAGATGCATCCATGCTCGCAGCCGCGATAGGGGTTGATCGAGACCGAGAACGGAACGTCGGGTGAGTCGTTCTTCGCAAGGATCGAGCGCGTGCTGTCGGGCGAGACGATGGTCTCGACTCGGTCCCGTTCTTCGATCGGGACGTATCCGACATATTCACGTCTCTCGAAACGGCCGGTGGCGTTGCTCACCGCGCCGCGACCTTTACGTTGCATTAATTGCCCTGTATCAGAAGTTCGTCACCTAAATCTCTGGCCCTTTTGCGCGCTGGCTGCGTTGCGGCATTATTCCAGTTCGGCCTTCGGCCTAGCCCTTCGCTCGACAGGCTCGCTGCGGAAGGCGGCTCACAATATCCCGATATTAGCTCGTCGGCGCGCCTTGCCAGCGCACAAAATGGCCTCGAGCTTTAGGCAACGAACTTCTGACACAGGACAATAGTCTAAACTACCTCAGTGAGCGGTTGGGATGCCATCGGGATCGGGCTCGTCGTGCGCGACATCTTTGTCCTCATGGACCGCTTCCCCTCCCCCGATGAAAAAATGTCCGCGCGGGAGCTCCATGAAGCCGGCGGCGGCCCGGTTCCTACCGCGCTCGTCACCCTGGCGCGTCTCGGACGCAAGACCGCGATCGCGGGGCTCGTCGGCAACGATGCCGTTGGCCGCTTCATCCGCGATGGCCTCGAGAACGAGAACGTCGATACGAGCGCCGTGACTGTTCGCGAAGGCTTCGAATCTCCTACGAGCGTCATCATCGTCGAGAACGGGCGCCGCACGATCCTCGAAGCACCCCACGAGATCGGTTTCCCTCTCGATTGGGACGACGTGCGCGGGCTCCCGCTCGACGACTGCGACGCGCTTCTCGTCGATGCGCGCACCGTGCCGGTGCAGATCGAGGCCGCTCGTCACGTGCGCCGGGCGGGCGGGCTCGTCGTGCTGGACTGCGGGCATCCCCGCGATGGTGTCGAGGAGCTCGTGAGTGCGAGCGACATCGCGATTTTTTCGCATACCTACCCGAGCGCGCTCCACGGCGCCGATTACGACGTGGACGCGTTCTTGAGCGACACCATCGAGCGTCTTCCGAAGGACGGCCCGGCGATTGTCGGCGTGACGCTCGGGGCAGACGGGTGTGCCGTTGCGAGCCGCGAGACGGAGGTGGTGCGCGCGAAAGCGCCGGTGGTCAACGCACTCGACACGACCGGCGCCGGTGATGTCTTTCATGGCGCTTTTACCCATGCGTATTTGAAGACGCGCTCGATTGCCGAGTCCGCGCGATTCGCGAACGCGGCCGCAGCGAAGAAATGTGAAGGTATGACGGGACGCGCGCCCATCCCCTCCGAGGAAGAGCTTTGGTCCGCTGGCTGAGCCTCGCGGCACTCGTCTGGGCCGCGCCCGCGTCGGGTGAAGATTGTCAGACCGCATTCGCAGGTACCACGGCTTCTCCGGAATACATCTCCCTTGTGGAAGCCTATCGCAGGGGTCGTCCCCTTCGGCTCGGTGCCGTAAGAGCCGCGGCGCGCCTCGGCCACGAGGCGCTCGAGCCTTTCGTCAAGCAGCTCGATCCGGCTCGCATGGGGCCGTGCTCACATCCGTGCATAGAAGCCATGGCGTTGCTCCACACGGATACCGCGATCCACCACGTCGAGAACGGCGCTTGGCCTGAGGCGTTCGGCCATTTCGAGCTTGGGCAGAAGCTCAGCCGCAAAGTCGGGCAGCGCTTCCAACGGGACTGGGCTCTGGCCGTTGCGCTCTACTATCAAGGACGGATTTTTGCCGGGGATGAGGAAATCGGCTTCCGGGAAGCCACCGCCCTTTTTGACGATGCGGTCGACCTCTACCCCGCAGACACGGAGATCCTCGTCGCCGCGGGGGCGGTCTGGGAGTGGTCGGGATCGCTCCCTCGTGGCGAGTCAGGCCATCTGAAGCGAGCGGAACGCCTCTACGCGCGCGCTCTCGAGCAAGAACCACGCCTCGCGGAGGCTAAACTGCGCTACGGCAAGGTTTTGGAGAAAAGAGGCCACTTCGAGGAGGCCGTGCAGCGTCTCGAGGAGCTCGTCGCGCTCGAGGCGGACCACCACATTATATATAGAGCCCGAATGGCGCTCGGGAATCTGGCGGAGCGCCGCGGGCTCCCCGAAGCGGCGATCCGCCACTACCGAGCCGCGATCGAGCTCGAGCCCGATTGGCAGATCGGCTATCTCGCACTGAGTCATGCACTTCACACCACTTCGGAGCGCGAAGCGTCGCGCGCCGCGCTCGAGGAGGCACTCTTGCTTTCGGATTCTACGCAAAGCAGTTGGTGGGAATACGAGCTCGGCATGAGTGAGCGCGCGGAGCCGCTCTTGTCATCGCTGCGCGAGGCGTTAGCGCACTGACATGACAGGACTTTCCTGGATGGTCGCAGCTTTCATCATCCAACCGCAGATCCCTCTTTTCAGAGCAACGACCGAGATCGTGCAAGTCGACGTCTATGTCGCCCGTGGCGGCCGAGCGGTCCTCGGGCTCGGCGCATCGGATTTCGAGCTGTTCGAGGACGGCGTGCTCCAAGAGCTCGACCTCGTCGACGCTCAAAACATTCCGGTGCACATCGCCCTCGTGCTCGACACGAGCTCCAGCGTCGCGGGCCTGGGCCTGAGTCATTTGCGCGACGCGGCGATTCAGCTGATGAACGATCTCAACGATGAAGACGAAGCCGCCCTCATTTCGTTCTCACATCACTTGAAGCGGACCGCTGAGCTGACGCGAGACAAGAACCGAGTGCGGGCCGCGATCAACGCGGTCGAGGCGAAAGGCGCCACCGCGTGGCACGATGCGCTCTTCGTCGGGCTAAAAACGCTCGAGAACGTCGAGCACCGCCCCATGGTGTTGCTCTTCACGGATGGAATGGACACTTATAGCTGGCTCCGCGAAGAGCAAATGCTTCCGCTCGTCGAGCAGTCGCAGGCTGTCATCTACGCCATTAGCCGAAAAGAGCGACTGCCGATGGAGCTCGGTCGGGGGCATCTTGCGCGGGACCGCGCGCGCCGGGCTGCCCGCAGCGCCAACGCGAAACGGACCCGGCTTCTTCGCAAGCTCACCAAGACGAGCGGCGGACGTTTCATCGAGACCGACACGACCGAGAATCTAGGACCGATCTTCTCGGCGATCCTCGCCGAGATGAAAACACGCTACCTGCTGTCCTATCAACCGCGAGAGCCCATCCGCGAGGGATGGCATCGCCTCGAAGTCAAAGTCAAAATCCGCGGCGTCGACGTCCATGCGCGACGCGGGTACTTTTATGAAAAGAAACGGTAGCTTTCTTGCCTTCCTGGCACTGGCGTTGGCACTGCCGTTCGACGCGTCCGCGGGCCCGAAAGAGACCGCGCTCGCTTGGCTCGCGGAACAGCACGACTATCTGAGAGACGTGTCCGAAACCCTTTGGGCGATGCCGTAGCCCGCGCACGCGGAGCACCGCACGGCGACCTACATTCAGAACGAGCTCGAGCGCGCCGGATTCGAGATCGAATCCGGGGTCGCTTCCCTTCCGACAGCGTTTGTCGCGAGCTACGGGTCCGGACATCCGGTCATCGGCATCGTGGCACTCCTCGACGCGCTCCCAGGCCTGTCCCAGGAAAAGTTCGTGACCGAGCGCCGCCCGACTTCCCCTGGCGGAGCAGGGCATGGTTGCGGCCACAATCTCATCGGCGCCGCCGACCTCGGAGCGGTGCTCGCTGTGAAGCAAGCGATCGATGATCACAGCCTTCCCGGCACGGTGCGCTTTTTCGGCGCTCCCGCGGAAGAGATTTATCACGGCGGCGTCTACATGGCGCGAGACGGCGTCTTCGACGACGTGGACGCGCTCTTGTTCTGGCATCCTTCCACCGTCACGACCGTGATCACGAGGAGCGGACTCGCGATGGATTCCATCCGCTTCGTCTTTCACGGTCTCGCTTCGGACGCCACCGATGCAGCCGCCAAGGGCATCAACGCGCTCGCCGCGGCCTATCAGCTGAGCACCGCCGCCGAGCGAGAAAAGGCGCTTTGGCCGGAAGACGCAGTGCTCAATCACGTTCTCGTCGAAGGCGGCACGATACCCTCCATCGTCCCCGAGCGCGCCGTGCTCTGGTTCTTCCTTCACGCGCGCGATCGTGAAGCGGTGCACACCTTGCGAGGGCGTCTCCACGAGCTGGCGGAAGAGACCGCGCAAAAAACGAGGACGCGCGTCGAGATGCAGATCTTATCGTCGACCCGTCCTTGGCTCATCAACAAGAGCATCGCCGGGCTACTGCATGAACATTTGGAAGAAGAGCCGACGCCGGAATCTACGCAGGCGGAGCGCGAGCTCGCAGACGCGCTGCGCCTCGCCTTCGACGTCGAAGGCGAGCCGCGATTTTTTGAAGGAACGCTTCCTCCTGTCTATACGGACGAGCGCGTTCTCATCAGCGACGACACCGCCGAAGCAAGCTGGATCGCACCACGCGGAGGATTTCTCGTTGCGTGTTTCCCACTCGGGGTTCCGTCGCATACGTGGCAGTGGACGACGTCGGCATCGTCGAGCTTCGCCCACAACGGTATGATGCGCGCGGCCCGCACGGTCGCAAAGACAGCGCTCGAGCTCATGACCGACAGAGACGCACTCGAGATCGCGCGCAGAGAGTTCGAAGCCGCACGCGGAGACGTAATCTATGAATCCCCGTTGCCCGCGGAGCTCAGGCCGTTCGATTACTTGAAGCCTCGGCCTCGTTAGTCTAGTTCTAGTTAAAGACAGTACACGTTAACGAGATCGTCCAGACACAAAAAAAGGGGGAGCTTTCGCCCCCCCTCTGATTACCCCTGAGGAAGTCGCTACTTTTTCTTTGCAGCCTTCTTCTTTGTTGTCTTCTTGGTGGCCTTTTTCTTAGCAACTTTTTTCTTAGCCATTACTCATCACCTCCTCTCTTCATGGATTAGAGCGGCACGCCGCGCCAAATGAAGACACGCAACAACAAGCTGTGCTGTTATGAGAAGTTGATAACACTAGCTGTAGGGTAAAGAGATACGAGAGTGGTTGTCAAGCGGTTTTTGGTGATTTAGAGGTCAGCCCACGCGACGCCATTCGGGTATGCGAACGCAGCTCGCGACTTTTTCTTCATCGTGATGCTGTATCCCGGTTGATCGGGAGCACGATACCTTCCTTTTTCGACAATGACGGGTGCTTCGAAGTGCTCGTGCAAGTGATCGACGTATTCGATCATGCGTCCTTCCATCGATCCGCTCACGCAAACGTAGTCGAAGAGAGAAAGATGCTGCACGTGCTCGCAAAGACCGACGCCTCCAGCATGCGGGCAGACAGGAACGCCGTGCTTCGCCGCCATGAGAAGCACGCCGAGCACTTCGTTCACGCCACCGAGGCGGCAACTATCGATCTGACAAAACGCGATCGCCTCCGCTTGGAGGAATTGTTTGAACATGACGCGGTTATGCGCGTGCTCGCCCGTCGCAACGCCGATGGGTTTGACCGCCCGCGCAATCGTCGCGTGCCCGAGAACATCGTCCGGGCTCGTGGGCTCTTCGATCCATAGCGGGCGAAAAGTCTCGAGACGCTCCATCCAAGAGATCGCGTCATCGACATCCCAGATTTGATTGGCGTCCATCATGAGTGCGTGGTCCCAACCGATCTCATCGCGGATGAGTGCGGCGCGGCGGATGTCGTCGTCGACGTTTCTACCGACCTTCATCTTGAAGGCGGTCCAGCCCTCTGCGATCGCTTCTTTGCACAAGCGTCGGATCTTGTCATCGCTATAGCCTATCCAGCCGACCGACGTGTTGTAGGCAGGGTACCCATCCGCGAGCACGGTCTCGATACGTTCCCGCCGCGTCGGCTCGAGCGCGCTCAGAAGCGTCAGCGCCTCATCCGGCGTGATGCAATCCGTGATGTAGCGGAACTCGATAACACGCACGATCTCCTCGGGCGACATGGCGCAAAGCAGCTGCCAGAGCGGCTTTTCCGCGACTTTCGCCTGGAGGTCCCAGAGCGCGTTGACGACGGCGGCCGTCGCCAAATGGACGACGCCTTTCTCCGGTCCGAGCCAGCGAAGCTGACTGTCCCCCGTTATCTCACGCCAGAACGTGCCCCACTCCGACGCGATCGACTCGAGCTCTTGTCCGACGATCTTCGTTGCGAGCGGGTGGATCGCTTCGACGCAAAGGTCGTTGCCGCGGCCGATAGTAAAAGTCAGTCCGTGGCCCTCGTGCCCGTCGGGGTGGTCGGTCTCGAAAATGACATAGGCGGCGGAGTAGTCCGGGTCCGGATTCATCGCGTCGGAGCCATCGGAGTCTCGCGAGGTCGGGAAGCGAATGTCTTCGGTCGTAAAGCCAGTGATCCGCGTCATGCCGCTTCCACTCTTCGATGGCGCCATCGATCGATCGCGACCGCGGCGACGATGATCGTGCCCGTCACGATTTCTTGAACCCAGTTCGGAAGCCCCATCTGGGAAGTGCCCGCTCGGATGACGGTCATGATGAACGCGCCGACGAGTGTGCCGGTAACGGTTCCCTCTCCCCCCGATAGGCTTCCGCCTCCGATAACGACGGCCGCAATGACGTCGAGCTCGAGCCCTACCGCAACGGTGGGGTCCCCCACCGTGAGGCGTGAGAACTGAAGAACACCCGTGACGCCCGCGAGCGCGCCCGTCAAAGTGTAGACGATGACCTTGACCCTCTCTACTTGAACACCGCAAAGTCGCGCTGTCTTCTCGTTCGAACCGATCGAGAAGATATGCGCGCCGAGACGCGTGTAGCGTAAGACGACCGCCGTCGCGACTGCTAAAAGAGCGAGCATCCACACTCCTGGAGGTACGATCATAAAGCTGCGCTCCGGAGGTAAAGAAGCTAAAAGCTCGACGAGCCAGGTGAGAGGAGCATCGACTTTTTGTTCTTTGGCGAGCCCCTTCGCGACCCCGCGCACGAGAAGCAGCATGCCGAGGGTCACGATGAAGGGCGCCACCTTCAGCCTCGTTACGAGCGTGCCGCTCGTGAGTCCCGTCAGAGCGCCGGCCAACATCGCCATGACGATCGCCGCCGCGGGTCCGCCACCCGCGTTGAGCACGAGCGCCACGACGACCGACGTCATCGCCACGATCGAGCCCACCGAAAGATCGATGCCGCCGAGAATGATGACGAGCGTCATGCCGAGCGCCGCGGTGCCGACGATGGCGGTCTGCCGAGCGATGGTTTGGAGCGTGCGGATCGACGTAAAGCTATCGGGGCCGATGAGCGCAAAGAAGAGATAGACGAGAACGAGGCCGATGAGAGGTCCGAGCGTCGAGAGCCACGGACTCGCCGACCTTGCCGGTGTCTCGCTCAAGAGACCGCCTCCTGCATGATCTGCTCTTCGTCCACCTCGTTCACAGGACGTGCGGGCGCGAGGCGGCCTCGACTCATGACCGCGATGCGGTCCGACATGCCGAGTAGCTCGGGAAGATAGCTACTGATGAGCAGGATGGACTTGCCACTCGAGGCGAGCGCGTCGATGAGCTCGTAGATTTGAGCTTTGCTCCCGACATCGACGCCACGCGTCGGCTCGTCGAGCAGCAGCACATCGAGGCCGTGATAGAGAAGACGAGCGAGCGCGACCTTCTGCTGGTTGCCCCCCGAAAGATCCTCGACGCGCTGGCGCGGTCCGCGGGAATGGATACCGAGCTTCGCGATCCATTCCGCTGCAGCCGCGTCGAGATCCGAAGGTCTCAACCAGCGCGGCAACCTCGAGAGCGTCAAGTTTTCGGCTATCGTTCTCGTGACGGCAAGACCTTCCCCTTGTCGGTCCTCGCTCAATAGACCCACGCCTTGCTCGAGACGCATGGTCGGCGTCGCCGCAGATTCGAATTGGCCTACACGCACGCGACCGCTTCGAACCGGTTCGAGCCCGAAGATCGCCCGTGCCATCTCTGTGCGTCCCGCTCCCATGAGCCCGGCGATACCCAGCACTTCACCGCGACGAAGCTCGAAGCTCACGTCGTGCGGCAGATCCATTCCTGCGAGCCCCTCGACCTCGAGGACAACGTCTCCCGGAGACCGCGACGTCCGAGGGAAGAGCTCGGAGATGTCCCTGCCGACCATCGACTTCACGATCGCGGAGGCGCTCGCCTCGGCGATCTGCCCTTCATCAACCGATCGTCCGTCGCGCAACACCGTGAAGCTGTCCGCGACCTGCCACACTTCTTCGAGGAAGTGAGAGATATAGACGATCGCGAGGCCGCGCTCTTTGAGCCGGCCGATGAGTCGAAAGAGTTTCTCGACGTCCGGCTGCGAGAGACTGCTCGTCGGCTCGTCGAAGATGAGGACTTTGGCCTCCAGAATCAACGCGCGGGCAATCTCGACGATCTGTCGGGATGCGAGAGAGAGAGTACGGACCTTCTGCTCGGGTGCAATGTCGTCATGCTCGAGCTCCGCGAGCGCTGCAGCGGCGCGCGCCCGCATTTCGCCGCGCTGCAATAGCCCGTGACGCGTCGGCTCTGTCCCGAGAAAAATGTTCTCGGCGACGCTCAAATGCGGCGCGAGCGCGAGCTCCTGATGCACCATGAGCACTCCTTGATCGCGAGCGTCGCGAGGACTCGCGGGTCGATAGGCTTCGCCATCGAGAAAGAGCGCACCGTCATCGGGAAGAAAAACACCGGAGAGCACGTTCACGAGCGTGCTCTTCCCCGCCCCGTTCTCGCCGACGAGCGCGCGCACTTCACCCGCCGAAACGGAAAAGTCGACACCGTCCACGGCAAGCGTCGGACCGAAGCGCTTCCTTACGCCTTTCGCTTCGAGACGCTTCAGTTCAACCACCTGTCGATGTCGGGACGCAGAAGCTCTTGCATCCTCGGCTCGTTCATGTTGTCGCTTGTTACAAGAGTGACCCCGGTGTCGATGCGCTTTTCGGTAGGCTCGCCCCGCAGATGCGCGACCATCGTCTTGATACCAAGATAGGCCATGTTCAGCGGGTCTTGGAGAACGAGCGCGTCGAACTCGCCATTCTCGAGGCCTCTCACCATCTGCTCGGAGGCGTCGAATCCAATCAGCTTCACCGAGCCGGTCAGCCCTCCATCTTGGAGCGCTCGGAGCATCCCGAAAGCCGAGCTCTCGTTGGGACAGTAGATGCCGTCGACCTCTAGACTGCCATCCGCCGCCTCGAAACGGGCGAGCAAGTTCTCGCTCGTCTGATAAGCGAGCTCGGCGGTGGCGCCAGCATGTTGGTTCGAGCTCACGACGTTCATCAATGGATTCTCGGCCATGACGTCCATGAAACCTTGCTCGCGCTTCATCGTGCTCGCCGAGCCCACCTGATAACGGAGCATGATCACGCGGCCCGAGCCTCCGAGCGTTTCTACCATGCGCTCTCCGGCGAGCCGGCCGCCCTTGTAGTTGTCGGTGGCGACGAAGCTCACATAGTCGTCGCTGTCGAGTCCGGAGTCGATGATGACGACCGGGATCCCGCTCCGCATGGCGTTGGTAACCGGAATCCGGAGCGCTTTGTCGTCGGTAGGAGCAAGTACGATACCGGAAACACCGCGGCTTATGAACGTCTCCACTTCCGCGATTTGAGCTTCGCGATCGTCCTCGCGCGCGGGCCCTTTCCAAATAACTTCGACATCGAGCTCGACAGAAGCTTTGACAGCACCTGCATGAACGGCTTTCCAGAAAGAGTGCGTCGTGGCTTTGGGAATAACGGCGATGATGATGGTGTCATCGAAAGAAGCGTCGTTCTTACTCTCACTCTGACAGCCGAGTGCCGCAAGAAGGGTGCAAAGGATGACGGCTTTAACGCGTATCAACATCAGTCAGTACCTCCAGGTGGTAGAAATCGATAGCGTTCCCGCCAAGGACCGCTGCTTTGTCCGCGTCGGACAGAGTCGAAATGTACTGATGGACGATGTCCATCACTTCTAAGTAAGTCGCCGAAAGAGTGCAGACAGGCCAATCGGATCCTAGGAGGATTCGCCGGGCGCCGAAAGCCTCGAAGACAACATCGAGATAAGGCGTGAAGTCGTCGAGCTTCCACTCGTGCCATTCGGTCTCGGTGACCATCCCAGAGACTTTGCAATACAGGTTTTCGTGCTTGGCGAGCTTTTCGATATATGAGGCCCAGGGCTCGAGCTCGCGCCGCCCGATGTGAGGCTTCGCGAGATGGTCGAGGACGAGGCGATGATCGGGAAACTGCTCGACAAATTCGAGAGCGGCAGGGAGCTGGCTCGGATAGATGAGCACGTCGTAGGTCAGATCGTGCTCTTTCAAAAGAGCCACACCGCGAAGAAAGTCCTCGCGAAGAAGAAAGTAATCGTCGGGCTCGTCCTGCACGACGTGACGCGCGCCGACGAAACGCTCATGGGCGCCGAACCGCTCGAGCTGGGCTTGGGCGTCTTCCGAGCACAAATCCACCCAGCCGACGACACCGAGCACCGAGTCGGTCGCGTCGGCGAGCCGAAGCAGATACTCGGTCTCTTCAACGCTTTGCCGCGCTTGAACCACCACCGAGCCCCCGATGCCCGTCGCGTCGAGTTGCGGCTTCAAATCGGCCGGTCCGAAATCCCTCTTCAAAACGTCCATGCGCTCGTCGATCCAGTTGTACTCGGAGGGGTTGTACTCCCAAAAGTGCTGATGAGCGTCAATGCGCATGGACTCCATACTATAAGATTGGGGCACCCATGATGGAACAAGCCGAGAACCTACGCGATGTCATCCGGGAAACGACACTCCTCGAGCCGCGACGCCTCGCCGACCGACTCGGGATTTCGCTCCGTATCGCGAGCGAGACGTTCCAGCACACAGGAAGCTTCAAGTTCCGCGCGGGGTATAACCTCGCCGCGCTCGTCGAAGAGCGCACCATATTGACGGCGTCGTCAGGAAACTTTGGCCAGGCGCTCGCTTACGCCGCAAAGCTTCTCGAGAAGAATGCCATCATCGTCATGCCCGAAACGTCGGCGCAGGTGAAAATGGACGCCGTGCGCGAGCACGGTGGCACGGTCGTGCCGATCGACGTAACGGTGAAGAGTCGGGCGGAGGGGGTCGCGGAGCTTGCCGCCGAGCACCCTGACGCTTTTATCGCGAGCGCCTTCAACGACCCACGCGTCATCGATGGCAATGCGACACTCGGCGAGGAGCTAGCTCCGCACGACTTCGACGTTATCGTCGTGCCGGTCGGAGGCGGCGGCCTGAGCTCGGGGATCGTCAAAGGCCTTCGCGAAGCCGGCAACACGCACACTCGGGTCGTCGGCGCCGAGCCGCTTCTCGGAAACGACGCCGCGCGGTCTCTCCGCGCCGGACACATCGTCAAGAACGAAAAAGAGCCGCTCACGATCGCCGACGGCGCACGCACGGTGAGCCTGGGCGAGAACAACTGGGAGATTCTGAAGGACGGCCTGGAGACGATCGTCGAAGTTCCTGAAGACGACATCGTCGAAGCGCTGAGGCTTCTGTTCTCTTACGCCAATCTCAAAGCAGAGCCCACAGGCGCACTCGGCGTGGGCGCCCTCCTCACAGAACCGGATCGTTTCCGGGACCGGTCGGTATGCTGCGTCGTCACCGGAGGCAACGTGGACCCCGATGTCTATCGACGACTGTTGAGCCGTGACTGAAATCCTCGAGCTCGGGATCGACATTATCCACTGGCTCGAGGCCTTTCGCTCGCCGCTACTGAACCAGTTTTTTTTCGTCGTCACGGATATCGGCTCGACCGCGGGGTATCTCGCGATGCTCCCGATCCTTTGGTGGGCTTTCTCGTGGAAGCTCGGGGCGCGGCTCTTCGTTGCGCTGGTGCTCAGCGTCTACATCAACACGCTCATCAAAGATCTCGTGGCACTCCCCCGCCCGTTCGTCTATGCGGACATCGCCAATTTACGCGCGCCCGGTGAGCTCAGCTTCCCGAGCGGCCACGCCCAGCAGGCGGCGGTTTTTTTTGGCCTACTTGCGCTTCACTTCAAGAAACACTGGTTCACAACCGTCGCCGCGCTGACGGTCTTTCTGATCGGATTTTCGCGCGTCTATCTCGGAGCTCACTTTCCTAGCGACGTGCTTGCGGGATGGACCCTCGGCGCCGCGATGGCTTGGGGTTATGCGCGCTGGTCAGAGACGCTCGCGGAGAAAGCGGCCGGGCTGAGCTTGAACGCACAAGTGCTCTTGACGCTCTGCGTTCCCATAGCGCTCGCCCTCTTGCACCCGTCGAGAAACACCGCGCTCGCAATGGGTGGGCTCGCTGGAGCCCTTGGAGGCCTGGTCTTCGCATACCACCAGGGCCTTTATCAAGAAGGCGTACAGGCCCGGAACCGCCGCGCATGGCTTGTCGTCGGCCTCCTGGGCCTTCCCGTCATTTACTTCGCGCTTCGGCAACTCTCGCCGGGCCAAGACTCCGTGTACTACTACCTTTATTTATGGTTGCGCTTCGCGGCGATCGGCCTCTGGGTGAGCTTTCTCGTCCCGCGCATCGTTGCCGTCATTCGGGACAGACGACAGGCCCCCGCATGAAAACGCTCATGCTTTTGCGCCACGCCAAGTCGAGCTGGAAAGACAAGGGCATTTCAGACCACGACCGTCCTCTGAACAAGCGCGGAAAGAAAACCGCGCCCGTGATGGGGCACCTCATTCTCGAAAAACAGCTCGTCCCGGACCTCTTCTTGTCGTCCACGGCTGTCCGCGCTCGAACAACGGCCGAAGCCGTGGCCGAAGCGTGCAACTACAAGAACACTATCGTGCACATCGAGGAGCTCTACCTGGCCTCCCCGGGAGAGCTTCTCTTCCAAGCACAGAGCCGCACTCACGACAGCATCGACCGCGTGATGCTCGTCGCCCACAACCCGGGAATGGAAGACCTGGTCGGCATGTTGTCCGGCCATTCCGAGCCCTTTCCGACGGCCGCGCTCGCGGTCTTCGCGCTCGGCATCGACAGCTGGCGGGCCCTAGAGCTCGGCGTGGAGACATCGCTTCTACATCTGTGGCGCCCGAGAGAGCTCGAGTGACGAAACGGATCTTCCACATCACGACACCCGAGGCGTGGGAAGGGCAAAAGGCTAGCGGCAGCTATCGCCATGGGTCTCTCGAGAGCGAGGGCTTCATCCACTGCTCGGACAAAAACCAGGTCGAGCCCACGTGGCGTCGCATCTTCGGCGGTGCAACCGGATTGGTTGTGCTCGAAATCGACGTCGAGCGCCTCACGAGCGACCTCCGCTACGAAGAAGGTGAGCCAGGCGAGCTCTTCCCGTACGTGCACGGACCGATCAACGCGGAGGCGGTGGTGGGGAGCCGAACAACTTAGGGATCGGCTCGTGCTCGACGGCGAGGAGCTCAAACGGCTCGCTCCTCTCAACTGATTCACTCCTTCAGCTTCTCACAAAACAGCTCGCTCGATGTCCATGAAATCCCGCTCTGTAACGATCCCGATGAGACGCCCGTCTTTCGCGACCGGAAGACTCCCAATCGACTTAAACGAGCGAAGCTCCTTCGCACTCATGGCGGCGAGGTCGATGACCCCGTGTCCACAGACTCGAGTAATACTTGGAGCTACTCTCTCACGTCCCAAGTTGGGCACCCGCGCCCAACTCGTAGGTCGTCTCTCGCGCGCGCGAGAGAGAGGCCACCAACTATTGGCGTAGAGCCAAGTTTCAACGCTCAAGAGTTTCGACGATGGGCGGACGAGGCGACGTGGTACCGAAAGGAGTCACAACGGCTTTGCAATGTAGATATAACTCCTGAGGCGACGTTGCGACACGTAGTACTATTGATGCCCGACGTGTATCCCGAAAGTCTGCTGAGCCGATCCCCAGAAGTCGTCTTTATCTTCCATACGGTCGGGTTCATCCTGTCCGGCCTCGCGATCGCGGTGCTGGCGTGGCTCGCATGGCGGACGGGAAGACGACGCGCGTGGCTCGAGCGGCTTTCCCCGTTCGTGTTGCTCGCCGCGAGCTACGGCGTCGGCGCCTGGGGCAGCTTACGCGGGCTCTTCGAGCCGGCTGCATCCGGGGGCCCGTTTTTCTTCGTGACGAGCGCCTTCTTGGAGACGGCGGCACTCGCGGCCCTGGCGCACGCTGTCCTCGGCCGACGACGCGGGTGGATCATGTGGCTCGCACCTCTCTTCGAGCTTGCTGGTCTCGCTGCCGGGCAACCGCTCGTGCATCCGATTGCCGTCATCGCCCTCACGGGTCTGGCCGTCACCGGGATCGTGCGAGCGCATCGCCACGAGCTCCGCTATGAATGGGTCGGGTTGCTCCTCATCGGTCTCGCTCATCTCCCGATGGCGCTCATTCCTGCGTCGTTCTCGGTCATACTCTGGTCTGGCGTCGCAGCTCTCCGGCTTCTTGGCGTTGCCTCTCTCGCGCTGTCCATCGAGCGACGAAGCGAGGATCTCTTCGTGCAGGTTTTCGTGCGACTCAACCTTACGTTCATTTTTCTCGCCGGCATCGTAATGCTGCTCGCCTCCCACGCCGAGAGGAGTCGGCGGATGGATTTCGCTGGCCGCGAAGTGGAGGATTTGGCCGAGTTTATCCGCGGGCACGTGATGTACTATCTCCAGGAGGGCTCCCCCGTCGAAGACGTGCTCGGGAGCTCACTCATCCTTCGAGAGGTGGTAGCCGAGTTTGGGCACTCTCCTGACTTACGAATGGTACGGGTTCGAGTGCGCGACGATGAGCTGCGGGTCCGGATCGACGACGAGGGGATGATCGAGCAAGAGCTCGTCGTAGGTGTGCGAGGAGAAACGTCACCCCCAGCAAGCTCCGCGTTCATCGTCGCCGACGTTCCCATCTATCTGGACGACGAGCCCGTGGGACAGGTGGTCCTCGAGGAGACCGCTCAGAGCGTCAATCGGGATATGGCCCAGTCCATTCTGTTCATTTTCCTCGCCTTCACATCCGCCGTCACGATTGCCTCCGCCATCATCGGCGCCATCGTTCACGAAGCCAGCGAGACCATCCGACAGCAGGTTCAAAAGATCGAGCACAGCGAGAGGCGGCTGATGCAAGCGGCCAAGCTCGCTTCGATTGGAGAGCTGGTAAGTGGTGTGGCGCACGAAATCAACAATCCTCTCGGGGTGATCGTCTCCCGGGTGGAGTACCTGCACGAGGAGGCGGCTGATTCACAAGTCCAGGAAGAGCTCGCGAAAGATCTGCAAGTGATTGGCACGCAGGCTCACCGCATCGGCCGTATCGTACGAGACTTGCTCGATTTTGCCAGGCCCCATCCACTGGACGTCCGCGCCGTCGAGGTGGATGCGATTCTGAAGTCCGTGCGAAGCCTCGTCGAGGCGCGCCTGCGTCAATCGGGCGTGACGCTAGAGACGGACATACCCGAGCATCTCCCAGCGGTGCGCGGCGATCCTGACCGGCTGGAACAGGTCCTGATTAACCTCATTAATAACGCCACTGACGCCATGCCCGAGGGCGGAACGATCTGCGTGCGCGCCGGGAAGATTGCAGAACACGTGCGGCTATCGGTGAGCGATACGGGCATCGGGATCGAAGAGGATGATCTGGAGCGCATCTTCGATCCCTTTTACTCGAAGAAGGAAGGGGAGGGAACTGGGCTCGGCCTGAGCGTCAGCTACGGTATCATCCGCGATCATCGAGGTGAAATTTGGGCAGAGAGCACGCCGGGCGCCGGAAGCACGTTTCACATCCTCCTACCTATCGCGGAGCGAGACGAAGGTTATGAAGCGTAAGGTCCTCGTCATCGACGACGAAGAAGAGCTCGTCGAGAGCGTGAGAAAAGTGCTCAAAAAACGCGGCTACCACGTAGAGTCCGCATTCGACGGAAGGAAGGGGCTCGAGAAGCTAGCGGAAACCGATCCCGATGTTGTGCTCGTGGACCTCCGAATGCCCGTGATGGACGGCATGGACGTGCTTCGATCCATCGGCAAGACGGACCCCAAGCCTCCTGTGATCGTCATGACCGCCTACGCTACGGTGCAGACCGCGGTCACCGCGGTCAAAGAAGGGGCGTTCGACTATATCTCGAAGCCGTTCTCGAACGATCAGTTGGAGCTCGTCATCCGGCGCGCTCTCGATCACAGCGGTCTCGTGGAGGAGAACCAGCTCCTCAAGGCGCAAGCACGAGCGCAGAAAGCCTTTGCAGGCATCATCGGCGTGAGCTCTCCCATCAAGCGACTCCTGGAAGAGCTTCAAAAGGTCGCTGGCTCAGAAGCGAACGTCTTCATCTACGGCGAGACGGGAACGGGGAAGGAAGTCGTGGCCCGCGCGCTCCATCAGGCGAGCTCCCGACGCGAGCATCCGTTCGTGCCCCTGGACTGCGCGGCGCTCCCCGAAAACCTTCTGGAGACCGAGCTTTTCGGCCACGAGAAGGGAGCTTTCACCGGAGCGGTGCAATCCAAGATGGGTCTCATGGAGCACGCTTCGGGGGGCACGCTCTTTCTCGACGAAGTGGCGGAGCTCGCTCTCGGTCTCCAGTCCAAGCTCCTGCGCGCCGTGCAAGAGAAGACGATTCGACGTGTGGGCAGCACGTCCGAGCGCAAGGTGGACGTGAGGATCTTTTCGGCAAGCAACAAGGATCTCGAGAACGCGGTCGCGAAGGGTGCATTCCGCGAGGATCTATTCTACCGGCTCCAGGTGATTGCTCTCAAGCTTCCACCGCTTCGCGAGCGCACCGGGGACATCCCGCTTCTCGCCATGCATTTCTTCGACGAGCTGAAGAGCCGGGCAGCTCATCCCATCGACAATATCTCGAGCGCGGCTATGATGGTCTTCGAGTCTTACTCGTGGCCCGGCAACGTACGCGAGCTGCGGAACACGATCGAGCGCGCCCTCGCCCTCACCGATTCGCGCCAGATCGCGGTACTCGATCTCCCGGCCAGCATGCTGGCGCAGGTGGAGCAGGGAAACGGAGGGGAAACTCCGCTGGGCGAGTTCCAAAAGGAGAAGCAGGAGGTCATCATTCACTTCGAGCGTGACTACCTGGAGCGAACGCTAAAGGAATCGCAGGGGAACGTCGCCGAGGCGGCGCGCCGCTCCGGGATGGAACGGCCAGTATTCCACCGGCTCATGCGAAAACACGGTATCGAAGCCTCAGCCTATCGGCGGACGTGACCAGTAAGCTAACTCACGCTCCAACTGACGCGCCCCAAGACACACGAAAGCGCCAGCCTCGGGCCAAGCCCGAGGCTGGCGCAAGCCGGCATCGCGATCAGAAGGCAAACGTGATGTTGAAGGCTACTTGATTCCGTCCGCTGTCGTTTCTATAAAGCTGGCCCTCGACCACGAACTTGATGTTCGCTCGGGCCAGAAGTGTTATGTGTGGGACAACGCGCTCGATGTCCAAGAAATCATCGGGCAAGTCTACTTTCTCGTAGCGCAAGGCTCCGATGACCCACGGAAGAATCACATAGTCTCCCTGAATGAACCAGGTCTTGAAGTCGACCTCCTCACCCACTTCGTCGAACCCGAGACGGTCGTTCCGGCCGTACATGAAGGCGCCGTAGAGGTTCAGGTCGCCCACAAGCCAGTTGAAATCGGCGCCGAGGCGCTTGAAGCTCTCGTCTCCCTGGAGGAGCTCCTGCTCGACGTCAATTACCGGAGGCCCCTCGCCGTGCTCGTCGGGCTCCTCGCTATGTTCCTCGAGCTCCTCGCCGTGCTCATCCCTCTCTCCGTGCTCGTCGAAAACGGGAACGAGCCGGCTCAATTCATAGGGCGTGCGTCCGTAGTAGCCAAAGGTGCCCACCGTGAGGGAGTCGTCTCGCCAACCTTCGGTTTGGACGGGTTCGGCGGGATCGTCACCGAGGGTGCCCGTCACGCCCATGCCCCCAAATTTCCAGGAGGCCCGCCAGTAAATGTCCTTGAAGTTGTTGTTGTCGAACGTCCCTTCGTTGTTGCCGGCCGAGTTTCCATTGACCACGCCAAAGGCGTATTCGAGTCCCCCACCGCCGGCAGCACTATGAGCGCCCCACCATTCGAGACCTCGCTGGGCGTTCGATAGCGCGAATGGACCTGCGCCTCCGCCGTGATGCGCACCTCCGATCTCGATGGTGTTCAGATCGTCGCCATGGACGTCGCCATGCTCGGGCTCGGCCATTCCGCCATGCTCCGCCACTGCGCCATGCTCGTCGGGCTCACCATGCTCGTCTATAACTCCCAGCGCCGTGTTGAGGTCGAATCCGATCGCGTTCATGAAGTAATTCGAGAGAGTGAGCTTTCGATGATTCGAGAATGGCACTGCCCGAGGCTCCATGAAACCGAAGCGGGCATTGGCCATCGTCGTGCCCTTGATGCCGTCGAACTGCCCAAACACGCGGTGAAGGCCTCCAAACTCGTTCCCTTCCAGAAGATTGACCCCAACGTAGTATCCGAAGCCCTCCCCGAGGGTGCCGCCTCCCAGAAGCTGAATGGATTGAGGGAAGGCTAGATCCAACTTGATCTCGGCGCCCTCCTCCACGTTCACCTGATTATCGACGAGGACGGCGAAAGGAAAATTGCCCGGAATCGCGCCGGGCCAGATACCCTTAGGCCAAAGACGTTTCCACGCCTCGGCACCCATCGGAACATCTTTGATTTTGGTTAAATCCTCATCGCCCGCTGGCATCCGAAAGCCGTTGGCACGGAAAGCTTTGCCGAAACTGTTGAGCTTAGGGAAGGCCACGTGACACGTGGCGCAGGAAGTCTCATATTTTCGGCCCCAGGCGGGGATGGCCTGTGCGTCGATGGCTCCGAAGCCGAAGACGATAGCCATCGTCGCTAGTGTCGCTCTCTTTTTGGAAGTCATGATTTTGCCTTACTCCTAACGTCTATCGCTGTCGAGTCTAGCAAAGATCGTTCCAGGCCGATGAGTCCACGTTCCCCAGTCTTTTCAATCACTTGGAGAGCGCGTCCTGCGCTGGCAAGTAACAAATCTGTCACGGGTGTGGCGGGCTCGTCACAGAGCGCGATAGGAAAGCCCGCCATTTAGCTACTTCCCCCGGAACGATCCTTGCAGCACACAAACAGCGATGGAGCTCAGATGATGACGGTAATCACTAGCAGCTTTGTCAGCGGGCTCGTTCTCACCGCTCTCATGGCTTGGCCGGAAGTGCCCTCGCGCTCCGACGGGGCCGTGCTCGAGGGTGAGGTCCACTGCGCTTCGGATCAACCGAAAGTCATCTTCGTCGAGGCGGACGAGCTCGTGCCACCGGGACCGCCAGCAAGACCGGCGGTCCTCGATCAAAGAAGGCTAGAGTTCGTTCCTCATGTCCTCCCCATCGTGGCCGGGACGCGCGTGGCTTTCATTAACAGCGACCCGTTTCTCCACAACGTGTTCTCCGCCTCGACGACCAAGCTCTTCAACCTCGGGACCTATCCCACCGGAATCACCCGCTATGTAACGTTCGACCGCCCGGGCCCGGTCGAGGTCCTATGCAACGTCCATCACGAGATGCTTGCGTACATTCTGGTCCTCCCAACACACCTGTTCACCTTGACGGACAACACGGGGCGCTATCGACTCGAAGGACTCCCCGTGGGTAAGATCCGAGTGACGCTCTGGTGCAAAGCCCACGGCGTTCACCGACAGGCGCTCGACATCGAGGGTCCCGGGACCCGCAAGCTCGACTGGGACGATTCCGGCGAACCCGCGGCGCGACAGCTCGTCTTCGAGCGTTAGCCGCCGCGAGTCACATGAGCAGGAAGGGCGGTGAGTCGTTGGAATATATGCGCAGTCCTCCGAACGCCGTTTTGCTTCACCGAGGAGAAGACGCCGCGCTTCGCGTACGCGTGCCCCGACCGGAACGTGCCGGGGTGTACTCGGTCGAGCTTCGTGACGCCGAGAGCGGCGCGCTCGTCGCGTCGGGGACGTTCCGCCTAATGTGACAGAGAAACGCGCTTCCCCGTTCAGCGCTCGGGTTGTTCTAGCTCGCGCAGGCGCTCTCTGAGGGAGCGAAGTCGGTCCTCGTACGATTGGATGAGGTCTGTGAGCTCGCGTCGCGCATGGACCGCATCGTTCTCGTCGCGGTCCTTTCCTGTATAGAGCCGCGAGAACATCGCCATCGCGATCCGTGCATCCTGAGCTCTGCCGGCATTCGAAAAGACTCGGGCGCGCTGGAGGCTGAGCCCGGCCCGCACGACACCGCGCTCCCGAGGTGAGAGAAGTCTGAGATAGGGATCCCGCTCCGGTGGACTTACCATGAGGATCTCTCCGAGCTGCGTGAGGAGTTTTTCTCCTACGAGCCAGGGCGCATCGCTCCCCTCGCGCGTGGGAGCGCCATACTCGATGACGGGGCGATCGTCCGTATTCACCGGGTAGGGCTCCCAGAGGCTTTTGGCCGCCGTCAGGTTTCCGCAATAACGCACGAGCAGCTCTTGGGGCCCGGCAGCGTCGATGCTCTCCTGCCCGCCCTCACTTGTTACGCGCGTCTCCCAAAGAGAAGCCTCCGGCGATTCCGCCATTCGGCGCGCCACATCCTCGAGGTCTAACGGACCGGCTTCCCGATGTCCCACGAGCGCCGCGGTCTCGAGCCCTGGCGCCATGATGCCGCGCCAAAGCGTCACCAGCGGAAAGACTTCGACCATCGTGCGGGCGACGGTGCCGAGCTCTTCGCCGCTCATTTGATAAAGGGGAACCCATTGCGCGTAGAGCCCGCCCTCGCGTAGCCGTTTCCGAGCCGCCTCGTAGTGCTCGCGTCGGTATAGGCTCCCGACACCGGCTTTCCAGGGCACGAAAAGATCCGCGACGATAACGTCGAACGTCTCTGTGCTTCCTGCGAGAAAGTTCCGGCCGTCTTCGGCGACGACGAGGACGCGGGAATCCTCGAACAACCCGTGCACGTAAGGCTCGAAGAAGCTTTGCGCGGCTTCGACCACCTTCGCTCCCAGCTCGGCAACGACGACGCGCTCGATCGGGTGCACGAGCGCCGCGCCTGCCGTGATACCGGTGCCCATGCCGAGAAAGAACACGGATTCAGGCTTTGGATGGAGCAGTAACGGGAGATGTGCCTGGCGCTCCTCATGCACCGCCGCGCCCGTCCCTCCCACGGCGTAGCTATTGTCCACTCGCATCGTGAGCGAGCTCGGGTCTCGAACCACCGAGACGATCCCAGCGCTGTCTTCCCAGACCCGCAGGAGGCTCTCGCCTTTTCCAACCGGGTCGATATGGACCACGGGCAGGCGGGACGGGTCGAGAAGAGATGCAAGGAGCAGAATCGCGGCGAGTGGAATCGTGCGTAACGCCGTGGATGCAACCGGCCCGCGTCCCGCGACGAAGAGAGCGGCGCAAGCATAGGCGACCGCGATCAGGCGGATGCTGGACCAGAGGCCGAACAGGTCGAGCAGAACGAAGCCCGCTGCCAGCGAGCCCACGGCGGCGCCGAACGTATTGATGGCGGCCAGATCGCCTATCGCGCGCCCCGCGCTCTGCGTGTAAGGCTCGGCGAGACGCATGAGGTAGGGAAACAAGGCGCCCAGGACGATCGCGGGTATCAGCATGACGATGAGCGCGAGCTCGAAGGCGAATCCGCCCGTGCTGCCGCCGTATCGAAGCCCATCGGTGAACCCGTAGAAAACGAACGGTGTGGCGCCCACAAGGAGCGCCGCTCCCGCCAAAAGGAGAAGCAGCACGACGGCGGGCGCAAAGTGCTTGCGGATGAGCCAGCTCGCGAACCAAGCGCCGAGGGCGAGTGCGACGAGAAAGGTCACCAGGATCGTGGAGAAGGAATAGACAGAGTTCTGAAGGACCTGGGCGAACATTCGCGTCCACAGCACTTCGAGACTCAGCGCAGCAAAGCCCGAGAAGAATGCGAGGGCACGAACGTCGAGCCATGAAAGAACGCTCACGTCTTCCGTGTTCTCGTCGCGTATCCACGGCTCCTGGTTCGCGAACGCTCCCTCTTTCGAGCGCGCTCCTCTTCGCCCAAGGGCCCAGGCCAGGATCGCCACCGCGAGGGTCGCGCCGATGGCGACGAAATAGGATCGCGTGACGCCAAGGAGACGAGGCAAGTGGAATCCCGCCAGATAGGCCCCCAAGGCCGCGCCGAGCGTATTCACGGCGTAGAGGCGGGAAGCGATAGGACCCAGGAGCTCTCTCTGGCGCACGAGATACTGGCTCATCATGGGCAGGGTGCCGCCCATGAAAAAAGACGGAGGGAACAAGACAACGACGGCGAGAAGGAACTTCACAGCAAGGAAGACCACCGGCTGGTCTCCGAGCATTTGAAAGAGCGATGCGTAGAGCCCGTGATACAAGTCGAGAAGCAGAAAGTAAAGGAGTGCGCTCGAGGCGACGCCGATCTCCAGATACGCGTAGCCGCGGAGCGTCTTTTCGACCCGAATGGCACGTCGTCCCCAAAACCAGGCGCCCACAACGAGACCTAGGAAGAGTGCCGAAAATGTCGCCGCCGCCGCTTGTGCGGTGTTGCCGAAGAGGAGCCCGAGCTCTTTCATCCAGAGCACTTCGTAAACGAGCCCGGCGAAGCCTGAGACGAAGAACAGGAGCAGCGGGGCGGCGAGGTGTGCCGCGGGCGCCTTGCTCGAGCTCTTCATCGGTTCCGGCTCCGAAGATCCATTCCCGGTGATCATGGAAGGAAGGCTACGTGGGCGTCAAACGGGAAAAAAGAGCCCGGTGCGGACACCGGGCTTCACGGTTCACGTTCGTGCTTGTAGCCTTAGCCTAGCTCGTCCTACTTCTTCAACTTGAAGTCGACTTTGGCGACGCCGTTCGCGGGAATGCTAACGGTGACGCTCTGGGGCTTCTTGGCCCTCGGGTGCCATGCCGTGACGGTGTACTCTCCCGCGGGAACACCTTCGAGCACGAAGTTCCCGTTCTCGTCTGCCATCGTGTAATACGGGGTGGGAACGACCTTGACCCAGGCCTCCATCTCGGGATGTACGTCGCAAAGTAGTAGCACGTCTCCTGGCTCCTCGAACGTCTTCTTCAGCTCCATCCCCTGGATCGCCATCCCCCAATTGAAGATGGTGTCCTTGCCGTTGTAGGAGTGCACGTTGTGCATGATGGGGTCGCTATTCACGAATACGACTTCCGCTCCGACAGGAACAGGCAGAACGAATGGCGAAAAAGTCTTATCCTTCTGGTCGAGCACGTACCGAGTACCGGGCGTGATCGTGCCGGGAGCGTCTTCCACGTAGATCACGGTGGCGGTCCGCTTGCTGATACCTTTGATGGTGCCCTCGACCCTTCCCACTACGTCCACCGCAGCAGCGAGCGCCATCGAAGCGCTTAGCAGCGGGAACATGGTTAAGAGTGCCGTCACTGTTTGTTTCTTCATTTCAGCCTCCTGCCACGGTTAATAGCAAACATCGTTCCAACAGGCAGGGGTGAAAGTAAGTCTATCCCGCTCAGCGGCTTGGCTATCGTTGAGGCGGGCGGACCGGGACCAAGAACCGTGACATCCCTGTCACGCTGTACTGTGGGTGATACGCTTTCACCCAGCACGCTCTCATCATTTAAGTTCGTTAAGTTTGAGATTCTTAGGCTGCGCGAATTCCTTTGATTGGCGCCAAAAGTGGATGGGTTCCGTTGCTGACCGCCTGGACCCAACAGCTCAGCTCACTCCTTCAGCTTCTCCTCCAAAAGCTCGCGCGCGATGTCCATGAAGTCCCGCTCGGTCACGATGCCGATGAGACGTCCGTCCTTCACCACCGGAAGACTCCCAATCGACTTCCCCTTCATCAGAGCAACCGCTTCGAGCGTGGTCGTCTCCGGCGCCACGGTGACGAGGTCGCGTTTCATCACTTCGCTCACGGGGATCGGATCTTCGCGCCTGGCAAACTCGCCGTTGGCCAACAAATGGATGAGCGACCGATAGGAGACGAGGCCCACCAACCGATGATCGATATCTTCCACGGGCACGTGCCGGATCTTCTCCCAGTCCATGAGACTCGCGACCAGGTCGATCGGCTCGTCCTCGGTCACTGTGTAGAGGTCCGTGGTCATGAACTGCTCCACCATCAAGTAGTGGTTCTTCCATCCACCGGCCTCGTCGAGCGACGCTGCATGCCATTCCGTCACGGGTCGCCCCTCCTTTTGCTGGCTCACCATGGAGGTGGTAAGCGCGCTCATGCGCTCGCCATCGGTGCCTTTTCCCTTCATCGCGGCCAGCGAGTTGTGAAACCATTGAGCTCCCG
>SMYC01000110.1 GCA_004356105.1 Acidobacteriota bacterium | reverse complement strand
CGTTTCCACTCGGAACGGCCGCTCCGATAGGTCGACCGATGTGGCGTCAGCGTAGACGATTTCGGTGCCGAATCGTTCCGCTTGTTTGCGGAACAGATCCATCATGTCGGGGCCCGTCACACCTTCGGGAAAGCCCGGGTAGTTCTCCACATCGGTGGTGAGCATTAGCTGCCCCCCGGGAATGCCGATCTTGGGATCGGCGCCCGAGCCTGCTATCACGAGTGGCTCGAGCTCCGCGCGTGCCGCGTAGATGGCAGCCGTGTAGCCCGCGGGGCCGCTGCCTATAATGATGACGCGCCGGCGTTTCGTTTCAGTCATCGTTCGTTGTCCCTTCAGTTCAAGTGTTTTTCGAGCAGCGCGGTCAAGTTCTCCTTTGAAGTAATCCCGACGACCTGCTCGCGAATCTCACTGCCTTTGAACACGATGACGGTAGGGATGCCGCGGATATCGTAGCGGTCGGAGATGGCCGCGTTGTCGTCCACGTTCAGTTTCCCCACGCTCGCCCGCCCGTCGAACTCCTTCGCGAGCTCGTCAATCGCGGGCGCCATCAAGCGACAGGGCGCGCACCATTCTGCCCAGAAGTCTACTAGAACGGGCTTGGTCGATCGAAGCACGTCCTCGTCCCACGTCTCGGTGGTGAAAGCCCTTACGTCACTCATCACTAATCACTAAGCAATGACCCACAGTAGCAAATGCACTTACCGTAGCCTATGACAAACTTCATGGGAGACCAAAGGCCAGAGAAGGCGCGCGTGCTATCCTTCGAGCTTGTGCCCTTCTTTCCCACGCGCTCGAAAGGTCAGTGCTTTCTAACCGATCATCGTTACGTAGAGCGCATCGTCGAAGCCATTGCGCCCGCAACCGAGGAGACTCTCCTCGAGATCGGCGCCGGTGAAGGGCAGTTAACACTTCCGATGCTCGACAGAGGCGCCCGCATCGTTGCGGTCGAAGCCGACAAGCGGCTTGCGGAAAAGCTTCTTGCTCGCGCGGCGTCGGATGAGCGGCTCGATGTGCTCCAGCAAGACGCGCTCAAAGTGGACTTTCTCGACGTCATGGCGTCCCGAAAGCTCGAGCGCACACGTGTTTACGGAAATCTTCCCTACTCCATCGCGGCGCCCATTTTGTTCAAGCTCATCTCGGCGGCGACCGCGTTCAAGAGTCTTACCCTGATGTTTCAAAAAGAGGTCGCCGAACGCCTCGTCGCCTCGCCCTCGATCCCCGCCTACAGTTTTCTCAGCGTTGTTGCTCAGCAAGCTGCCCAGATTCGGGTGCTTTTCAGCATCCCGCCCGAGGCGTTTCGGCCGCGGCCGCGGGTTGTCTCCTCATTGGTCGCGTTCGAGCTCCGTCACGACCGTGCACCGGACTACGGGAACGAGACGACTTTTCGCGCGCTCGTCAAAGGGCTCCTCGCCCACCGTCGCAAGACCATCCGCAACAATATCAAGCATTTGCACCCCACGGGCGTTTCGCCGGAGCGCATGCGTGAAGCGCTCGAACAGCTCGGGATCGATCCGTCGCGGCGGGCCGAAACCCTGTCGGTGCAAGAATTTGCGGAGCTCGGGCGAATTTGCGCTTCCCCCGCGTGATTTTCTGTTAGTATTTAAGCAATTCCTGAGGATCAGGAAGCTAAACCCTTGCCGTCAATGGTGAAAACTGTCGATCGTGGACCTCTGGATATCGTTCCGCTAGGAGGACTCGGCGAGTTTGGTCTCAACATGATGACCTATCGTCACGGCGACACGATGCTCGTTGTCGACGCGGGTATCATGTTTCCTGGCCCCGAGCACCTCGGCGTCAACGTCCTCTTGCCGGACACCCGCTACCTCGAAGAGCATCGCGACGTGTTCCGTGGGATCGTTCTGACCCACGCGCATGAAGACCACATCGGTGCGCTCCCGCAAATCCTCAAGCAATTCAAGGTTCCCGTCTACGGGACCAAGTTGACGCTCGGCATGGTGCGCCGGAAGCTCGTCGAGCATGAGCTGGATTCCGAAGTGGAGCTACACGAAATTTCACCGGGCGAGTCGTTCTCGGTCGGGAGCTTCGGCGCGGAGCTCGTTTCGATGACCCATAGCCTCGCCGATGCGGTGGCCGTCGTTCTCGACACGCCACAAGGGAAGATCGTCCACACTGGGGATTTCAAAGTGGACGAAGCGCCCCCGGTAGGACCGCCCATCGATTTGAAGCGACTTGCGGAGCTCGGCAAAGAGGGTGTGCTCTGCATGCTCTCGGACAGCACCAATGCCGAAGTCGCCGGCCGCACGGGCAATGAAAGCTCGGTTGCCGACGCGATCAAGACGCTTATCACCGAGGCCCCCGGCCGCGTGCTCTTCTCGTGTTTCACGTCGAGCACGCATCGGATCCAAATCGCACTCGACGTCGCGGCCAAGCTTGGGCGCAAAGTGGCGCTGGTCGGCCGGAGTATGGTCGAGAACACGCATACCGCGATGGATCTCGGCTACATGAAAGCGCCCGCAGGCTTGATCCGTGCGATCGATGAGTTCGACCAGGTTCCGCGGAACAAACAGCTCTTCATCACGGCCGGAAGTCAAGGCGAGCCCTTTTCCGCGCTCGCCCAAGTCGCGAACGACACCCATCGCTACATCTCGATCGAGCCGGGCGACCGCGTCCTCTTGAGCGCGCGCGTCATTCCTGGTAACACGCGCGCGGTGAACCTTGTCGTCAACCGCCTACATCGGCTCGGTGCCGATGTCTTCCAGCCTGGGCGCGCCGACATCCACGTTTCCGGCCATGCGAGCGCCGAGGATCTGGACATGGTGCTCCGCCTCGTTAAACCCGAGAGCTTCGTTCCCATTCATGGCGAGTGGCGCCAGCTCTTCCATCACGCGAAGATCGCACGCGATAGCGGAGTCGACCCGGACGCTGTTTTCCTTGCCGAGGACGGCGACGTGCTTCGCTTCGAGGAAGGCTCGGCGGCGATCGTCGATCACTTCGATACACAACGCGAGCTCGTCGACGTGAGCGGCCTCGGGCTCGTCGATGACTGCGTGGTGCGCGACCGCCGACGCCTCGCGGCAGCAGGCGTCGTTGTTCCGATGCTATCGCTCAACTCGAAAGGTGCGCCTATCGTCTCGGACATCTTGTCGCGCGGCTTCGTCGACAACGAAGACGCCGAGGCCCTTCTCAGCGAAGCGCACGATATTGTGCTCGACGCAGTGCGCTCGCTTTCGTCCGAGGAGTCAGGGAGCGAGCAAGCGGTGGAGGAGCTCATCGAGGTCACGCTCAAGCGCTTCTTTCGCAAAAAAGGCATCCGGCGTCCGGTCATCCTCCCTGTCGTCGTGGAGGCGGAGGAAGAATGAGCATTACGGCGGCGATTTGGCTCGGAACCGTCCAGGGGTTGACCGAGTTTCTCCCTGTGTCGAGCTCAGGCCACCTGGCCATCGCGCAGCATTTCATGACAGGATTCGAACAGCCGGGCCTCCTGTTCGACATCGTGCTGCATCTTGGCACTCTGGGCGCGGTGCTCCTCTATTTTCGCCAGGAGCTCGTTTTTCTTGCCACCGGTCTCGAGCCGGGCTCTACGGGTTCCGACGCTCGGCGATTGATCGGTCTTCTTGCACTCAGCACGGTCCCCATCGTCATCGTGGCGCTACTCTTCAAAGATCGGGTCGAGCAGGCCTTCGAACAGCTGTGGCTCGTGGGAGCTTCGCTCTGTGTGACGGGTGGGTGGCTCTTGCTGTCGTCAAGAGTAGCCTCGGGCAAGCGCCAGCTCCAGGACATAACGATGCGCGACGCTGTCATCGTGGGCCTCTGCCAAAGCGCCGCTCTTCTTCCTGGCATCTCGCGCTCGGGAACGACGATCGGCGCCGGCCTCATGCGTGGACTCGAACACGGCGCCGCGGCCCGTTTTTCCTTCTTGCTCTCCATTCCCGCGATTGTCGGCGCGACGCTTCTCAACCTGAAGGACGCGGCGTCTGTTGGGAGCGACGCTATGGTCTCCTATTTCGTTGGTTTCTCTACGGCGTTCGCGATCGGCTACATGGCTATCGGCGTCGTGCTCAGGTTTCTAGCGAGCCAAAAATTTCACCTATTCGGCTACTATTGCCTCGCCTCTGGAGGAGCGGTCCTTGGCTACGTCACGCTCGGTAACTCATAGACGCCACGTCGACATTTGGGTCCCGGCGGAGAGATTTTCCGAGATCCTAGGCATCGCTCTGATGGCGTCGGCGCTCATGCTCGCAGTGAGTCTCTTGTCGCATTCGCCGGGAGATCCCGCGTGGTATTTCAAGGAGACGATGCCTCGCCCGACCCACAACTTGATTGGGCCGGCGGGCGCGTTCCTCTCCGAAGCCTTTCTTCAGATCTTCGGCCTCGCCTCTTACCTGCTTTCGATTTTGCTCTTCTTCGCGGGATGGAACCGTTTCTGGTGCCAGCCACTCGACTCGCGGATGAGCAAGGTCGTCGGTCTCGGGACGTTCGTTGTGACGTTTTCCGGTCTGCTTGCGCTCGCGCTTTTTGAGCTCCCAATCGGGGGCCGACTCACGCCCGCGGGCGGCGCGCTTGGACAGTTGTTAGCGTCTTATCTCGTCTCGCTTTTGAACCCCATCGGCGCTTTCATTCTGCTCGTCACGGTCATGTTTGTCGCTCTGACCGTGGCCACGCACTGGTCTCTCAGCGCTGGCGCCAAGCGCGTCCGTAGTTGGCAGAAACGCAAGGGCGCCGAAGCGCTAACCGCCTTTCACCATTTTTGGGAGAGTCGTCGCAAGGAGAAGCTCCGCGAGCGTGTGGTGAAGAAGCACGCGAAACGCGCGAGCCTCGGGAAGAAAAAAGAGGAAGACGCGAAGAAGCGAAAAGAGCACCCGGTGAAGACGACCGTCGCCCAAAAGTCCCCTCCGACGCCTCAAAAACAGGAGCTTCTTCCTTTTACCCCGAAGAAGGGTCGGTGGAATGCGCCGCCCTTCGGGATCCTCGACGCGCGAAACGAAGAGGTCCCGACTGACGAGAAGGGGCTGATGGAGCGGGCCAAGCTTCTCCAGCAGCGTTGCAGCGAGTTCTCGGTTCAGGGCCATGTGGAACAAATCCACCCGGGACCCGTCGTGACGACGTTCGAGTTCAAACCCGATGCGGGGATCAAATACAGCAAAATCACCGCGCTCTCGGAAGATCTGTGCCTCGCGCTCAAAGCCGAGTCCGTCCGTATCGACCGTATCTCGGGAAAATCCACCGTCGGCATCGAGATCCCAAACGCAAAGCGCGAAACGATTGGCCTTCGCGAGATTCTCGAAACGGAAGAGTTCCAAGGAAGCACGTCACGTCTCACCTTGGTGCTCGGGAAAACTATCCACGGCGCGCCTTTTCTCAGCGACCTCGCGCGTATGCCACACCTTCTCATCGCGGGCACAACCGGAAGCGGCAAATCCGTTCTCTTGAACAGCCTCATCTGCTCCATCCTCTACAAATCGACGCCGGACGAAGTCAAGTTGATCTTGATCGACCCCAAGCACGTCGAGCTCGGCGTCTATCAAGATATCCCGCATCTCTTGACACCGGTCGTCACCGATCCCAAAAGGGCAAGCGACGTTTTGAAATGGATCGTCTTCGAGATGGAGAGCCGCATCAAGATGCTCGCCTCTGCAGGCGTTCGCAATATCGACCAGTACAACAACATCATCCGAGGCGCGGACTTGGCCGGTGAGACGCGAGAGAACGACAACGGCGAGCCGCTGAAACCGCTCCCCTATATGTTGGTGATGATCGACGAGCTCGCGGATCTCATGATGGTTTCGTCCTCGGACGTCGAGGACGCGATCACACGCCTCGCGCAGATGGCGCGTGCGGTCGGCATCCATCTCGTCCTCGCGACCCAGCGTCCTTCGGTGGATGTCATCACCGGGATCATCAAGGCGAACTTCCCGACACGCATCGCCTTTCGTGTCGCCTCTCGCGTTGATTCGCGGACCATCCTAGACTCGAATGGCGCCGAGCAGCTTCTCGGCCGCGGCGACATGCTGTTCTTGCCCCCGGGCTCGGCCCGGCTCATCCGCCTGCACGGTCCCTTTGTCTCTGAAGCCGAAGTGGGCCGCCTCGTCGCCTTTTGGAGGCGCGAGGGCAAGCCGGAATATAACAAAGCGATTCTAGAGGCGCAGGAATCGAATGAGCTCGCCGTCTTCGAAAAAGACCAGCTTTTCGAGAAGGCGGCTCGGGTTGTCGTGGAGACGCGCGCGGCTTCCACATCTCATTTGCAGCGGCGTTTGAGGCTCGGCTATAGCCGCGCCGCGCGTATCATGGATATGTTGGAAGCCGATGGCATCGTGGGCCCGTCCGAGGGCTCGAGTCGGCGTGAGGTGCTGGTTCCCAAGGATTATTTTGATGCGGTCGATCATCAATTACGTTAGGACGGCGAGTCTCAGCGGCATTGTTGTTGTCGCGCTGTTTTGGTCGTTCCCGGCAGTGGCGGAAGCGCAGAAGTCTGCATCGACGCTCTACAAAGACGCGCAGAGCGCCGAAAAGCGGCTCCATCAGTCGAAATCAAGTCTCGCTAAGAAGTCCGTTTGGACGAGCGTCGCAAAGCTCTATCGCAAAGTGGTCCTCGACCATCCCCGAAGTGGCTATTCCGACGATGCGCTCTACTACGAGGCCGAGATCTACCTCGAGATCTTTCGCCGCTTCGACGACCGCGCGGCGCTCATACGGGCGCTCGACAGCTATCTTCTTCTCGCCAACGGATACCCCGCGAGCCGGTGGGCGAGAAAAGCACGCCTCAGCCGCGGGAAGTTCTTTCTCGAGCCGCTATCGGATCGAAAATCAGCGAGTATCGCGCTACGCAAGGTAGTGTCCCTATGGCCGAATGCAAGCGAAGCGGCCGAAGCGCGGCGGCTGCTCGACAACCTTTCACGGCCGAAGCCCGCGGCGAGTGAGAGCTTCCCGAAAGGCGTCGTCGGCGTGCGCAACATCCGGCACTGGTCGGGCTCGAAGCGCGAGTATACGAGGGTCGTCATCGATCTGGACAAGGACGTCAAATATCGCCAAGGACAGCTCGAGAACCCGAACCGCATCTATTTCGATCTCATCGGCACGCGCGTGACCAAGGCGCTCGCCTCCAAAAGCTTTCCCGTCGAGGGCGATTTCCTCAAGCGGATTCGCGTCGGGCAAAACAAGCCCGGCGTCGTGCGGGTAGTGCTCGATTTCAAGCGTATCAGCGAGTACAACGTATTCTGGCTTCCCGATCCCTATCGGCTCGTGGTGGATATCTCGGGTCGCAAGCCGCGTCCCAAAACTCTCGTCGCCGAGAAGACGCCCCGACCGGCGGCTCCTTCGCGCACGACACCGACCCCCCGAACGACACCCACACCCGGTACCGACGACACGGCAGCTCTGAAGCTTCCGCCTGCGCCCACGCGCGACGGCTTTTCCACCGCGCGCCAGCTCGGTTTGAGCGTCGGTCGGGTGCTCATCGATCCCGGCCACGGCGGACACGACCCCGGTACGCAGAGCAACAGGCTTCAGGAAAAACACCTAGTTCTCGATATCTCGAAGCGTGTGGCCAAGCTTCTCGAAAAGGACAATTTCGAGGTCATGATGACGAGGCGCTCCGACGTTTTCATCCCTCTCGAGGAACGGACGGCCATCGCAAACTCCAAGGGGGCCGACCTGTTCGTGTCCATCCACGTGAACGCCTCGCGCAACTCGCGCCCCCGCGGTACCGAGACCTATTTTCTCAACCTCACCAACGACCCGGACGCTGCCGAGGTCGCCGCGCGCGAGAACGCCACGACCACGCGCCGACTCTCGGAGCTGAACGATTTGCTGCAGAAGGTCATGAACAACAGCAAGATTACCGAGTCCCGTGAGCTCGCCACCCACGTCCAGAACTCGATGGCCGGGGATCTATTCTCATCGCCGAGGGACTCGAGAAACCGCGGCGTGAAGAAGGCACCGTTCTACGTGCTTCTAGGCGCCCAGATGCCGGCTGTTCTCGTCGAGGTCGCTTATCTCTCGAACCGCAAGGACGAGGCGCTACTCGCGAGCGTCGCTTATCGTCAGAAAATCGCCAAATCCATCGCTAAAGGCATCCGCAACTACCACGAGACGCTCGGGCGAACGACGACGGTAACGGCTCCGAACGCTCGCGTCGGCGCTCCCCAATAAAGTGCTAAAATAACGCTCAATGGAGTGCGTTCTTGCTTTTCTGCTGCTACAAGCGAATCAACCCGCCATTCGCTATTTCACGCTGAAGGACCCGAACCCGGAGCCCTCCTATGTATGGGTCATCCTGAACGCGTTCTTTTTTATCGGGGTCATGCTGATCGTCATGATTACCCTCGGGACGATTTTCGGTGGCTTTCGCTACTGGCTGCTGACGAAGTTCCCGAACAACAAATTCAATGGAATCGACGAAGAAGACCTCCTCCATTCCTTCCGTTTGAGCGACCGATAGACCACTAGCCGCGGATCCGGACCTGAGCACGGATGGTGCTTCCTTGCGACGTCGGCGCGGATATTACGGCCCCGTGAGCGGTGCCGGGCGGAACACGGAAGACGACACGCTCGTAGCCACGCACGAACCCCTCGCCGCCACATGAGGGGCACCAGCCGAAGAAGTCGAGGCCACGGCCCGAGCAACGCGAACACTCGCGCTCGCGCGGCACCTCGAGCGCGAGCTCACCGCCACGGACCGCTTCGTCGAGCGACATGACGATGTCGACCTGCGCCGGAGGCGCGGCGGGGCGCGGGCGGACCTCGCGGAAGGGCACGAGCGGCTCTTCGAAACCGCCGGTCCAGCTTACCGGGGTCGTGCTCGGCGTGGCGTCGTAGGCACGGCGTCGCTCGAGATGGGACAATGTTTCGTACGCGTTTTGGATGGCGCGGAATCGCTCCACGTCGCCCGGTGTGCCGCTATCTGGATGGACTTCCTTTACGAGAGCGCGATAGGCCTTCTTGATCTCGGCCTCCGTGGCGCCGCGCGCGACACCGAGGACTTTGTAGTGGTCCACTAGAGGCTAGGTCTCGGCCTCGACCTGGCCAGAGCAACAGACGCGGTTCCTGCCGAGTTTCTTCGCCTGGTAGAGCGCCTGGTCCGCGGCTTCGAGCAGAGACTCGGGGGCATCGCTTTGGTCGGGGAACATCGCGAGGCCGATGCTGACGGTAACGTGTGTGCGCTTTCCACCCGCATGAAATCTCGTTCGCTCCACCGAAGCGCGAATGCGCTCCGCCGAGTCGAGCGCGGCGGCGGCCGTGACTTGCGGGAGGAGGACCACGAACTCCTCGCCACCAAACCGCGCCAAGACATCGGCCTGGCGCAGTCGACCGGAGAGCGTTGCCGCGACTTTCTTCAAAATGAGGTCCCCCACCGCGTGACCGTAGGTGTCGTTGACGCTTTTGAAGTGGTCGATGTCGAGCATGAGTAGCGCCAAGCTCGATTCGGAACGGCTAGCGCGCGCGAGCTCACGCTCGAGAGCACCGTCGAGATAGCGCCGGTTGAAAAGGCCTGTCAGCGCGTCGGTCGCGGCGAGATTCTCCACCCGTTCGTAAACGATCGCGTTTTCCATCGCCACGGCTGCCTGGTTGCAGTAGATCCGCAATAGGCGAAGCTCGCGCGCGGTGAACGGCTCGCCGTTTCGGGTCAACAGAAGCGCGCCGCAAACGCGCTGCTGCGCTCTCAGTGGAACGGCTAGAAAATTGGTCGCGGTGGTCGCCCGCTCTTTAGGATCCAGAATCGGCATTCCCGTGCGCCGTTCCATGCGTATCGCCAAAGGCTCCTCGCGAGCGCGCAATACCCAGCTCGCCCAGCTCGACGACTCGAGAGGGAAAGACTTTCCGAGTAGCTCCTTTCGATAGCCTTCTGCAACAACAACGGAGAAAGCTTCGTTGCCCTCCGCGAGAAGGCACACGGCACACGTGTCGAACCTCCCGACCCCACGCGCGTAGTCGACGATGTGGCGCAGCAGATCGACGACATGAGCTGCGCTGGAAAGCTTCTCACTCGCTCCGAGTAAGCCCTTGAGCTCGAGCTCCTCGACATAATGTTGCGCCTGGCGCCTGAATAGCGTCTGAGCCTCAGAGATTTGGGCGGCGATAGCAACGGCCAACTCACGGCGATTCTCGTCGAAATGCCCGGGGCGCTCGTGCTCGAGAGTGAGGATTAAAGGCGGCTCGTCCCAGATGCGGATTGGGATCGCCAAGACCGATTGCACCAGCGCTGGCTCGCGCCACCATGGCAACCGATGCGGCTTCGTTGCGGACGCGAGCGAGACGGGCTGCTCCGTCTGCAACACGGCCGACAAGAAGCTCCCTCTCAGATCAAAGCGCTTGGACTCCACCTTACTCGCCCCTTCGGTAGAGAGCCGCGCCCAATAGGACTTCTCTCCCTCGGCAACTTGAAGAAGCGTTGCAGCGCGCGCTTTCGTCGCCTTCGCCGCGAGCTGAACTAGCGGCTCGAGATACGACTCGAGGCGTTGCAGTTGCTCGGCACGCCCCGCTTGTTGCGCCTCTTCGCTCAAGGGCGAGACGGCGTCTTCTTCGAGATCGCTCCCGCCCAGCTGTCTCAACCCAGTGTCGAGGCGAAGGAGGCGATCCTCGGCGCGTTCAGCCCTTTCACGCTCGGCCCGCGCCATGTAGCCGTAGCCGACGACGGCGAGAAGGAAGAGCCCCGCGAGGCGAAAGAGATCGACCGGCGAAGCCTCGGCCGCGATGAGCCAGTTAGAAGTCTCTAGACAGAGAACGAGGGCAACGAGGAAGACGACGATCTTGCGCGAGAACGCGAGCGACGAAAGCCCACCGAGCACGAGGTAGAGACCTTGCCAATACGAGCGCGCGCCCCCGGTGAGCTGAACGACCAAATTGATGCCGCAGGTCAAAAAGACGAGAAGAGCGAGCTCGTCGAGCTGGCTGTGATGTTTGCCGGCGTAGCGGAACGTCGAGTAGGTCAGGCCGACGATAAGAAGCAATACGTGCGCGAGGCGGAGCACGTCGTCGCCGCCCATTCCGGGGCCGACCCGGATCGACGCCTCCGGAAGCAAGAGTCCCAAAGAGCTGGTCAGGATGGCCGCGCCAATCCCGATGGGGACAGCGATCTTGTGGACACGGCCGGAAGAGATGCCCATGAGGACTTCCTGCCTTGCGGGTATCACTCGAGGACTCCGGCCGCCTCCTCAGATACACCAAGTGCGCGTGACATCGCGTCCGAGAAGCGCGATACGAGCGGGGCGGTGTCGAAAACGATCGCGCGCTCCAAATCCTCCCGCAGAGGTTCCGACTCGTCGAGACGCAAGCTCACCGGGGGGTATCCCGCGGAGCACGTGAAAAAGCTGAGCAAAAGATGTCCCGTACGAAAATTGCCCCTTTCGAAAGGCGCGATCTCGACGAAACGGGCGAACCAGAGCGCCATCCGCTGGGCTGGGAACATCCCTTTGGCACTATCGGCCGAGAGCCACTCGAGCAAATTGTCGAGCTTGGCACCGATGAAGCGCGGCGTAGATGGCCGCGCATTGCGAAATTGCGGCTTCGCATCCGAGCCCCGAAATCGGCCGTCCGCACCCGGATTCGCCAGCTGGTGCACTCTGCGGATGAGCTCTACGTCCGGTACGTCGCGTTCTTCGGCGGATTTCTCGATCACCGCGATGGCTTCGAGTTGGGCCCGCACGGTGTCGTTCTCCTCCGCGCCGTCACGCTCAACCGCAACCCCCGTCAGGCGAAGCGTTTCCACAGCGAGCTCTAGGCGTAGGGCAGGGAGCGCCGGCAAGGCGTCCGCGTCGCTCGCTGCCGTCAATCGATTGACACGACGCTCGAGGGCATAGCCCGGAGCCTCCCGCTTGGGGGTATAAATCGGTAGATCGGGCATTTTGTTAGTGAACGGTATAATTGTAGCGCGGTTATGGACTTTCCGCTATCCGCTCCGCTAGCCGGGCGCGGCCCGGCCAGCTCGAACCGCCCCGCGTTCGAGATGGTGCGACATGCGCTCCATGACGTGGAGAAGCTCTATTTGCAGCCGAGGATCAAGGGACAGACGCCGAAACGCACGTAGCAAGCGATGATCCTTCGGGTCGAGCACATCCTCTTCGGGCGGGGATTCGATGGCGCTGACAAAATAGCCCACCGGCACGTCGAGCGCGCGTGAGATCTTCAGGAGCCAGTCGAGAGAGATTTTGCGGCGACCGAGCTCGAAATTTGTCAGCGCGCCTTGTGAAATACTGATTTTCTTGGCGAGGTCTTTTTGTTTGATGCCGTGCTCGAGTCTGACTTTACGAATGCGCTGTCCAATCTTCTTGAACATACAGATTTCCCTGTTTTAAAAATGCATTGGGGATTGAAAGATGTTGAGGGTTAGGCGTATTGTCTACACGTAAGGCCCTGGTGTCAACACGAAACATTACGGGGGGGGAATTCATTACTCCCGAAAGAAATGCTGCAAAAGCTCGGAAAAGTGCTTTAAAACTTTGAGTCGCGCGCCTTCCTGGGAGCGAACGTCCTCGTGCTCGAGCGTCCACGTGTTCTCGTGGGGGATGTACACCGCGCCGAGGCCGGAATCGAGCGCGGGATTGATGTCGGAGCGCGGGCTGTTCCCTATCATCCAGCTCTCATCCCGCACGATGGCGTGACGTTCCACGAGACGATGGTAGTCTTCGGCCTTTTTCTCACCGGTGACCTCAACCTCGTGAAAAAAAGCCTCCACGCCGCTGCGCGCCACCTTGTCACGTTGCTCGTCGAGCTCCCCTTTTGTGAAAAGGATGAGACGATGCCGCTGGCGGAGGAGCGGGAGGGTCTCTTTGACACCCGGCAGGTACTGGATGGGCATGCGCCGCACACGCTGGGCGAGCGAGAGGATGCGGGCGCGGTCCGAGGAGGACGCAGGTTTCCCCTCTATTTCCTCGAGGGTATCCAAGAGGGAACGGCAGTAGCCGCCGCACCCATAGCCGTGGATTGGGATATTGCGTTTCTCGATTTGGGTGAGCCTATCGCGTGCCGGCTCGCGCTCTCCCCCGCGCGACTCGACGATGTCGAGAAACCGCTCGGTCGCCTCCTCGAAATGGATGTTGTTCTCCCAAAGGGTGTCGTCAGCGTCAATGATGAGCGTCGATCTCAAGGCGTCTCCCTTCGGGCACTAGGCGGAGAGGCTCGGGCCAGCTGCTCAGCGCCTCGTCGAGCGGTACATAGGCGTGACCGAACCTGGTGATGCCAGCTTTATCCCCTAGTAGCGCTTCCGCGAGGCATTCGCCGATGACGAGCCCCCACTCGCAACGACGATACCGCTCTCTCATGCTCCTGCCTCCACCGTCTCTCTCAGCGCGGCGTAAAAGCTCTCGTTTTCTTCTTCCGTCCCAATCGTGGCACGCAACAGGTTTTGGAGCCGTGGGTGCGCGCTCACGTTTCGAACGAGAACGCCGCGCTCGAGCAGTCCTTGGAACGTATCGTCCCCGCTTAGCGACGTGCGAAAGAGAAGAAAGTTCGTTCTCGACGGAAACACCTCGACGCCTGGAAGCTCCCCAAGTCGCGTGCCGAGCGCCTCGCGCGTCGCCGCAATCTCCGCCGCGCGGGCGAGCACCAAATCGTAGTGAGAGAGAGCCGCTAGAACCGCCTCTTGCGATACCCGGTTCAGTGGATACGGTTGCTGCACTTTGACGATTTGGCGACGCAAACTGGGCTGTAGCAGCACGTAGCCAACACGGAGCCCGGCCATGCCGAACGCTTTCGAGAACGTACGGAAGATCAGCAGGTTGTCGAGCTCGTCGAGAAGAGCCCGTCCGTTCTCGCCGCAAAACTCCCAATAAGCTTCATCGAGAACGACGAGTCCGGGTGCACTCGTTACGATCCGCCGGATGCCCTCTACGGAAAGAACCGTTCCCGTGGGGTTGTTCGGAGAGCACAAAAAGACGAGATGCGGCGCGTGCTTGGAGACCGCGTCGACGAAAGCGTCCACGTCGTACTCGAAGTTTTCCGTCAGCGGAACCTCGACCACGTCGGCCCCCTGGATCCGAGCTGCTTGGCCATAGACGAAGAAGCTCGGCGTCGGGGCGAGCGCGACACGGCCGGGCTCGAGCACCGCGAGTGCGATCGTGTTCAGAAGCTCGTCGGACCCGTTGCCGACGAGGATGCCTTCCGCCGGCCAGTCGAAAGCTTTCGACAATGCCGCTCGAATCTCCGGCTGGCCCGGGGTCGGGTAGCGGAAAAGAGGGATGCTCCGCAAACGTTCCTCCATCTCGGCGAGGATCGGCTCCGGAGGCCCCAGCGTGTTCTCGTTTTGATCCAGCTTCACCGATGCCGGGTGCGGGTCGAGCCGGTACGCGGTGAGCGCGCGTACGCGGCGCAGGATCAAAGAGGTGAAGTCATCTTGCATCTCGTCACTCAGGTCCCCACATAGCGCGCGTACAAGCTGCGCGCCTCGGCCGGGTCCTCGGTGCCGTGAACAATCGCGCGGCCGTCTTTGAAGAGCACGATCTCGTGAGCGGCGAGCTTGACGCGCAGAAGATGGTCGTTGACTTTCACTTCGCCTAATCCTCGGAGCCGCTCCGCCACGGCGTTGAGCTCCATCTTTTGGATCTTCGACGGCCTCACCTGAACCGCGTTGCGACCACACAGCGTGACCGCTTGACCGCCTTTTTCGCCAATGAGGTAGCTGAGCTCATGGCGGCCGCAAGCTGGACAGTCTTCGCGCGCTCGCGCGGGGCGAAACGCATCGACTCGGCCGCGCCACACATCGAGGGAGAGCACTTCGCCGTTCAGCGCATCTTCTCGTCCCGCTAATATCTTTAGCGCTTCCGTGACTTGGAACCCCGCTACCGCATGAACGATGGGCGCAATGACGCCCGCGGTGTCGCAGGTTGGCGACGTCCCTGGGGCGGGCTCTTCTTCCATGAAACATCGAAGGCACGGCGTCCGTCCTGGGATGACGACGAAGCTCATGCCGTAGCTGCCGACGCAGGCCGCATAGATCCAGGGAACGCCGCTTTCGACGGAGGCGTCGTTCAAGAGATAACGCGTCTCGAAATTGTCGGTACCGTCGAGTACGAGGTCCACGCCACGGAAGAGCGAGGAAACATTTCCCGCGTGCACGTCGGCGACGATGGCCTCCACGTGTACGTCGCTATTGATGCGCGACAGCTTGCGCATAGCGGCGATCGCTTTCGGAAGCCCCTGCCGCCAGTCGTCCTCGTCGAAGAGGCTCTGCCGCTGCAGGTTCGATTCGTCAACGTAGTCGCGATCGACGATGCGCACGCTTGCTACGCCCGCGCGAGTGATCATCTCAGAGGAGACCGAGCCGAGCGCACCGACCCCAACGACGAGCACCCGCTTGGAACCGATGCTCCTCTGCCCCTCTTCCCCGATCTCGCTGAAGAGCACCTGGCGCGAGTAGCGAGAGGCGACCGCGCCGCCGCGCGCGCTCGTTTCCATGTCTTCGCGTCCCGGCCGCTCCCCCGTCCAAAGCTCCGCTTGATGGACGGCTTGCGCGGCAAGCATCTCGATACCGGTAATCGTCGCGGCCCCCGAAGCCCGGGCACTTACGATGAGAGGTGTGCGCTCGGGGACGCTCACCATATCGAAGACCAAGGCGTCGCTCGCGATCGATCCGACCGGGAGAGTCTCACCGGAGCTTCCGAGCGGCGTGGCATTGACGAGCAGATCCCAAGAGGCTTCCGGAAGCTCGTCGAGCGCACCGAAGGTGGCGCCGACGCGATCGGCAAGCTCTTTGGCACGGGCCTCGTCGCGGGCGAGCACACGCAGCACGACTCCGACGTCGCGGAGTGCGTAGGCGGCCGCGCGCGCCGCTCCACCCGCACCGACCAGCACGGCACTCTTCCGTCTCCAATCACCTTTTGCGCTCAATGGTGTGAAGACTCCATCGCGATCGGTGTTGTAGCCCGTCCACGCGCCGTCTCGCGCCACAACGGTATTGACGGCGCCGATCTCCGATGCCCGCACGTCGACGGCATCGAGATGCGGCAGGATGGCTTGTTTGAAAGGAAGTGTTACCGATAGCCCCGACACGCCGAGCGCTTTTGCGCTGCGCACGAAGTCTTCGAGGCGCTCTTGTTGGAAAGGCACGTACACGGCGTTCTTGCCAATGCGTTCGAAAAAAGCGTTGTGCATTGCCGGCGAGCGGCTCTCGAGCGCATTCGTTCCTAAAATTCCATAGATCTCGGTGTCGGGTCCGATCGACCGGAATCGATAGAGCGACAACATGTCGCTGAGGGAGACTTGACCAGGCCCGGTCGGCGGAGCGCCCCGCGCCGAGGCGTAGGTAAAGGCCGCACCGAGTTTGTTCGCGAGAATCCTCGCCGCAACGCCAGCGGGTCCCATCGGGACCGGAATGAAGGCCACTCCGTCTTTGTCAAGGCCTTCACCAATACGTGCAAGCTCGAGAGCTTCGGCAAGAGAACTGACACGTGCGGCGATTTTCACGACGTCCGCGCCGAGCTCGCGCGCTCGCGCAATGAGGCGGACGCGCTCGCGCTCATCGGGAAGCCCTTCGAAGTCGTGATGCGACAGAATGAGCTTCGCGCTACCTTCGGGCAGGCGCTCACGGAGCGCATCGATCTCGATGTCCACGTAGTCGAAGCCGAGCTTGGTCGCGCTCTCGAGAAGAAGAAGACGATCGCTCTCGCTACCTTCGAAAGCACCTCCTTCCTTCGCCGAGCGGCACGTCAGAACGGTTACACCGTCGACATCCTTGCGAAGGCGCGCGAGGTCCGGACGGTCGATGCCGTCGACGCGCAGCTCGACGAGGTCCGCGCCTTCGCACCCGCGGCTCGCCAAGTGCACCAGCTGATCGGTCGAGCTCGCACTCACGGATGCGATCAGTTTCGTGTTCAAAACGCCCATATCCCCTCGTGGCCGGATCTTAAACGGGATCCGTCGTTTCAGGAAGATGCCAGAGTCAGTTTTGGATGAGCCCGCGGATAGCCGACTAACCTACGATATGGTGGGGGCCGCCAAAGACATGGCTGCACCGGAACGCAGCTTCGAGAACGAGACCCGTCTTGGCCGTCATTGCAAGCAACGGAGGTTAACATCGCGCTTCGAGCATTGTCAAGACGATTGATCCTTTAACCGCGTTGAACTATTATAGTTTGTTAGGCTTACAGGGAATTCCTTCTGATGAAGAACACTTTTCGAGCACTTTCCTTCGCGCTCTTGTTTGCGAGCGTCGCTGCCGCTTCTTCGCCACCCGAGAGCCTCGCGACGATCCCGGTCTCTGACATACGCCCCGGCATGGTCGGCGAAGGCCGCACGGTGTTCTCGGGCAACACCATCGAGTCGTTCAAAGTCACGATCTTGGGCGTGTTGCGGAACTATGGGCCCAATCAGAACATGATCCTCGCAGAGCTCGAAGGCGGTCCTCTGGCCCATACGGGTGTCATCGCGGGGATGAGCGGGAGTCCCGTCTATATTGACGGAAAACTCATCGGCGCCATCGCTTTCGCTTTCCCATTTGCGAAAGACCCCATCGCGGGGATTACGCCGATCCAGGAAATGCTCGACGCCACCGCAACACCTTCGAGACGCCGCGACGCGGCGCGGCTCGAGTTCCCACTCTCACCCGCGACGTTGGCCGCCGCGCTTCCCAAAAAGCTCCACCCCGTGTCGATTCAAGGCGTTTCGCTCACCGGCGTCCAGTTTCTGCAACCGCATATCGGAAAACAGCTCATCCCGATTGCAACACCAGTTTCTGTCTTGGGGTTTCCAGTAGAGTCATTCGAGCACATTGCACCGCTTCTGCGCGCGCTCGGCATCGAGCCTTTGATGGGAGGCGCCACGGTAGTATCGAGCGGAGGCTCTCAGGAAGCCGCGAGCCCAAGCCCGCCGCTGGCGCCGGGCTCCTCCGTGGGCGTTGGTCTCGTTACCGGAGATCTGCAAATCTCCGCGGCGGGAACCGTGACGCACGTGGACCCGGATACGGGCGATGTCTACGCTTTTGGCCACCCGCTCTTCAATCTCGGTCCGATCGACTATCCAATGACGAGCTCGACGGTCCATCTCGTGCTGCCGTCGCTCATGAACTCCTTCAAGATGGTGAGCAGCGGCGAGACCATCGGTACATGGGTTCAGGACCGCGCGGCGGCGATTCGCGGCGTTTTGGATATCCGGCCCCGCATGGTCCCGATGAGCGTCACGGTGTCGACGAGCCGAGGCGAAGAGAAAACCTATAACGTCGAGATCGTCAATGACGAGCTGTTCACGCCGATTCTGATCTATGCGTCCCTCGTCGCTATCCTTCAGACCACCGAGCGGCAGTTCGGCTCTCAGACGGTAAAGCTCTCCGCTTGGATCGAGACCGCGTCCCAAGGACGGATCAACATCGAGGATGTTTTCGTGGAACAGCAAGCCGCGATGTCCGCCTCCGCCATGGTCGCGGCACCGATCTCGGTCCTTTTGACCAACGAGTTCGAGGACGTCGTGATCGAGAATATTCAGGTGAGCCTCGTAGCAACCGACAGCCTCTTGAGCGCCCGTCTTCTCCGCGCGTGGCTCGATTCCGACGAAGTCGCCCCGGGCGGCACGGTCAAACTCAAGATCCTCCTCGGAACCTATCGCGGGGATGAGATTCTCGAGACCGTCGACGTCACGATCCCGTCCTACATGAGCTCGGGACGACTTGAGCTCATCGTTGCCGATGCACGAACGCTTTCCGCGATCGAGCGGCGCGAATCTCGGCAGTCATTCGTACCCAAGGATATGAGCCAGCTCATCCGCGCGATCAACGCGCTTCGAAAGAACAACCGCCTCTATATCAGGCTCAGCCGCCGCGGTACGAACGGCGCGATCGTGGCCGGCGAATATCTGACGTCGCTGCCTCCAAGTGTCATCCACGTTCTCCAAGCGGACGGCTCGTCATCGAGCAACTTCACCCCACTCCAGAGCTCCACGTTCTGGGAACATGAGGTTGTCACCGAATACAGCGTATCCGGCTCGCAAACGCTTTACCTGGAAGTGAACAAGCGCTGACGAGCTTCCCGGAACACCGATCGAGAGGAATTTGAACTTGCTCAACCACCCTGCTGGTCGTCTCCTGCTCGTCGCCGTTACATTGTCCGCCGGGCTATCCGCACTCGCTGCCGTACCGACATTCTGGCGGCTCGAGAGCCAGGCGGACTTTCTCGCCGGCGATACCGATGGCGTCTCCATCAGCTCCGAGGGAACGGTGAGCCTCGCACCCGCGACCCAAGTGCTCGGTGAAGCCACCGACCCGCAGCTCTGGTCCCTCGCGACCGGCGACGGGGTCATTTATGCGGGCAGTGGCAATGACGGCCGGATCTACAAAGTCGGAACCTCCGGCACGATGAACGTCTTTGCCGATACGAACGAGCTCCAGGTACATGCGCTCGTGGTGGACCGTCGCGGAAACCTCTATGCGGGCACTTCGCCACGAGGCGTCGTCTATCGCATCGACCCGAGCGGCGCGAAGGAGGTTTTCTTCGACCCCGAGGACCGCTATATCTGGGCGCTCGCCCTCGATTCGTTGAACAACCTTCTCGTCGCCACCGGCGACAAAGCTCAGATCCATCGGGTAAGCAGTTCCGGTGAGAGCGAGGTGCTCTTCACGAGCGAGGAGACCCATATCGTCTCCCTCGCGCTCGATGCCTCGGACAACATCTATGCGGGGACCGCGTCGAACGGTCTCGTTCTAAAGATCGACGCCTCGGGCGATGTGAGTGTCCTCTTCGATACCCCGTTCGAAGAAGCACGCGCCCTCGTGACGGATAGGCAAGGCCATGTCTTCGTCGCTACCGTCAATGGCGGCTCACGTGCCGCGAGCGAGCCCTCGCTGCCGTCGAGCACGCCCTCCACGACAACGAGCGTGACTTCAGGAGTTACGGCCTCGGTGACCGTGACCACTTCGACCATGCCCGCCGTCGCGAGCACCACGGGCACTTCGAGTGTTCTCTCGAGCGGTTCCGCGAAGGGAGCTCTCTACCGGATCGACACCGACGGTACTGGCGAGGAGTTGTGGGAATTTCTCGAGGACACCCCTCTCTCCCTCTTCCTCTCGACCGACGACCGCCTGATGGTGGGAACGGGTAACGCGGGACGCGTTTTCCTCGTGAATCAAAACAAGACGAGCACCCTTCTTTTGAGCGTCGAGGCGGACCAAGTCACCGCGATGCAGGCGGGGATGGGTGGAGCGGTGATTCTCGCTACCGCCAATTCGGCCAAGGTCTATCGCCTCAACCGCGGCCGTCGCACCGAGGGGGTCTATCAGTCGCCGACGAAGGATACCGAGACCGTTTCGTTCTGGGGGCGCATCCGATGGGAGGCGCGCGTCCCTTCTGGGACCTCGGTAGTGATTCAAACACGTTCGGGAAACTCCGCCGAGCCCGACAACACGTGGAGTGATTGGTCGGCGCGCTATACCGAAGCAACGGGGACTCAAATTTCAAGCCCGCGCGGCAGGTTCTTTCAATGGAGGGCAACGCTGAACTCGACGGGCGAGACGAGTCCCGAGATTCTCGACGTTACCGCTATCTATCTTCAACAGAATCTCGCTCCCGAGGTGACCGGTATAACGATTCATCCTCCCGGCCGGGTCTTCCAAAAGCCGATTGTGACCACGGGGCAGATCGACGTGCTGGGGATGGTCGAGACGCTCGCGGAGGACGCGCAGGGTGGAAACGGCGTGGGCGGTGCGAACGGCGCCTCGACCACACCGGTGAACCTGACCGCGATGAGCCGTCCCGTCTATCGCAAAGGCATCCAAACCGTGACCTGGACCGCCACCGACCCGAACAAGGACGATTTGAGCTTCGACGTCCATTACCGCGCCGAAGGCGAGATCCTCTGGCGTGTTCTCCGCGAGGGGCTCACGAGTCCGGTCATCGCTTGGGATACAGTAGCGATGCCGGACGGGCGCTACACGCTGAAGGTCATCGCGAACGACCTGCCGGGAAACCCCGCCAATCTCGCACGGACCCGTGAGAGGATAAGCCGGAGTCTCGAGGTCGACAACACGCCGCCTCTCGTCGAAGCTCTCACGGTAACCTTGTCATCCGGCGGTCACCAAGTTCGTTTCGTCGCACGCGACGAGATAAGCCCCATCCGGCGTGTCGAATACACCATCAACTCGGGACCCTGGAAGGTCGTCTTCCCCATCGACGGGATTGCTGACTCCACCGAAGAAAGCTTCGACTTCGCGCTCGATGGCTATGCGGACGGGGGTGTTTACACGCTCGTGGTCAAGCTGACGGATGGGCTCGGAAACGTCGGAACGGCCCGAGAAGAGCTACGCTAGCGTTGGGAGAACCGTACAGCAAAAGTTCGCGGCGCTGAGCCAGCGCCCGTTCGAGATCGTCGACAAGAGGCGTTCTCCCGGGCGAACCTCCGTCGTCGTGAAAAAATAGAGGAAGTTCACCGATATGGTCTTGTCGCCGAGGCGGGCGGGCTCGAATCCCGAGCTCCGCACCGCTTCTAGCGTGCGCGTCAGCATTTCTTCGTCGCCGCTGCTATAGATCACATCGAGCGCTTGGACCATACCGTTACGGTCGATGGAGGCCATCGTCAAGAACGTGCCTTCTTTTCCAAACTCCACATCCGCGAAAGCCGAATGGCCGACCGAGCTCTCCCGGAAGCGTGGCGAGCTCATCACTTCGTGCAAGAGCACTGGCTCGGGCAGAGTCGATTCCAGGATCGCCGTCGTTAGGCTGCGTGCGGCCTGCTCACCGTATTGCTGATCGAGCAGGACGACGAGCCCAATGAGAAACGTGGTAGCGAGCGTCCCGAGTCCTAGCGCCGATACAAACCCGGAAGGCTGTTTCGCCCGCATGATCTCGCCGCGCAGCACAGGAACCATCCCGCGCTCTTCGGCGTCGATTTGCTCGCGAATCCTGGAAGCCAGGGCTTGAGGCGCTCTCATGTTTCTGAGATGGCGCACGGCGTTGGCCGCGCTCGACAGCTCTTCGTACTCGGAGACGCAACGCTCGCAGTCCCTTAGATGCCCGTCCACACGAGCCGTGGCGGTAGCCGACAGCTCGCCATCATGATGGGCAGAAAGTACGGAGGTTCGTAGATGCAACATAATTACACTTCCTCTGCTAGACCGAACAGCCCCGGATCGAGTTTCTCTCGGAGCGACTTGCGCGCCCGTGCAAGACGAGACTTGACCGTACCGAGCGGAAGATCGAGCGTGGCCGCGATCTCCTCGTAGGACAAGCCCTCGATTTCCTTGAGCAGCAAGATCGTTTGGTGGCTGAATGGCAGCCGTTCAATGGCGCACATCAAAAGCTGACTTTCCTCTTTCCGCTCCAATGTTTTATCGGGAGCCATCGCGACGCCGTCCTCGGGCGCTGTGAGGTCGCAAGTCGGGTTGGCCTCCGCATCATCCAGGCTCATTGCGGTCATCTCGCCAAAACGACGCCTCCACCACCTCTGGCGGTTCTTTGCTCGATTGATGACGATGCGATAAATCCAGGTGCGGAGAGAAGCGTCTCGGCGGAAGCTTCCGAGCTTGCGGTAGATCTGGAGAAAGACCTCCTGAGTCATGTCGGCCGACTCGTCGTGGCTCCCGAGCAAGCGGTAGGACAAGTTGAAGACCATGTCCTGATAACGCTGGACGAGCTCATCGAAGGCAATGTCATCACCCGTGAGACAACGCTCGATGAGCGCCGCCTCGTCTCCCGACCACCCCCGAGACCCGGGCGCTTCTTGGTCGAGACCGAGGAGCTCCTCTACGGATAATGCTGCCGAGGTGTCATTGTTCATCAGTCGTGTCAAGGGCCCGCGTATCATGAGTAAAACCTGACATGTATCGTAGCACACGGGCTTCGTCGCCTTTCGGCCCTAATACTCTCTTGGACACCGGCGATCCCCTTTCTGTTCCCTGTTCGTTGACCCTTCCACCTCAGATTTGCTAACCTTCTACAGGAAATATATTTACAATGACATTTCTGCACCAAGAAGGCCGTTATGCGTAGGTGGTTCCTGGTGCTTCTCGCGGCGGGAAGCGTCCTCGCGGGAGCCGTTTCTGTCGGCTACCGGGTGCTCGGCCGCGATTATCGTTATTTCCAACTCGTCAAGCTTGGCGACGAGCTCCTCGTAGAAAACCTCCCTTTCCAGGCGAGCCGAACCTATGGCTCCGCTATGGCGATCAAACCGGACGAAGCGATCGCCTACATCAAGCGGGCCGAAGCGGAGCAACGCCAAGGCAACTTCTCGCCTGCCATCGCCGATCTAGAGCGCGCGGCACAGTTGTCCTCGGATGTCCTTCTCGTCTCGTTGCGACTCGCAGAGCTTTACTACGAGGTCGAAAGATTCGATGAGGCAGCCGCGCAATACGAGAGAGCTCTCGAGCTCGACCCGTCCGAAGCGAACGTGCTGTACAAGCTCGCGCTCGTGCGGTTTCGCGGCGGGCGCGAGGCGGAAGCACTCGACGCTTTGAACCGTGCCGCGGCTCTCCGTGACGGGTTTTGGGAAGCCTACTTTCTGAGAGGGGCCGTGTTCCGAGCGCTCGGCGGCCTCGACGAGGCCGAAGCCGACTTTCTACGAGCACTAACGCTCCGGCCCGAGGCCAAACGGGCACGCACAGCTCTGATCGACCTCTACATCGAGACCCGTCACGCCGACAAGGCCATGGCTTTGGTAAGAGACGAGATCGATGCCAATCCGGAAGCTCCCGAGCCATATCTGCACCTTGCCGACGTCCACGCTATCGCGGGCCGCAATACGGAGGCCATCGAAGCCGTCGGGCTCGCTTTGGAGCAAAATCCGAACCTTCCTGTCGCTTACTTGCGGCTCGGCGAGCTCTGGCTCGAGGAGGCGACGATCGGCGCGGATCCCGTCGCGACGGACAAGGCGGTGGCAGCGCTCGAGTCGGTGGTCAAGATGGACCCGACCAATGGCCGTGCCGCGCTGACGCTCGGCAAGGCTTATCTCGCAATGAACGACGAAGCCCGCGGCTTTGCCGAGCTACAGCGCGCCACGCGGGCAACCCCAATTTCGGCGGAAGCCCATCGTCTGCTCGGCGACTTGTACCGAGCACGCAAGAAACACGCGGAGGCGGTGACCGCCTATCACATATATCTGAAGTTGCGCGGCGATACGCCAGCGGTGCTCGAGCGGCTCGGAGATACTTATATCGAGCTCGACAACCCGAGTATGGCCGCCGAGGCCTATTTGAAGCTCGCATCCCTCGAGCCCCGTCGTGTCACACCGCTCTTGAAAGCCGCGCGGTCCCAGTTGCACTCCGGGGATCCCGCCGCTGCCGCCCGAACTTGTCGCCGTGGGCTCGCAACCAATCCCGAAAACCAAGCGCTGCTGCAATTGCTAACGGAAGCCACGCGACGGGTATCTTCATGAGTGAGCTTCTCGCGGTCTTCGCGCGCGCGCCGGAGCTCGGCAGGGTCAAGACTCGGCTCTGCCCCCCGCTCACCAACGAGCAAGCTCTCGAGCTCCATACCGCACTCGTCGCCGATAGCCTCGATCATTTCGGGCGCGTCGAGCGTCCCGACCTCGAACGCGGGTTGTTCTTGAGCCAGCCGCTTCTCGACCCGCAGGATTTGACCGTCCCGGAAGCTTGGACCGTATCCGTCCAGGCCGATGGTGACCTCGGCCGGCGGCTCGCCAGTCTTTTCCACAGCGCGTTTCAACGTAACGTCACGCGACTCGTCGTTCTCGGAAGCGACAGCCCCACGCTCCCGCTCGAAGTCATCCACGAGGCTTTCGACGAGTTGGGACGTCGGAAGGTCGTCGTGGGTCCCGCGGAAGATGGTGGTTATTACCTTCTCGGCGCAAGTGCTTGGATCCCCGAACTGTTCCAGAATATCGAATGGGGTACCGCGGAAGTGTTCTCCCAAACGACCGCGGTTCTCACGGGACAGAAGCTCGACTTCACGACGCTGATTCGTTGGTATGACGTCGATCGAGGCAAGGACCTGGAGAAGCTCCGCCAGGAGATCGACTATTTGAAGCGAGCCGCACCAGAGTTAGTGCCCGTGCGTGTGGCGTCAGTACTACCCAGCTCGGAGGCGCCCGAGTACACTTTCGACCGAGACTTCTAAACCCTCAAAAACACCTACCGGGTAGACCTCAAAGCTCCGCCGTCTGCACGAGCCGCTTAGAATGGCCACAGAGGCACAGAGACACAGAGTTTCGAAAACACTTACCGTTTCAGCTGGGCGCAACGAGATGTTCCAGGGAGCTCACGACGTCGTCGTCGGCCGGGATCACGCTGCTAGCAGCGCCGAGAACAGAGGCAACTATAGACCCCGCCGATTGCTCTTCGGTCGCTCTCGCTTTCTCTGTGCCTCTGTGGCCAATCCGCTTTCGTTGCGGTAAACCGCTTCGCGCGGCGCGTGGCGTTATTTTCCGAGGCGCAGCGGTCCTCGAGCTGTGAGTCGTTCGTTGAGGGATGGAAGCGCTTCGTCGACGATTGCGTGCAACGCGGCGATGGCTTTGTCCGCCTCGGTCATGATCTCGGCGAGCCGACGGCGCTGGGTGGTCGTGGGGGCGTGCAGCGTCCCTTGTCGTACGGCGTCCCCGCTCAGCTCGCCGAATAGACGTGAGGCGCGAGAGAGAAGATTCGGGTTGCGAAAGCTCCGTGGCCCACCGCCAATGGCTTTTCGCGCCTCGGCGAGCTCGGTCTCGAAACCCTTCAGCGCCTCTCGCAACGCCGCGTCCTCCGGGTCCTCCAAAAGTGCCTCTAGTTTTGCGATCGTGTCTGACAGCTTCTGTGCGCGTGCTACCTCACCGCCGAGACGCTCCCGGAGCACGTTGCTCTCATTTTGAAACGCGAATCGCTCGCCGAGCTCGGCCGTACCAATATCTTCAGCGAGTCGTGGATCGAGCACGACGGTAAAGCTCGCTCGTTGCCCGCCCATCGCGGTGCCTAGCTCCGCCGTATAGCGCCCCGTCGGTACGAGCGCGCCCTGGCCGCGAGGCACGTCTTTCGGTGCATCGGTTCGCAAATCCCAGGCGACACGGTGAAATCCCTCGGACCCTCCGCCGTCGAGCACCCGTATTGTCACGCCGTCGGTATCCTTAACGACGATTTCGATGGGGCCGTCGACCGCAGCCGGCAAGTAATAACTCAAGAGGGCACCGAATTCGGGATTCTGTCCGATGAACTGCGCTTGGGCTCCATAACTTTCGTGCTTCCAAGGAAGGAAGAGTGTTGCGTCGCGAGGCTCGAATATTTCGGGCGAGGTGGTTTGAACATCGTGTTGCTCGAGGGGCGTGAGGTCATCCAGGATGTAGATCGAGCGGCCATGCGTGCCGACGACCAGGTCGTTGTCACGGGGATGAATCACGAGATCGTCGACGGGCACCGTCGGAAAGCCATCCTCCATTCGCGCCCAGCTAGCACCTCCATCCATCGTCACGAACAACCCGGTCTCCGTTCCGGCAAACAAGAGGTCCGGGTTCCGGGGGTGCTCGATGACGACGTTCACCCATCCGGCTTTCCGTGGGAAGGCTGTATCCAGGCGGCGCCAAACACGGCCGAAATCGTCCGTTACGAAGATATACGGTTCGAAATCTCCGAGGTGATGGCGGTCGAAGCTCGCATAGGCGCGGCTCGGCGAGCTCGCGGAAGCCACCACGCGGCTCACCTTGGCGCGCATCGGGTCGAAGTCTCTGATGTTCCCTTCCAGGCTTTCCCAGCTCTCACCTCCATCGCGCGTGAGTTGAATTCTGCCGTCATCCGTTCCGACGTAGAGAGTGCCCGCGGATGTGGGTGACTCCGATATGGTCGTGATCGTGCCCCACGCCCCGACACCGTCGTGGCGCGAGAGCATTCCCTCGTCGGGAAGCACGCCCATGATGGCAAGCTCACCGCGGTCCTCGTTGCGCGTGAGGTCTTCGGTCGCGCGCCAGCTATCTCCTCGATCGTCCGAGATGAACAAACGGTTGCCGCCCAAGAAAATCGTTTTGGCATCGTGCAGCGAGATCAAAATCGGTGATGTCCAATGGAAGCGATAGGAAGAGCCGCCTTCTTCGGGATAGGGTTTGATGGTTTTCCGGTCGCCGCTCCTGCGATCGAGCCGCACGATGTTGCCGCCTTGCGACTCCGTGTAAACGATCGAGGAGTCCGTCGGATCCACCTGCTGGTACATCCCGTCGCCGAAATTGATTTGACGCCAGTCGCCGTTCAGGATGCCGATTTGGTTCCGCGTGGCGCTCGGCCCCATCCACGAATGAGTGTCCTGCGCTCCTGCATAGATATTGTAGGGCTCGTCCATGTCCACCCCGATCCCGTAGAACTGACCGAGCGAGATGTTGTTCACTTTTCGCCAGTGAAAGGCGCGGTCCCAAGATAGATAGAGCCCGCCGTCGCCACCGAGGACGAGATGTTTCGGGTTCTCCGGGTCAATCCAGAGTGTGTGGTGATCGCCGTGGACGCCGACGTCATAGCTCGGGGTCATATCTCGGTTGGTCGTAAAGCTCGCCCCGCCGTCATCGGACATGTGGAAAGACGAGCCGAGCACGTAGACGCGGTCCGGGTCGGTCGGGTCGATAAAGATCTTGCTGTAATACATCGGCCGCGGATTGAGCTCGTTGACTTTCTCCCAATGCTCTCCGCGATTCGTCGTGCGATAGAGGCCCGCTTCCGTCGCGTGCTCGATGAGCGCGTACAAAATCCTGGAATCGGCGCGATAGATGGCGACGCCGATGCGGCCGAGATCACCTTCGGGCAGACCGTCGTCGAGACGTCTCCAGTGATCCCCACCGTCGGTCGTCTTGTATAGGCCGCTTCCCGGGCCCCCACCATTGAACCCCCACGGCGTTCGGCGCCGTTGATAAGCCGCGGCGTAGAGCACGTCCGGGTTTTGCGGGTCCATCGCGAGCGTCGTCACTCCCGTGTCCTCGTCTATGAAGAGAACCTTTTCCCACGTATGACCGCCGTCGATCGTACGGAAAACGCCGCGCTCTTCGTTGGCGTGCCACAGGGCTCCGCTAGCAGCAACATAGACACGCTCCGGTCGGCTCGGATGAACCACGATCTTGCCGATATGCTCGGTGCCTTCGAGGCCGACATGCTCGAAGCTCTCACCTCCGTCGACCGATTTGTAGACACCATTGCCGAAGCTCGAGCTTTGACGGTTGTTCGGCTCGCCGGTACCGACCCAGACCGCATCGGGATCGGAGTGAGAGAGCGCAACATCTCCAATCGAGGAGGTATTGTGGCCGTCGAAGAGCGATTTCCACGTCGTCCCCATATTGGTGCTCTTCCACACACCGCCGGAAGCCGTGCCGATATAAATGATGGACGGCTCGTCTTCGACGACCGCCACAGTGTCGATGCGACCACCCATCACCGCCGGTCCAATCGAGCGAAACTTCAACGCGTCCGTTCTGTCATCTGTGTACGCGGTCGCACTGCCCAGGCTCAACAAGAGCGTAAGCGGGAGCACGCATCGAATCCTTATGTGGCGCTTACTCATGTGGCTGTCCCTTCTATCGAAGCCGTCAAAGAGTGAGATGTTCCCTTTGCGAGGAAACGAAGTCAAGGCGATTCCTCAACCGATCGAGGGGCAGAAGACTCTGTTAAAAAACCGCTTGACCTCATACGGGTTTTAACGTATTTTCCACCCCGCAGCCAAAAGGCGATCGTGTTGTGTTCACGGCTGTTTCTTTGGTACCGCTCATGAGTGGCGGGGGCGGCGAACGGGCAGGAGCCGTGCGCCAGGGTCCTTCTTTGTGTTGGGAATCGCTGTCCCTGCCGCTCCAATTTTCTTGCACAGAGAGCTTAGGGTCCTCTTCGCACACCCAAGCGTTTGAGTTTTCGGTAGAGGCCTTGGCGCGACAACCCTAGCGCCCGCGCGGTGCGCGTACGGTTGCCTCCATGCGCGGCCAACGAGTCCGTTAGAAATCGCCTCTCGAATGCCCGCGACGCCGCACCGAGAGCACGGCCCTCGGCGCTTGTGTCGGCGCTCGGAAGCGACAGGTGCTCCACACCAATCGCCTCCGCCTCCTGAGCCCGGACGAGCGCTTGCACGACCTCGTTCTCGAGCTCGCGCACGTTGCCAGGCCAACCATATTGGCCCAGGCGTCGCTCCGCCTCTCGAGTGAACCCACGGGGCGCAACACCGAGCAAACGACTTTGTGTCCGAACGCAATGCGCGGCGAGCGGAAGAATGTCCGCGGGCCGCTCGCGCAGCGCGGGCAGCTCGACATGAACGACTTTCAAACGAAAGAAGAGGTCTCGTCGAAACCGCCCAGCATCCACCTCTTCAGAGAGATTCTTGTGGCTCGCCGAGATCAAGCGAAAATTCGAGCGACGCAGACAAGCCTCGCCCAGCCGCCGATATTCCTTCTCCTGAAGCGCCCGCAAGAGCGCGGTCTGCGCTCGCGGCGGAAGATCCGCCACTTCGTCGAGAAATAACGTTCCACCATCCGCATGTGCGATGAGGCCTTCTCTGGCCTGAGTAGCACCCGTAAACGCGCCACGCGTGTGCCCGAATAGCTCTGCCTCTACCAGACCATCTGGAAGGGACGCGCAGTTCACCGGGACGAAATTCCGCCGGGCCCGTGAGCTCCTCTCGTGCACCCAATTAGCGACGAGCTCTTTGCCCGTACCACTCTCTCCTCCGATATGTATCGGCAACCCGTCAAAAGCCGCAAACGATTCGAGCTTGCGCAGGGCGGCGCGCATGAGCTCACTCACCACAATCAACTTCGTCATCTGGAATGCTCCCCCTTTCGACACTAAACCCCATACCCATTGTTATAGGACGAGATCTAGGGGAAGAACCTCCCTAGAGGTCGAGGATTTTCTTCGGCGAGTCGAGCAGGAAGTCAGGAGATGCTTTTAGAAGCTCGTCCCTCGCGAAGGGACCCCATAAAACGCCGGCCGTTTTGACTCCGGCTCCACGGCCCGACGCGATGTCGTGCGGCGAATCACCGATGAAGATCGACCGTGCGGCACTCGCGCCGAGGCGCTCGAGGGCAGTTTCGACGGGCTCTGGGTGCGGTTTGGCGTGCTCGACCTCGTCGGCCGTCACGACGACGTCGAAGAAGTGGAAAAGCCCTAGAAGCTTCAACCCCCGCTCCGCTCCCGCACGGAGCTTGCTGGTAACGACCCCGAGCTTCGCCCGGCGACGAAGCGCGCGCAGGACCTCCTCGACATCCGGATAGACACTGACACTCGAGTCGTGATGTTCGTTGTGAAATTCCCGGTAGGTCACGACCATCGTTTCGATGAGATCGGCATCCGACGTCACCGCCCGAAACTGCTCCCGGAGCGGAGTTCCAAGCCCGTCCCGCCACACCGAGCTCGGAGGTTGCTCGCCAAGATGCGTCGCGGCCGCGTGCCGATAGCAGCGAAAAATAAGCTCGATCGAATCGATGAGCGTCCCGTCGAGATCGAAAAGGAAGGTATCGAATTCTGGATCGATGGCGCCGCTCAAGAACGGAGCTCCGCCGCACAATTGGCGCGCAGCCGCGCGACGATTTTGTCGCGAGCTTTCGCGACGTCTTTATCGGTCAGCGTGCGATCGGGAGCTTGATAGGACACGGAGATCGCAAGCGATTTACGTCCTTCAGGAACTTGCGAGCCGACATATTCGTCAAAGACCTGGGCGCTTGCGACGAGTGGGTGACCTTTGATTTCGGCGAGCACCGAGGCCGCCGGCTCGCCGCGGTCGACGACGATAGCGAGGTCTTCCACGACCGCTGGATATTTCGAGATCGCCTGCATCGTCGCTACCGGCGGCACATGGTCGAGAAGGTCCGCGATCCGGATCTCGAACAGATACACGTCTTTTTCGAGGCCGAACTCCTTGGCGGTCCGCGGATGGACCTGGCCGATCACGCCAACCAATTGACCGGAAACGTCGATCCGGGCGGTGCGCCCCGACAGCAACCCGTAATCCTCGTACGCGACAAAGCTCGCTGTAACACTCAGCCGCTCGAAAAGCCGCGCGGCGTATGCTTTGGCGTCGTAGAAGTCGATATTTTCGTCCGTGGGATTGCCGAACCGGTCGAGCCGGCTTCCGGTCACGACGCCGACAATCTGTTCCTCCTCGTTGGGAAGAGCGCCCGACGTCGGCATGTAAACACGGGCAGTTTCAAAGAGCGCGATGTGCTCTTTCGTGAGACGCAAATTACGTGCGAGCGTTTCGAGTAGTGAGGCGCGGAGGGACGTGCGCAACCGTTCTTGGCCGACATTCAACGGGTTGACGACCGCGAGCGGAGGCGCCTTCTCGAGCACTTCCGCCTCGACCACGCGCCCGAGAACCTCGAGACTCGTGAGCGGATAGGTGATGATTTCCTGCATCCCCGCGCCTACTAGAATGTCGCGTGCGCGCTCGCGGAGCTCGCGTATCGGTTGCGGGACGCCAGGCGGGACCCGGCCCGCGAGCGGCGCCGCCGGGATCGTCTCGTATCCGACCATGCGGGCCACTTCCTCGACGACATCGTCCGGCCCCAAGACGTCTCTTCGCCAGTAAGGCACACCGATCTCGAATCGGTCAGGTTTGGATTCCACCGTAAAGCCGAGCGCCTCGAGTGCTTGGACGACCTGCTCCTCCGAAGGATCGATGCCAAGTACCTGAGCTATGCGCTTGCGCGCGAGCGAGACATGCACCGGCGCGGAGATAACGGGATAGGCGTCTACGAGACCTTCGCCTGCCTTGCCGCCCGCAAGCTCGACGAGAAACTTTGTCACCCGCCGCGACGCCATGGGTGCGAGCTCCGGTGCTATGCCCCACGCAAAGCGACGTGAGGCTTCACTCGGAAGCTTCAACGCCATCGCCGTGCGCCGAATGTTCACGGGGTTGAAGTTCGCCACCTCGAGAAGAATCGTTTGGGTCTTGTCGGTGACTTCGGTAGCCAGGCCGCCCATGACGCCGGCTATGGCGATAGGGCCGGTCGGATCCGTGATCAGGAGCTGCTTGGAGGTGAACACACGCTCCTTCCCGTCGAGCGTCGTGAGCTTCTCGCCGTCTTTCGCGCGGCGCACGATGATGTGATGCTCGGAGACGGTGTCGTAGTCGAAGGCGTGAATGGGCTGCCCGAGCTCGAGCATCACGTAGTTGGTAATGTCGACTACGTTATTGATGGGACGCATCCCGGCACCGAGAAGCGCCTCCTGCATCCACGCCGGTGACGGTCCAATCTTGATGTCTTCGATGATCGCGAGCGTGAAGCGGCTGCACAAATCGGGGTCGTTGATGTCGACGCGTGCACGCAGAACGACCGACTCCCCCGCCGCCTCGAAACTCAAATCCGGCTCGCGTAGGGTTTCTCCGGTGAGCGCCGCCACATCGCGCGCCACGCCCACGACGGAGAGCCCGTCGGCGCGGTTCGGCTTCATGTCGATATCGAGCACGGTGTCACCGAGCACTTCCGCGAGGGGTTTACCGCGCTCCGCGAGCGCACTGGTGATGACGAGGATGCCTTCATGCTCATCGGAGAGGCCGAGCTCGCGCTCGGAACAGACCATCCCCCGCGACACGACGCCTCGAATCTTGGCTTTCTTGAGCTTTTTCTTCTCGCCCGTGCGAGCGTCGATGAGTCGCGCGCCGAGCTTCGCGTAAGCGATGTTCTGCCCTTTCGCGACGTTTCCCGCGCCGCACACGACTTCGAAGTTCTCGTCGCCGCCGATATCCACAGTCACGAGGGTTAGACGGTCGGCGTCGGGGTGTTTCTGAACTTCGACCACGTGCCCGATGACCACATCTTCCCAATCGTCTCCGGTACGCTCGATGCTCGTTACTTCGAGGCCCGCCATCGTCAGACGTTGGGCCACTTCTTTCACGGGAAGCACCACCGTGACATATTCACTCAACCATTTGATGGGTACGCGCATGAGCTCAGAATTGCCTCAGGAAACGAAGGTCGTTCTCGTAGAAGTGGCGAATGTCGTCGACACCGTAGCGCAGCATGGCTATGCGCTCGACGCCGAGCCCTGCCGCAAAGCCGGTATAGATGTCGGGGTCGTAGCCCATGTTCGCGAGAATCTCTGGGTGGACCATGCCCGCGCCGAGAATCTCGATCCACCCCTCTTTCTTACAGGTGCGGCAACCTTTGCCGCCGCAAAGAAAGCAGTCGATCGCCATGTCCACGCCGGGCTCGACGAAGCGAAAGAAGTCGCAGCGGAAACGGACCTTGCGATCGCGGCCGAAGAGGCGCTTGGCGAGCTCGAAGAGCGTGCCTTTGAGATGCGCGAGCGTCAGGCCCTCGTCCACCGCAAGCACTTCGGTTTGGGTGATCATCCACTCGTGGCTCGGATCGGTCGCTTCGTTCCGGTAGGTTCGCCCCGGACAAATGATCCGGACCGGGGGGTCGTTGTTCTCCATGAAGCGGATCTGGTTCGGTGACGTGTGCGTGCGCAGAAGAAGCTTCGAATCGGTGTCACCGCTCCGGTCGATGTAGAACGTATCCATGAGCTCTCGCGCGGGATGATCCGCGGGAATGCGGAGGGCTTCAAAGTTGTAGTACTCGAGCTCGACTTCGGGCCCTTCGATGACCGAAAACCCTTGCGCGACAAAGGCGTCCACGATGTCGCGCTGGGTCTGCGTCACGGGATGAAGCCGTCCCTCGGGAAGCGGCCGGGCCGGAAGCGTCACGTCGATGCGCCCGGCGGTCTCGGTCTCCTCGATACGCGCGCGCCCGAGCGTCTCCCGCTTCTCCTCGAGCGCTTGGTCGAGCTGCGTCTTTAGCAGGTTGGCCGCCCGTCCGGCTTCTTTTCGTTCTTCCGGCCCAAGCTTCCCGAGCGAGCGCAGCGCCGACATCAGCGGGCTCTTTCTTCCCATGACGGCGACGCGCCACGTCTCGAGCTCGGCATCGTTTCTCACCTCGGCAAGGCCGTCCCGAGCCTTGGCTCGAATCTCTTCAATCGTTGTCAAAACGCTCATCCATCTCCCTGTTCCTGACGCAGCAAACCTGTTAGTGTATCGCGAAATTCGGCCCACTTGCATTTACCTTCAATCGCATACGAGCGCGATCGGAGAACGAGGAATCAGAATGAAAAAGGCGCTGACCTACATCAACATCCTGTTCTTTCTGTGTTTTTTCACCACCTTAGCCTGGGCGCAAACCAAGGTTTACATCTCCGTCGATATGGAAGGGGTGACCGGCGCGGTCAGCGGTGCGCAGCTCGGCCCTTCGGGCTTCGAATATCAGAGGTTTCGCGAGTTCATGACCGAAGAAGTGCTCGCCGCAATCCGAGGTGCTCGCGCCGCAGGCGCCACCGAGTTTCTCGTGAGCGACTCGCATGGAAACGGTCAGAACTTGCTCATCGATCGCTTCGAGAAGGACGTGCAAATCGTGAGGTCCTGGCCGCGACCTCTCGGCATGATGGGGGGGCTCGACGAGAGCTTCGACGCGGCGATCTTCATCGGCTATCACACTTCGACCGCCAACACGAGAGGCGTGCGCGCCCATACGTTCTCGAGCGCGACGTTGACCGACGTCCGCTTGAATGGAACATCCGTCTCGGAAGCGGGCTTCAACGCCGCGATCGCCGGTCATTTCGGTGTTCCGATCGTGATGGTCTCGGGCGACGACGCGATCGTCGAAGAAACCCGGGCCTATGTCGGTGACGTCGAAGGCGCGATCGTCAAGTGGGCGACGAGCTTTCATTCGGCCCGTACCCTCACGCCAGCGGCCGGCTGCGACGTCATCGAGGCGGCCGCGCGCCGTGCGATCGAGCGCGTCGGCGAGCTCGAGCCGTTTCGCCTGACGGGCGACATCGAGCTCGAGATCAGCTTCAAGAACTACCGGCAGGCCGAGATTCTTTCCTATCTCTCATCGGTAGAACGAATCGATTCTCACAGCATCCGCTACGTCGCCAAGGATATGGTCGAAGCTTCCATGTTCGCTCAGTTCGTCAACAACTATCAGCCCGGACTCTCGCCGTAGCGATGGTTGCAGGCTATTCGGGGACACCCCTTCCCCAAAAACTCGGGATCCGCGAAGGCTCGCGTGTCGGTTATCGCGGGGCGCCGAAGGGTTTCGCTGCGACGCTCGGGCCGCTCCCGCCCGGAGCAAGGCTTGCACCATCGAGACCGGGCGGAGGCGTAAATATCCTGCTGCTGTTCGTAGCCTGGGAAGCCTTCGAACAGTAGGGCAAGGAGGACATCATGGCAAGACCGATGAGCGCGGGCGTTCATATCGAAATGAGCCCGCGTCGCATTCGAGCGGTATTCCACGGAAAGACCATCACCGACAGCAGTAGAGCGAGCCTCGTCTGGCGCACGGGATGGCCGCCGGTCCCTTGGTACTATGAGAAGGTGGACATCACCGTTGACGGTGTGGCGTAGAAGCGGCCAAAAACTGGCTTCGCCTAGAACTAATCGATCTCTTTCAAGCGGTCTTCGAACTCTTGGGCCATCCCTTCGTGGTGATGGGCCAAGGCCGCCTCAGCTCCTTGGCGGAGGGCCCAGCGGGCTTCTTTCTTCTTGTCGAGCCCGAGATAGGCGTCCGCGAGAGTGCGATAGGCCGCGCCCTCGTCTTTCACCGCGCTCAGATAAGCGTTCAGCTCGTCCACGGCTTCGGCGAGCTGACCGTCCTTGTAGAGCTCGTTCGCGAGCATGTAGCGGGTCATCGCGTCGTCGGGAGTTTTCGCCAACAGGTTCTTTAGAGCATCGATACGAGACATTACACCTCCGAGATAAAATTCAAGACGGTCGCGGCCACTTCTGCTTCCACTTCCTTTGGGGTGCGCCCGTACTTTTTGGCCACTCTGAAACCGTGGTCCGCGCCCTCGAGCAAGTGCAGCTTGGCTTTGGTCTGCTTGACGAGCGGCTCCAGCAGATCGAGGGTGGCGAAAGCATCTCGCGTGCCACTGACGAAGAGCATCGGAACCTTTATTTTGGGTAGATGGTCTTTTCGAAGCCGGTCGGGTTTACCCGGTGGATGCAACGGGTACGCAAGAAAGAAAATACCGTCACACGGATAGCCCTCGGCAACAAGGTAGGACGCCATGCGGCCTCCCATCGAGCGGCCGGCAAGAAAGAGCCGCTTCGGCTTCAGCTCTCGGCGCATCGCGTCGGCCACCGTGCGCCAAGTGGCGATGAGCTTGGCCTGCTTGTCTGGGCCACCTCTTCCCTTTTCCGCATAGAGAAAGTTGAACCGGACAGCCGTGACGCCTCCTGCAACGAGAGCGGCTTGAAGGGCCGCAATGGAAGCTGTGTCCATATTGCCGCCGGCCCCGTGGGCGATGATGGCCGTGGTTTTCGAGCGCGTGGGCTTTTTGAACGAGACCGTCACTTCCCCGAGAGCGGATCCGTCCTCCGTCGTCACCTGGAGACGATGCGTCTTGTCTTCAATCAAAGGGAACGAGACCCATAGGGTTCAAAGAATTCGGCGTCCGAAGGCCGAGGCCACCATCTCAACCGCGACCTCGGCAGTTTGGTTGCGCACATCGAGTATCGGATTGACCTCCGCAACTTCCATCGAGACCATGTGGCCGGTCTCCGCAATCATCTCCATCATCGTGTGGGTCTCGCGGTAGGTGACGCCGCCGGGCACGGCCGTGCCGACGCCCGGTGCGATGGAAGGGTCCATCCCGTCGACGTCGAAACTGACGTGAATGCCGTCCGTCCCGCGTCCTGCAATTTGGAGGGCTTCTTCCGTGATGTCGTAAATGCCTCGACGGTCGATTTGATCCATCGTGAACACGCGGAGCCCAATATCCTTCAGGACCTCTTTCTCTAGACGATCGATGCTCCGCGCGCCGATGAGGGCAGAGCAGCCCGGGTCGAGCTTCGACTCCCCTTCCGCGAAGCCGCCGATCGTCACGAGCTCGGGGGCGCCGCGCCCAAAGGCCACTGCTTGCGGCATACCGTGGATATTTCCCGAGGGAGTGGTATCCGCAGTGTTAGCGTCCGCGTGCGCATCGAACCAAATCATGCCGAGCTTCTTCTTGGCCTTCTTGAATTGACCCGCGACACCCCCGATGGTTCCAATGGCGATGGAGTGGTCGCCCCCGAGCACGAGTGGGATCTCTCCGAGCTCGACCATGGACGCGACGCGTGCCGCGAGATCCGTCATCGTGGCCTGGATGAGCGGGAGATATTTGAGCTTGGGGTCCCGGATCTTGTGGGATTCGGGCTCTTCGCAGTCGAGATTGCCGTCGTCAGCCACGTCGTAGCCGAGATCGCGAAGCGCTTGACGGATCCCCGCCTTGCGGATCGCCGAAGGCCCCATATCGACCCCGCGACGGCCTGCGCCCAGGTCCACACGTACCCCCAGGATGCGCACCTTCTTGGTCACGTAAGAAAGTCTAACACGAGCTTCGTGCTATTCTGACTTTTGTGCCCAACAGGAGAGTGTATTGAGACACCCGATCTGTGTGTTCCTGCTCATCTTGATCCTCTTTCCAGTAGCGGCGGCGCTGGCTCAACGGGACGCTTGGATCCGCCACTCGAGCGAGCCCATCGCGCTCCCTTCGGGATCACGTGTCGAGTTCGCGACAATGACGAGCGAAGCGCTTGGCGAAGAAGCCTCCTACAGTGTATTTCTTCCTCCGAGCTATGGGAGCAGCGACGCGAAATATCCTGTCGTATATTTCCTCCACGGCCTTTTCAACGATCATACGAGCTGGACGATCGACCGCCACGGAAACATTCCGGAGCTCGTTGACGACTTGATGGCGAAAAAGACCCTTCGCGAGATGGTCCTAGTCTTCCCCGATGGCGGCCGGAGCTTCTACACGAACTACCGGGACGGCACCATGCGCTACGAGGACTTCATCGTCGAGGAGCTCCCGCGGCATGTTGAAGCGGGCTATCGCGTAAGTTCGGGCCGGACGCACCGTGCGATTGCAGGCACCTCGATGGGCGGCTACGGCGCTCTCAAGATTGCCATGCGCCATCCGACCCGATATGCCGCCGCCGCCGCCCACTCCGCCATCATCTTCCCAGTCCCGAATCCGCTGGACGTTCCCGAAGCCGCGCGCTCGGCACGGTCCTATCAATATTTGGGCACTGTTTTCCGGACCATCTTCGGCGATCCTTTCGACCAGGAATATTTCGATGCGAACAATCCGCTCGAGCTCGCCCGCAAAGCCGAGCTAGACGGGCTTGCCCTCTACTTCGACTATGGGACGGCGGATCGCTACAACCGCTCGGTGGGTCTAGGCGCGGGCAATCAGAAGCTCGATCAGGTGCTGAGCAAGAACGGCGTCGACCACGAATTCCACGAGCACGAGGGCGAGCCCCATGGATGGGCACTCGTTTACGCCCATATTCCCGAATCCCTCGGCTTTCTTGCGGAGCATCTCGCACCCTGATAGTTGAAACCGCCACCCGCTACCGTTTAGGATGATATCGGGAACCCTCAAGCGATGCTGATCCGGTCTCTAGCCTTAGCGCTCGCCATCCCGGCAGCGTTCTCGTCCGTCACTTCCTCCTGTCTATCAAGGGGAAGAGGCGAGCTCGAAACCATCACCGACGCCGAGTTCGGGAACCTCGTCACGAGTCTTTCCGAGGATGGCGGATATTTTTGGAGCAATAACTACATCTCCAATGAAACCTCCTACCTTCATGTGCTCGACGAGCTCGACCAACGCCGCGTCGAAGACGGCGTTTATGTCGGCGTGGGACCGAACCAGAATTTCACCTATATCGCCACGCTCGAGCCCCAGCTCGCGTTCATCGTGGATATTCGCCGCCAGAACATGCTCGAACATCTCTTGTTCAAGCTTTTGACAGAGGACTCCGAAACCCGCGACGTCTATCTCTCGAGACTAGTGGCGCGCCCACTTACGGAGCCTCTCGCGCGCGACGCCGCGATCACCGACATCGTTGCTGCCATCGAATCCACCGCGCCGGACGAGAGCTTTTACGAGGAACAGTTAGCCTTCGTCCTCGGTGAGCTCGAGACCCGCCCCGAGCTCGGGCTCACCGATCAAGACCGCCACGACCTAGAGACCATCTACCGTGAGTTCTTTCGACAAGGCTTAGAGATCAAATATGACAGATGGCGGTCGTTCTTCTTCCCTTCGCTGAAGGAGTTTATTCTCGAAATCGACCGCCATGGCGAACGTCGGAATTGGCTCGCGGCGGACGAGACTTACGGGCGGGTGCGCCAGATGCAGCTGGAGAACCGCATCATCCCGATCGTCGGCGATTTCGCCGGAGACCAGACTTTCCGTCGGCTCGGGAGGCTCCTCGAGTCCCACGGCCAAACCGTGACCACGTTCTACGTTTCGAATGTCGAGTTTTATTTGTTTCGCCAGAGAAAGTGGTCTGCTTTCGTCGACAACGTGCTGCAGCTGCCGACCTCCGAGTCCAGCGTTTTCATCCGCGCTTATGCGAACCTTCATCGCCCGCATCCCGCGATGGTCGACGACCACATCACCGTCTCCCTCGTTCAGAATATCCACATGTTCTTGCGAAGCGCTCGCGACGGCCGCTACCGGAACTTATGGGACGTTGTCACAGCCGAGTCTTTTTAGTTTCCGCAATTCGGGTTGCTATCGTCTACCCGCTTCCTGTTCGGCGGTCTCTAGCACTAGAACGTGAACGGAATCAGGCGTGTTAGCGTTAGCGCTGTCGGTTTTCAGCAATCCAGGCGAGGGCCAGCTCGCGCACGAATAGCTGCTTCGATTCCGGCGCGACGAGCTCGAGCTGAAGCGTTCCGCGCATGTCGTCGATAAAGACTCCTTCGACCGCATAGCGAATGCCTAGCCAATCGATGGTGTAGAAATACGAAGCGTCCCCGAAGCCCCCCGCTTGTTGGCTGCAGCTAGTCGCGGCGCTCGAAGTGTCCAGCGAATGCGCCCACCACCCCACACGAAGTGAGACCGTGAAGTCCCCCTCGGGCGAGGCCGCCATCGCGGACTCGACAGGAGGCAAGCCAGTGCAGGCAAAGGGTGCCGAGACTTCGACGCTGAATCGACCTGGGACCATGATGGAGGGCGCGGAAGGCGCGGGGAGCGGCCGTCTCTCCCACAGCACGCCGTCCACTAGCAGCGCGCGCGTCACCTCCGATGTCAATAGGGGTCTAGCGGACACGCTTCGAAGCGATTGCTCGAGAACGGAACGGTTGAACGCTACCGCGTCCGCGTGTCCCTCGTAGCGGAGGACGATTTTTTCGGCGCCTCTGTCGAAAAGCGCGTACACCATCCGCGTGTCGCCGGAGCGCGCGCGCCCGATCAAGACGCCTTCGGCGACTGCGGCGGAGTCTCTCTCTCCTTCGGCTCGAAACGTCCCGAACGTCCCGCCTGACAAGAGTGCCTGTTCTAGCGACCGGAGATCCCACGGGGTCACCACCCGATCCGAAGTCCACAAAATAGCACCCTGCCCGGGATCGCTGAAGGCGCGCAGCCGCATAGGCGAAACGTCTTCGAGCGTCTCCGGAAGTCGGAGGCTCAAGCCTTTGTCCCTCAATGTCTGCTCGCCACCAAGCTTGAGGCGCTCGACAGGTAAAAGCTGATCGTAGCCGCTCACGGTCAGAAAATCTTTGACCGTGTTGACCGGGATCGCAAAACCGATCCCGTCCGAATCTCGCAGCTTGAGCCTCACGACACCGAGCACATAGCCATCCTCATCGACCATCGGCCCGCCGCTATTGCCCGGGTTCACGGTCGCGCTCGTCTGCAAATAGGCCGTGTTGCCAGCGTCGTCGTTCCGCGTAGCCGAGACCGTGCCCCGGGTCACACTTACTTGGGGAAGGATGTCCGGGACGTCCGTCAGACCGACTTCGACGCGACGCCCGAAGGGGAAACCGTAAACGTGAACCGACTCACCTGGCTTCGTCGCCTCCGAGTCGCCGAATGCGAGGTAAGGCAGGTCACCGCCCGCGATCGATAGAACGGCAAGATCGATGTCCGGGTCCACCAACTCGATGGACGCATCGAAGGCGCCTGTCGGCAGCACCACCTCCACACGGTCCACCTTGAGCTCTACCGTCACGTTGCGGGAGCCGACGCGTTTCGTGAAACTGCGGCCTTGCACGACGTGGTGGTTCGTCAATACGTGCCCATAGGGTGTGAAGATGAAACCGCTCCCTGTGCCGAGCTCGACGTCGCGCGTCTCTTTCGATTCGGTGAAAGCGCCCTCGGTGACAACTTCGATCGTACCGATGACGCGAATGAACACCGTAGCCGCGGCGGGTGAGCGTGCCCGCTGGGCCGCGCTCAAAGAGGAGGCGCCGAGCAACGCCACGAGAGCGAGGATCAACACAGGCTTAATCACGATCGGTCTCTAACAGTTATAGTCTTCTGCGCGTCGGTCTTCAAATGAGCGCATAGCTCTCGCGCAAACATGACCACCCGGTAAGCGATCTTTGATCGTTTTCTGTTGACACCAAGTGACATGAAGGAGCTGCTCAACAAGGTGCTCGAAGCGAAGAAAGCAGCCGAAGCGAACCTCATTACGCGCCCGCGAAGAGACGGCCGCGATCCGGTCTCAGCTGAACGCTGCTCGACTCCTCGAGTCCAACCCGACGCTGATGCGTCTGCGCGAGCTCGCAGTGCTCGAGAGGGTCACGGAAAAGGCCACTCTCAACGTGGTGCTCGGCGAGGGCGGGTTGGCAGACAGGGTGGTAAAGCTGCTTTAGTGCTGGGGGCGGTTCCCGCCCTCAGCTTTTTTTCGCTGCGACCGCGTTCCTGTATCATCCCCCTATGTCGGAACGAGCGGTTCTCATCAGCGGCACCGACGCCAAGGTTCAGGCCTATCTCTCGCCGCCTCCTCACCGATCGGGCTCTCGACAAAGTGATGCGGAAGTACTTGCGCGACTAGCTCGAACCCGCTAATCCTGCCAGCGGAGCGTTCCGGTCTTTTCGGCGCTGCTGCGTTGCTCCTCCTCGGAATATCTCAATATGAAATCGTTGGAGCGCCTTGCCAGCACCAAAAATGACCTCGGACTTTACCGACAGGATTAGCGGGTTCAAGCACTAGTCCTTTTCCAGAAGCACTTTCTCGAACAAGGACAGCGCTCTCGGGTCATTGGACTGTCCAAGCCAGAAAAATGCCTTTTTCCGAATCTCTCGCTGCCGGTGGTTCTCCGCAACTTCCACAAGGAGCGGCACGCCTTCTTCTGCGGGCAGCTGGGACAAGGCGAATACCGCCTTTTTCTTCACATCGAGGTCCGGGTCGTCTTCGACCGCCTCGGCGATCGCGGCAGCCGCTTGCTTCCCTGCTTTTTGCGCCAGCCAGAAGAGTGCTTTCGCGCGAAGCTCCGGGTCCCGATGCGCTCGCGCGAGCGCAATGAGCTTCGGCGTGGCGCCTTCCGCGTCGGAGATATGGAACGCGAAAACCATTTTTTCTCGGATCTCCGGGTCTTCCTCACCCTCGATGAGAGTACTCAAGACTCGAAATCCCGTCTCGCCGCGCGCTGACCCCAACCAGAAAACGGCCTTCTCTCTCAGATCGCGAGGCCAGCGGATTCCAGCGAACTGCTCGAGGCTCATATCCGCGGCCGAGCCCGCGTGCTGGCTGATCACGTAGATCGCTTGCTCAGCAATCTCGGAGCGCGGTTTGTCACGAGCTAGCTGCTGCAGAAAAGCGACGCTATCATCAACGGACACGCCACTCCACCAATGCACGCTCCCGCTGCCCGCATCGATACGACAAGCACTCGATATCGCCTGCAGTTCCTCGACCGTGCCGTCGACGACGCGATAGAACATGTGCAACGTGGAAGCACTTTCGTCTGTCGCAGGCTTCGAGTCACCACCACCGTCGTCGAGACGATAGACGCCACCGCACCCATGATGAGTACGCCCCTGTACCACGACTCGAGGCACTTCATAGCCGCTCCAAAACGTTCCCACGGGGCCCGCGGTGATGTTTCGGGCGAGCTCGGTCGCGGCGCCGCGCGCCTCAATCGAGCCGCCAATGAGAGTTGGCTGAAGTAGAAGAAATAGTAGATAGTTCATCGTCTCAATATCTCCATCATGTAAGCTTTGGCTTCGGGCGCGTCCATCAAGGAAAGCCAGTGGACCGCTTTTTTCTCGAGCTCGAGGTCGTTCTCCGAGCGCGCAAGCTCAACGAGCTCGGGTGCTGAATCTTGAACGAACAGGGCGTGCAAGATTTGCTCTTTCAGCTCAAACGCCGTCTCGCCTTGATAGAGCTCTAGAAGCATCGGACGGGACGCCTCTCCAGTAATCCCGAGATTGTGAATGGCCCGCCTGCGCATCTCGATGGACTCGTCCTTGTCGCGAGCGACCAGTAAGAGCTTCTCGGAGTTGCCTGAAATGAAGAGCGCGTGCATTACGCGCTCTTTGAGCTCCTCGGATGTCACCTGCTGATAGAGCGCCCAGAGCTCCTCGTCGGCGTCCTGGGTGCCAAGCAAATGGATGGCGCTTTTCCTGAGCTCCAAAGATTCTGCCGCGTTTTTGGCGACAGCTAGAAGACGTTCCTGGTCGCCAGCCACCATGAAAGCGCGCAAGATCTGCTTGCGAATCTCTTCGGAGGTCTCCTGCTCATATAGCGTCCATAGCTCGTCCTCGGCATCCATCGTTCCGAGCAGGCGGATCGCCCGGGCGCGCAGTTCCTCGTTGGGCTCTTCGCGCGCGAGGCCCAAGAGACGGTCCCTTTGCCCGGCAATCATGAAGCTTTGAAGGATGCTTCGCCGAGCGTCCATATCCGTGATCGAACCGTAAAGCTCGACGAGTAGGTCGAGACTTCGTTCCGATTCATGCACACCCAAATAACGGATCGCCTTTTTTTGAAGGTTCGGCGAGCTACTCGAGCGCGCGGCTTCTGCGACAACCTCGAAGCCACGCGCCGAGCCGCTCTGCGCAAGCACGAAGAGCGCTCTTTCCTTGAGCCGCTCCGAGTGAGCGCCTCTCAAGAACTCTTCGAGTATCGGGATGGCTTCCTCGTCATCGGCGTGCATGAGCGCGTTCAGCGCCATGAGCCTGAGCTCATCGTTATCGTCCTCGCCGGAAGCTCGGCCGCGTATCTCGGCCGCGAGCGCTTGCGCATCATCGCGCCATTCGCTATTCGGAAAGCGGCGTTCGAGGAGTGCTACGCTCTCTAGAGCGCGGTCGGCGTCACGAAGCTTGTTGTAGGCATAGGCCTGCCAGAAAATGGCGGCATCGGCGACCGCGTCGTCTTCGGATACTTGCTCGAATGCCTCAACGGCCCCTTGCCAGTCCGAGCGATCGAGCGCTTCCCTTCCTTCTTGATACGAAACAGAGGCGCTGGACTGCAAGAAGAGTCCCAGGAAAAGCATTGCTGGTGCCATAAGCGACCGCAGGTAAACAAACATCGATTCCTCTCTCTCTAGTAATGCTAGAACTGTTGAGATTTCAGTTCCTCTTCGCGACGACGTACGTTCGTCTGGAGGATACGAATCTTGAAAAAGACGTCCTGCTCGACGATGCGAGCTGTGAGGACGTCGCCACTGGTGGTTCCGTGAACAACATCGAGAAGCAGACGCTCGATCTCGTCGAGGACGTCGGTCGTTGCGAGATCTCCCATGCGAAAGGCCGTTTGACGGTAGAGCCGGCTCTCGTGCAATAGCTCGCGCGCGGCACTGAGCTCGAAGGTGCTCTCGGGCGCGTTGACGAGCTCGAGAAGAAGCATCTGCGAGCGGTCGAGATGCTCGTCGAGCGCAACGAGAAGAATACGCTCGCGGATCTGGGCGGAGGGAGGCGGAGCGTTCCACCGTGTGGATAACCGGCCCACGAGGAACGTCCCCGCAAGCAAGACGGCCGCCGCGGCGAGCATGAAGACACTCCTTACGCGGCGACGCGGCGTCAATTTGTGTGCTATCGCCGCCCAGACTTCTTCGCCGTACTCGTCGCCCCGATCCGGGGCGGGAAGCGCGCTCACATCCGCGAGGACCGCGGTGAGCTCGGCTAGCTCGGCCCGGCAACGCGCGCATGTCTTCAAGTGCTCTTCGACGGAAGTCGCGTCTTCGGCGTCGCCGTAATGGTAAAGAACGAGCTCCTCTTCGTCGAGATGTTTCATGGCGCCGTCCTGGGTATCTTAGCGAGGGTGACGCGCAGCTTCCGCACCGCGCGAAAAATCGCCTGTTTCGTCGCACTGACAGTGATGTCGAGTGTGGCGCCGATCTCGGCGAGCGAGAGCTCTTCGAAGTGACGAAGAACGAAAGCAGCCCGTTCGAGCTCGCTCAAACTGACCAGAGCGCTCTCCACACGCTCACGCACTTGCCGGCCGAAGACCGCGCGTTCCTGCCCCGGCCCCACGCCTCCGGCCGTCACCTCGTCGAGCGGGACGCTTCGGTCCTCGTGACGCTTCTTGCGCCGCAGTTGGTCGATAGCGCTGTTCGCGGTGATACGGTAGAGCCAGGTTCCGAAGTTCGCGCGCGCTTCGAACCCGTCGAGCTTCTGGTAAGCGCGTATGAACGTCTCCTGCACGGTATCCTCCGCATCTTGTTCGTTTCGGGTAATCCGGAAGGCGAGCCGAAAGACGTCCCGGCTATAAGCCTCGACGAGCGTCCGAAAGGCATTCTGGTCCCCTGACCGCGCTCTTCCGACGACCTCGTCGGCGACTATCGCCTTCATTCGTTCCTTTGGACGCATAGAAGTCGCCCCAGGTTAGCCCTTGTTTGCCGCAAGAATGGGCTACGAGTACGAATTAGAGGTCAGAGGACGTAGAAATCAGGAAGAAAACAGCCACAGAGACACACAGGTTCGCGAGATCTCTTCGTGCGGCTGCGGAGTTTGAAAGGCTCGCGGCGGCGATGCGAGCGTTGTTCTGCCGGTCTTGAGACTTGATCGGCCGAAGCCACTTCGAACACAGAGGAAACCCGAGGACGAGGTGACTTTTGCCACTCTTCACCGGGGCCCACGCACCGTGGAGGGACCGAAGAGCAGAGCCGAATCTCTGCTCTGTGATCTCGTTTCCCTCTGTGGCTGTTCTTTTCTAATTTTTGCTCACGTCCACAGTCTCGACCTGAATGCTGAATGCTGAATCCTGAAGGATGGTCAATTCCACTCGGAGCGACCGGGAAGGAGTGCCTCCGAAGGCCCACGTTCGAGCCGAAGCCGCGCTGCCGTCTCCTCAGCCGCACGCATGACGCGCAGTACGTTCCGCCCGAGGATCTTCTCGACAGCGTCCTCCGAATAGCCGCGCGCGAGAAGCTCGCGCGTCAGGTCGATGAACGTCGAGACATCCTCGAGCCCGATTGGGACCGAGGAGATGCCGTCGAAATCCGAACCGATCCCGATGTGGTCGATTCCCGCGACCTCGCGGATGTGGTCGATATGGTCCGCGACCTGCGCCAGCGTCGCTCGCGGCGCCGGGTGCTCCTGATCCCACGCCCGCAGTCCTTCGGCAACGCTGGCGTCGCTCGAGCCCGAGATCGCTTCCAAGCGCTCGCTCTCCGCGTCTCGCATGTCGCCGTGGTCCTTGACCTCCTGGGAAATGAACTGCGGCACAAAGGTCACCATGATAACCCCCCCGTTCTCGGGGAGCCGCCGGAGAACGTCATCTGGAACGTTGCGCGGATGGTCGCAAAGCGCGCGCGCCGAGGAGTGGCTGTAGATCACGGGAGCCTGAACGACATCCAGCACGTCGTGCATCGTCGCTTCCGAAACGTGCGAGAGGTCGACGAGCATTCCGAGCCAGTTCATCTCGCGGATGACGTCACTGCCAAACTCCGAAAGACCGTCGAGAGCCGGGCTATCGGTTGCGGAGTCGGCCCACGGCGTATTACGGCCGTGGGTTACCGTCATGTAGCGGGCTCCGAGCCGATAAAACATACGTAGCGCTCCGAGTGAGCTGTCGATAGAATGCCCGCCCTCCATCCCTATGAGCGAGGCGATCTTTCCCGAGGCGAAGACGCGTTCCACATCGTCCGCCGTCATCGCAATCTCGAAGGTATCGGGATAGCGCCGGGCGAGCTCGTAGACGACGTCGATCTGCTCGAGCGTCGCTCGAACCGCATCGCCGCCCTCGAGGCTCGTCGGGACGAAGACCGACCAAAACTGAGCTCCGACACCGCCTTCCCGAAGACGCGGGATGTCCGTCATGATATCGGGCTGGCTCTTCGCAATATCGAGCGCGGAAAACTGATTGCTCAAATCACGATACTGACCGGGAAGATCGTTATGACCGTCGATGAGCGGCACCGTCTCGTGCAAGCGACGCGCCACATCCTCCGACTGCACCGCCTCCGACCCCGAACACCCGAAACAGTAAATGACCAAGAGAAAAGCAAGCTGTCTCATTGACGGGCCCTGTATTTCTCATACAGCTCCAAATGCCTATTGTCCAAACTCGTAGGTACGCCGTCGATCAGCAAATGCTTTATCTCGGTACGGATCTCGAGAGGATCCCCGTCAGTAATAATGAGATTGGCTCGTTTGCCCTCCTCGATGCTCCCGAGCTCATCGGAAACCCCAAAAAGCTCCGCGGGATAGAGGGTGATGCCTTTGAGCCCTTCTTCCCAGGGCAGTCCGCGCGCCACGGCGTTTCCGACCTCGTACGGCAAGAGTCTCGAGTTCGCCGAGCTGAATGACGCGAAGATGACACGAACCCCGGCAGCTTGGAGCTCCGACGCGGCGGTGAGCGGCTTGTCATACGCTTCATCTTCTGTTCGTGGAAGCCGCAAGGTTGGCCCGAGAATCACAGGAATGTTTTTCTCCGCCAGAAGCGCTTTCTCTTTCCAAGCGTCGCGGCCACTGAGAAGAATCATCTTGATGCCCTGCTCTTCCGCGAACTGAACGGCGCGTTTGATGTCGCGGGCATCGTCAGCCATTATCATCATCGGCAGCTCGCCTTCGACGACTTTGGCGAGCGCTTCGAGCTTCAGGTCCGTCTCTTTCTCCGACTCACCTGCGTAGCGTCGCGCCGCGTCCATCCAATCCTCGAGCTCGGCAACACGGTCCTCGTACTGTTCCTTGACTTCGGAGAACTTCTTTTCGACGCGGCTAAACGTCGAAAAATCGAAGGTCGAGGTCTGTATGGTCGGCCAATGAAGGACCATGCCGACCGACATCTTGACTGCCATTTCCTCCACCGTCCAGCCCGCGAGGTTTATCAGCGAGGCTTGGCCGTGGATACCGTATGGCCCCCCCACGCCAAATCCTCCAGAGCCCCCAGGCGCCGTGACGGCATGGGTGATGCCATTCGCCCGCGCGACCGGGATGTGCTCGCTCGAAGGATGCACGGCCGTGGCGGCGGTGAGCTGCGGGTTGTAATCGCCGAGCTCTGTCGTATCCACCGTCGCCGCGGTCGATGAGATCTCCGTCAAGCCGAGCCGGCTGACGGCATCCATCATGCCCGGATAGACCTCGAGCCCGGAGGCGTCGATGACTTCGGCACCGGCCGGGACCGCGACGTTCGCGCCGACTTCAGCGATCCGGCCGTTCCGGATGATGATCGTGCCGTTCTCGATCGGCTCGCCGGCCAGAGTCACAATTTTCCCGCCCGTGATGGCGATGACGTCGTCCTGGGCACTTGCTGCGGCCCCGCTAAAGAGCACCAGGATGGTGAGCGTACGTGTCAGGATCATTGTTTTTCCTCCGTAGCCGGCTTCAACTTTTCCAAGAGCTCTGCGCGCTCTTCCACCAACGCTTTCTGGCGTTCGGCGTCTTCTTCGCGGTCGAAGTAGACTTTACCGTCGACGATTGTCTTCTGCGGCACAGCGTAGACACTCAAAGGATGCGTGTCGAAAATGGCGAAGTCGGCATCTTTCCCCACTTCGATCGACCCCACCCTGTCGTCGATGCGAAGCTGCTTTGCGGGGTTTATCGTAATCAGAGCGAGCGCCTGTTCCTCACTCAGCCCTCCCCACTTCAAGGTCTTCGCCGCTTCTTGATTGAGATGGCGCGCTTCCTCGGCGCTATCCGAGTTGAGCGATACCAGCACACCCTTTTCCGTCATGAGCGCCGCGTTGTACGGGATGGCGTCATAAGCTTCCATCTTGTACGCCCACCAATCCGAGAACGTCGATGCGCCCGCGCCGTGCTCCGCAATCTCTTTGGCAACCTTGTAGCCCTCGAGAACGTGCTGGAGGGTCGCGATGCGGAAATCGAATTCTTCCGCGACGCGAAGAAGCTGCAGGATCTCGTCGGCGCGGTAGCAATGGGCGTGAACGAGACGCTTGCCTTCCATGATCTCGACGAGAGGCTCGAGCTCGAAATCGCGCCTCGGGGGCACGAGATCGGCCTGACCGTGTGCCTTCTGCGCCTCATAGTCCTGCCACTCTTTACGATAGGCGCGCGCTTTCGTGAACGCTTCCCGGATGACGTCGATGACGCCCATCCGTGTCGCGGGATAGCGGCGGGGAACACCGCGCCGCCCGCCGCGTGAACGTTTCGGGTTTTCTCCGAGCGCGAATTTGATCCCGGGAAGCGCCCCTTTGAAAAGAAGTCCTTCGGCGTCACTCCCCCAACGATGTTTGATGACAGCGTTCTTCCCGCCGATCGGGTTGGCGCTTCCGTGGAGGATGTTCGACGTTGTCACCCCGCCGGCAAGCTCACGATATATGTTGATATCGGTTGGGTCGAGGACGTCCTCGATACCCGTCATCGAGGACACCGCGACACTACCTTCGTTGATCGACTCCGCCGCGATGTGCGAATGCGCGTCGATGATGCCGGGCATGACGAACTGCCCCCTCGCGTCGATGACTAGAGCACCCTCCGGAACGGAGAGATTCGTGCCAATCTCCACAATCTTGCCGTCTTCGACGAGGATGTCGCCGTTCACCATCGTGCCGTTCGTCACCGTCAAGATCGTGCCTCCGCGGATCACCATCGTTTGCGCCACCGCGGCGCCTCCGCCTGCGATGACCCTAACGCTTGCGACTAGACCCGCCGTCCAAACGAATCTCTTTACATTCACGGTGCACCTCCTTCGTCCGTGGACTTTCGAATCTCGTATTTCGCGCCATCGACGAAAACCGTTTCGATCCGCGTGTCCTCGTCGAAGAGCGCACCATCCGCCACGATGACGTTTGCAATTTTTCCAGCTTCGAGGCTTCCGAGTCGATCGTCGACACCGAAGATAGTCGCGGGCCCGAGCGTCAACGCATGCAGCGCGCTCTCGTGGGTCAAACCTCGGTCGATGGCTTTTCGAAGACTTGCAAATATCTCTTTGGGGCTCTCCAGTCCGTCCGAGTAAAACCCAAACATAACGCCGGCTTTCGCAAGCGCCGCAGGCGTTTTTGGCGCCTGCTCCCGCATTCGGAGGACGCGGAGCGGTTCTTCCGCTTCAGGGTCTCTATCCTCGTCTGCCTCCGGCCACTTCAAGCTCACGAGCACGGCAACGTTCTCGGAGGCGAGGAACTCGGCCGCGCGATGGCCTTCATGCAGTCCGTAAACGACTGGGCGGACCCCAATCTCGCGGCCGAGCCGCACCGCTCGTTCGATCTCGTGCTCCCAGTGCCCCGGCATGAGCACCGGCCAACCATCCACCTGAGCCTCTGCGAGCGGCGCGAGCGCGCGATCGTAGCGCGGCCGCCTCTTTCCGCGAGGCTCGCGCGCGTAAGCCGTCTGGCTCACGCGATAGTGCGAGGCGTCTGCAAACACTTGCCGAATGTAGGCTAAAACGCCCATCAGCGAGCCTGGAAAACTGCGATTCGCGTTCGGTTCGAAGTTCACTCTGAGAGCCACGGGTGTCGCGACGACAAGATCCTCGTCGCGCTCACCGGCAAGGTTGAGAAAGGCCGCTTGGCCGCTCACGATGCCGGTCGAGGGAGACGACACCGTGGACGTAAAGCCCGCATTGCGCCAAGCTTCGACGCGGTCGTCATCGAGCACGAGGGCATCGGCCGCAGCGGCCCACGACGTCGTTCCCGGCCGGTCCAGAGGGCCTCGCGAGAACGGCGCGTCGCCTGACGCTTCGCTCTTCTCGAGAGCAATATCCGACAGCGCGTCGACCAATCCCGGATAGACCACTTTGCCGCTACCGTCGATGACCCACACGCCGTCGGGAACTTCGACCGAAGCGCCGACGGCCGTGATCAAGCCGTGCTCGAGAACGAGCGTCCCTTGCTCGATAACCTGACCTGACCCCGTCACGATGCGCGCACCGGTAATCGCATAGCGATCGGGACCTTTAGGCCTCTCGCCTGCGGCGGACGTCGCCGCGATCAGCGCACTCGCGATACAAAGTCGAAGAACATTTGTCTTCATTTTCGGCTCCTATAACTGCGGGACGGACATTAAAGGTGCGGCCCGCCGCTGTCAACTTGTAACCGTCTGCTAGAATGCAATCAATATGGAGACGTTTTACCTCACGACCGCGATCGACTACGTCAATAGCCGTCCTCATCTCGGAACGGCCTATGAAAAAGTGACCGCCGATGTCATCGCGCGCTTCAAGCGTCTCGCGGGCTACGACACCCACTTCGTCATGGGCAATGACGAGCACTCGCTGAACGTCTTCAAGAAAGCGGCGGAGCTCGGCATCGAGCCCCGCGCTTATTGCGACAAGATGGAAAAGGAGTTCAAGGAGGTCTGGAAGCAGCTCGACATCTCTTTCGATGATTTCATCCGCACCACCGAGCCGCGGCACAAGACCACCGTTCAGGCGCTCCTGCGCCGCATCAACGAAGCGGGCGACGTATTCGAGGGAAGCTACGAGGGCTGGTATTGCAATTCTTGCGAAGAGTTCAAGTTGGAAAAAGACCTCGTCGACGGCAATTGTCCGCTGCACCATTCGAAAGCGGAGTGGCTCGAAGAGCGCAACCATTTTTTTAGACTCTCGAAATACCAGGAGCCGCTGCTCGAGCACTATCGAGACAACCCGGATTTT
>SMYC01000109.1 GCA_004356105.1 Acidobacteriota bacterium | reverse complement strand
GCGATTCGAATCCGGGTTCGGAAACTATACCAACTACGACGTTTCGCCCGACGGCCAGCGGTTCTTGATGATCGAAGCCGAGGGCGACTCTGGGCCGGCGCGGCTCCACCTCGTTCTCAACTGGGCGGAGGAGTTGAAACGCCGAGCGCCGGTAGAAAACTAGCCATCAACTGGAGGAACACTTGGGACTTGGTTATGTTGTTGTATTGGAACGTGAGCTCGACGGGATCGACCCGCGGAAGGTCGACGGGCGCGCGCTAGCCGCCGAGCGTCACACGTTGGACGCGGCGGCACATGAAATGGATCTTCCCGGTCTCGGCGAGTTCGTCGCGTTCTCGCACGACGAAGCGGAGACCCTCGCCGCGGACATGAAATTCGACGCCCCCACTGGTGGCGACCCGACAGGACGATGGTTCTCCTGCACAAGCGGCCTCGAGGTGGTGGACGCCATCCAAGACTTTATCGAGGAGAACCCGGACGAAGTCAGAGAGGCCGCGGCCATCCGCGAAGGTCTCCGGGCGATGCGCGCGGTGCTCGAGGCGGCGGAAGCGGCGGGCGTTCGGTTTCGGCTGAGCGTGGAGTATTAGGTCAGGATGAACTGCGTCCGGACAAAGTAGCTCCGCCGTGACTCACGTGATACATACTTGCAATGAACAGCAAGTCGCCGAGCTACAACGGATATCGATTTCCGGCCGAAATCATTAGCCAGGTGTCGCCTGGGAGACACATGGCGCCTGGACGAGGTCTTCTCTTCCACGTCGGGCGCCCACGGCTGCAGGCTAGGCTCGGCATCCCCGAGAGCTACGGGGTCGCGCGTTCCTCGCTTGGGACTCCGTCCCGTGCGCCGCGTGACTCGAACGGAGAGGCCACTCCGGCGGCGCCGACTTGCTCGCGCAACGTCGACTTTACAGTACCTGAAGTTGCGCTACGGTGGTTCGAACTCGAAATCCATGACACTTTGGATTGTCGAGAAGTCTCGAGTGTTGTGGGTAATCACCGTCGCGCCTATTTGCCGTGCTAAAGAAGCAATGGATATGTCGTTGTAATGTTTCGGGTGAACGGGGTCGAATTTGCCGGAGCTGCGAAGTCGATGACATGCCCGGCCGACTGAAATCAAAGTTGACGGCGTCGGAATTAGCAAACGCTTCAACTTCGCAAATGCGCTTTGGAACGTAATTAAGTGTTTGATTTCTCGCTTTCCCTTAGCACCCATCCATAACTCATGAAGAACTGGATGGGCTAGGAATACGATGCGCTCGAATGGATTTCGAAGACTCTGGTGTCGATCGTCATTGAATATATCGATGTAGACGTTGGTGTCGATGATGGTCTTCTGCTGCAAAATCAGTCCTCGAATGCAGCTTCAAACTCAAAGGATCCTGCGTCCCTGTAAGCAGTCTCGGCCAGACGGATATCGGTATCGAATTGCCTCAGAGCGAAATTGATCGCCTCCTTCTCTGTTTTGGCGTTCAAAGCAGCCTTGATCCTGTTAATAGCCTCTTGGTCGAGTTCTATTGTCTTTTTGACTGTGGGCATCACGTTCCTCTTATATGGCAAAACCATACTATATGGCCATATTATATGGGTCTAATGGGCGCTTGTCAATGAGGTTCAAGGTACTGTCAAGTTGACGTTCGCGCGGGCAAACCAGTGACGGCTCGGTTATTTTCTTAGTTTCGGTCGTCAGAAAGGCACTCGAGCGCGACCTGGCCAAGGTCCTTCCGTCTGGTCCGAGAACACGAACGGGGCCGGAAGCTTGTAGTCGTCTTGGAGCGCAAGCTCGACGGGAGCGACCCGCGACAGGTCGACGGCCGCGCGCTAGCCGCCGAGCGTCACACGTCGGACGCGCGGCGCATGAGCATCGGAAAGAACAGCCCAGACGCGCCGAACGTATACGCGTACAGGATCAAGTCGAGCGCACGTGGGAACAGATAAGCGGTTCCGATCGCGAAGACGCCGAGCACGATCGTCGCGACACGCGCCATCCAGACCAACTCGCAATCGGACGCTTCCGGACGAAAGAGCTTGCGATAGATGTCGTTGACGAAGATCGCGACCGGGCCGATGAGGCAGGAATCCGCGGTCGACGTCGCGGTCGGCCGCGAGAAAGGACTCGCTCTCGCTCCCCTTTTTCTCCGAGCGCATGACGTCGAAGCCAATCCACAGCAGGACGCCGAAATAGGTGGCCATGACGGCCTGATCGACAGGTTGGAGAGGATTCACGAAGCCGAGAGCTAGATATCAGACAGATACGACGCCATGCTTGATGGCATATTGGGTGAGCTCTGCGGTCGTTCGGAGGCCGAGCTTCTCCATGATGTTGTATTTGTGGAACTCGACCGTGCGCGGCGAGATGTCGAGAACCGCGCCAATTTCTTTGACCGCGTGACCCTCGGCGAGCAGCTGAAGCACTTCGCGCTCTCGGGGCGTCAACGTAACGTTGACGCTGTCGACGCCCTCGTCCGTGTTGAGAATATCGTTCAGGAAATCCTTGGTGATGAGAGGCGTCAAGTAAGTCCGCCCTTCATGCACGGCCTTGATCGCCGAGCGTAGCTCTTCCGCGGCGGATTGCTTGAGCACATAGCCCGCGGCGCCGGCGCGAAACGCCTCGGTGATGTAAGACACGTCGGCGTGAACGGTGAGAAAAACGACCCGCACGTCGGGCTTCGTCTTCTTGAGCTGACGCAACGCCTCGATTCCGTTCAAAAGCGGCATCGAGATGTCTGTCACAATGACATCGGGAGAGAGCTCCTCCGCCTTCTTCAGTAAATCTCGCCCGTTATCTACGCGGCCGACGAGCTCGAAATCCTGCTCGAGCAAGCTCACTAGTCCTTCGGCAACGATGGTATGATCGTCCGCCAACAAAACTCGTGTTTTCTTCATGACGACTCCAGGCGCGTCATGCCTATCTTAACACCGTCGAGCCATCGCTGCCCGGCTTCTCACCGGACGGCGATGCGAATATTCGCCATCGGGGTTCCTGTCTCCGCCAGCCACGGTGACCCCCGCGTCGGCAGCGTTGGGAGCCCGGTCGAGCGGCCGGTGGCGTTAGGTACGTGCGCGATGACGACGCCGCTCGCGCTATCGACGCTGTTGCCCTGGCGCGCGTAAATGACCGCAATGTCGGGGAGCTGGATCGCCCCGGACTCGATTTCCGCCGTGAGCGTCTTGATCCGCGCGGGCGTATCCACGCCCTCTTTCCTCAGCTCTTCGCTGCGTGCCACGAACGCTTCGAGCGCCTCCGGATAGCAGTGAACGATCCATGCGCGAACGGTCGGATCGTCGGCGCGGCAAGTGATGGAGCTCGTGCCTTCGCGCAGCACGACCAAGCTCCCACTCTCGTCGAAGCCTTTGACCGTGGCATCCTCGCGCATCGATTCCGGCAGTGCGCTCAGCGCTTCTTCGATCTGCTGCTCGGCCGCTTTTTTCTGTTCGATTTGGGCTCCTGCCCCTACGGACGCCGCACTCATCATCCCTAGTCCTAGTCCTAGCGCGGTGGTCAAAACCAAGACTTCGACTCTCATTTGTACTCCTCTCGCTACTCGAGCGGTCCCTATTCTGGATCAAAGCCGCGCCGAGGGCCACCGGTTTGCTGGTGACGCCCGGCAAGTCACAGATCGCTGATAGACTACGCGCCCTCGGGAGGCACCCAAAATGAGAACGCTCGCCGTCGCATCGATTCTTGCGACCGTCGTCTTCGCTCCGGCCGCCGGAGCCCAAGAGGTCGCCGACCTCGTGATCACAAACGGCCGCGTCTACACGCTCGACGAGGGCCAACCCTGGGCCGAGGCCCTGGCCATCCGTGGCGAGTGGATTCTCGCTGTCGGTACGAACGCGGAGATCGAGAAATACAAAGGCACGGGTACACGTACGATCGATGCCGCCGGCGCCTTCGTCTCGCCTGCCCACCGGCGTCCCTCCTCACATTCACGCTATTGGAGATCTCGGCAATCGCATCATCCTGGACATCTATGAGCGCGTTCTCACCGAAGCGAACATGGTCGATTCCGATCACCGGTGGCGCGTCATCCACGCGCAGGTAGTTCACCCGGACGACATCAAGCGGTTCGGCGAGCTCAATCTCGTCACCGAGGTCAACCCGTACCATGTCTCCGACGACATGCGGTGGATGGAAGAGCGGATCGGGAAGGAACGCTCGCTCGGCGCCTATGCGTTCCGCAAGCTGAAGGACTCGGGCGCGGTCTTGATTTTCGGAAGCGACTCTCCGGGAACGAACGCGGCGCGCTATTTCTTGAGCCCCATCTACGGACTCTATGCCGCGGTGTCCCGTCAGACGCTCGGCGGTGAACCGAGCGAAGGGTGGTATGCAGACCAAAGGCTGACCATCGAAGAGGCGATCGAGGCGTATACGAAAGGCCCAGCTTGGGCCTCGTTCGAGGAGGACATCAAAGGCACGCTGACGGCGGGCAAGTTGGCCGATCTCGCGGTGTTCGACACCAACTTGGTGGAAGTCGGGAAGAGCGACCCCAAAAAGCTTCTCGACGCCAAAGTGCTCTACACGGTCGCGGGCGGCAAGGTCGTTTACGAGAGGCCGTGACTTCTTAATTTTTCGGATTTCGCAAGCAACGTCTCGCTGGGTCGCGACGTCTAAACGACCATGAGCTTGCTGCAGGATCTGAAATATGCCTTTCGAGCGGTGCGAAAGCAGCCGATGTTTTTCGGCGTCGCCATTTTGACCCTAGCGCTCGGAATCGGCGCCAATACCGCAATCTTCAGCGTCGTGCACGCCGTTTTGCTCGAGCCCGTGGCTTACCCATCCGAAGCGCCTGACAGAGTGCTCGTCATGACCGAGAAGAGCCCTAATTGGGATGAAATGAGCGTGTCCTACGCGAACTTCAAGGATTGGCAACGCGAGAGCCGGTCTGTTCAGAGGATGGTCGGCTATGTGAACGGCCAAGCCAACTTTACGGGCACGGAGGAAGCCATCCGCCTTCTCGTGCGCCGGGTCTCGTTTGGCTATTTCGACCTCATGGGCGTCGTTCCCGCGGCGGGACGATTCTTCACCGAAGAGGAAGATGTGGCGGGTGGGCCCCACACCTTGATTCTCAACCACGCGCTCTGGCAAAACCGGTTCGGCGGCTCGCGCGACGTCGTCGGTGAGACCGTGAGTCTCAGTGACGAGCCTTACACCATCATCGGTATCCTGCCTCCTGGTTTCGAGCTAGCGCCGCGGGAGCGCGCCTACACCACGCTAGAGCAATGGGCGGACAACGATTCCGCGCGCGATCGAGGCAACCATCAGGGGCTCCGCGTCCTCGCGCGTCTTGTTGACGGCGTGTCCTTCGAAGAAGCCGTTTCGGAGATGGAGACCATCACCGCTCGACTGGAGAGCGAATATCCAAACTCGAATACCGGCATCCGAGCCAAAGTCGTGCGGTTGAACGATCGCCGCGTCGAAGATTACCGTGCCACGCTCTGGATGCTTCTCGGAGCCGTTGGGCTCGTGCTCCTCGTCGCTTGTACGAACGTCGCCAATCTTTTCCTCGCGCGTTCCGTAGGGCGGCAACGCGAGCTCGCCATCCAAGCCGCGCTCGGAGCCGGTCGACGCCGTCTCGTTCAGCAAGGGCTGACCGAAGGCGTTTTGATGGCTCTCGTCGGCGGCGCGCTCGGGGTTTTGCTGGCCATCGTGGGGCTCGAGCTTCTGCGCGGCCTGCTTCCGGAAGATGTTCCGCGGCTCCACACGGTGGCCCTCAATTGGCAGGTTTTGGCCTATACCTTCGGCGTCTCGCTCATCACCGGAGTCAGCTTCGGAGCGGTTCCCGCCTTTTTCGGCTCGCGAGCGCGGCCCGCGGATCCGCTCAAAGAAGGCAGTCGGAGCACAGGCGGACGTGGCCGCGCCGGGCGCGCGCTTCTTGTCGTGGAGGTCGCGCTCGCAACGACGCTCCTCGTCGGCGCCGCGCTTCTCATCCGGTCCCTTTCCGAGCTCACGCGCGTCGATCCCGGGTTCCAAACGGATCAACTCTTGACGATGGAGCTCGGTGTTCCTTATTCACGTTATGACGGCGAAGGGCGCAAGCGCTTCCTACGCGAGATGCGAGACAATCTCTCCCGCCTGCCTGGCGTTCGCTCGGCCACCGTTGGGCTCGTTTTGCCGATGCTCGGCAGCTCTTGGAGCTCGGTCTTCATTGTCGGCGACCGTCCCGTGCCGGCGCGGGCGGATCTTCCAAACTCCTTGTTCACTCCCGTGTCCCCCGAATATTTCGAGACCTTCGAGATCCCGCTCTTGACAGGCCGCCTCTTCGCCAGAAGGGACGTCTCTGACGCACCGGATGTCGTCGTCGTCAACAAGACGCTCGCCGATCACTTCTGGCCCGACGAGAACCCTATCGGCAAGCGACTGAAGCAAGGCTGGCCCGAGAGTAAAGGTGAGTTCAATCCATGGCGCGAAGTCGTCGGCGTCATCGGAGACGTCAAGCAATTCGGCCTCGACGTCGAAACGCGCATGCAGACCTTCATGCCGATCGACCAAGTCGAGCCATTCAGCGTGCAGGTGGCTCTGCGCACCGAGACCGATCCTCTGAGCCTCGCCGAGCCCGCAAAAGCAGCCATCGCCGCAATGGACCGCGACATTCCCGTCTACGACATTCGAACGATGGAAAGCGTCATGAAAGCCTCGATCGCACCGCGCAGGTTTACGATGGTGCTCCTCGCTATCTTCAGCGGACTCGCCCTCGTGCTCGCGGCCATCGGTCTCTACGGCGTCATCGCTTACTCGGTCGCGCGCCGTACGCAAGAGATTGGGCTCCGCATGGCGGTCGGCGCGGGGATGCGCGATATTTTTTCGCTGATCGTGCGTCAGGGGATGACGCTCGCCTTTATCGGCGCCGCTATCGGCGTCGTTGCAGCCATCGGGTTGACGCGATTTCTGCAGAGTTTGCTCTTTGGCGTTTCCGCCATCGACCCGATTTCGCTGTCCATCGTCCCATTGCTTCTTCTGGCTGTGGCCTTCGTCGCTTGTGCGGTTCCGGCGCTCGCGGCCACCCGTGTGAATCCTCTTAACGCTCTCCGGCACGACTAGCGCTCGACCAACGGTTGCGGGAAATGGTGTATACTTGGCGCCGTTTTCGAGTGAGCCTTGCCCCGTGTCCCTGGAGCGACTCCAGGTTTCACGCGGTCACAGGCTGGAGGAAGTAGCGTTGAAGATTTACGTAGGTAACCTAAGTTTCAACACTTCTGAGAGTGCATTGAGAGACCTCTTCGCAGAGCACGGCGAGGTGGAAGAAGTCCGCATCATCACCGACCGAGACACCGGCCGCTCTCGCGGCTTCGGCTTCGTCTCCATGGTCGAGAAAGATCACGCGACTTCAGCGATCGATACGCTGAACAAGCAAGAGTTCGATGGACGCACGCTCGTCGTCAACGAGGCGCGGCCAAAGAGTCATGACGGCGGCGGCGGCGGCGGCGGACGTTACTGAGCTCCGCCTAATCCGACCCGCCTCTCACGACACCCGGCTCCGTCCGAATACGGCGGGAGTCGCTATTTAGTTGCCTTTTGCCCTGCCTCCCCTTATTCTGGATAGAGTACTCCTTAAAAACTTAATCGCGCGCCATCGACCCCACCCGGAGGCCAATAATGTGGAAGAAGTCAGAACAAGAGGTAACCCCGCCCGCTCCCGTCAAGAACGTAACCCCAACGAGCAAAGCAGGCTCGAAGAAAGCCTGCATCGGGGCGGGACTCACACTCAAAGGTGAGCTGTCGGGAAATGAGGACGTCATTATCGAGGGCCGCGTCGAGGGAAAAGTGACGCTGAAAGGCCACAGCGTAATCATCGAAAAGTCAGGCCGCGTCGACGCGGACATCTTCGCGAGCACTATCCACGTGGCCGGTGAAGTGCACGGCGACCTTCATGGAACCGCGCAAGTCGTGCTACTAGAGACGGGACACCTCGAGGGAAATATCCACGCCAAGGGCGTCACGATCGAGTCCGGTGCGCAGTTCAAAGGCACGGTCGACATGGAAACCGTCGCGGTCGCGCCGCAACCAACGAGCCGTCCTCAGTCCGCCAACGAGCAAAAGACGAACGGCTCGGCACACGCACCAAACGCTCACTAAGTTACTGAACCATTGATCGAGTGATGCGTCTAGGCCTCCCCTGGCGGCGGAGCTCTCCGTCGCCACCAACACCTCCGTTTGCCTCGCAAGCGCCGGCAACGAAAAAGTTAATCAGCTCGAACGCTCTCGAGCACGTGGCCACCCGTCTCGAAGACGTGTCTCCGTGCACCATTTTGGACCTCGGGCCTCCCATCTCCGAAAACCTCGCCTTTTATGCGAGATATGGCGCCAAGATCACCGTCGCGGACTTCTATCGCTTCTACCGTCCCCTCCGCGGGACGTCGCTCGAGCGCGCGAGTACCCGTGCCTCGTTGCTCGACGAGCTCGTTCCTCACAACGCATCGACACGATTCGATCTCGTCATGGCCTGGGATCTCTTGAACTATCTCTCCCTCGACGAAATCGCATGGCTCATGGACGGCATGAGCGATCTCTGTTCGACAGGGGCGCTCATGTTTGCCATCGTGACCGGGAGCGGGGACATGCCGGAGACGCCGTCGAGCTACAGCATCCTCGACGCGCAGACATTGCTGAGCGAGACGCGCGCGTCACGAGTACGACCCTCGCCGAATCACTCCGAGCACGCGCTCGCGCGCGTGACACCTCGATTGCGGGTCGATCGCCGATTCCAACTGAGAAACGCGACGGCCGAGTTCCTGTTCAACTTTCGCTAGATCCGCAATCGTTTTCTTTGGAAGGCGATGCGGTTGCTCACGGACCGTTGTCGGCCTAAGATCGTAGCGCTCATGTCGCTCGAATCTGATCGTCGCCTAGGCCCACGCCAGAAGCCGTGAGAAGCGTATGGCCGGAGTATTGCGAGACCAAGCAACGGCTTACATGGAGGGCCATAACGTGATGACGCTCGCCACCCATGGACCGGAAGGCGTGTGGGCCGCGGCCGTGTTCTACGCGAATGACGGATTCACGCTGCAGTTCTTGTCGGCACCATCGAGCCGCCACAGCCGGAACATCGCGGCGAGCCCGCGAGTCGCGGTTACGATCCAAGAAGACTATCGCGGCTGGCGCGAGATTCAGGGAATCCAGCTCGAAGGAACTTGTGAGAAACTCGAAGGCCAGCGCAAATCCATAGCGGTCGAGCGCTACCGAGCGAAGTTTCCGATCGTGGGACCGGACGCGCCGCCCGAAATCGCTCGGGCGCTCGATAAGATCGCTTGGTACGAAGTGACGCCGGAGCGCTTGTTCTTCATCGACAACTCGGTGAAGCTCGGACACCGTGAGGAGATTGTAATTTGAAACGGCTGATTATCGGTATCTCCGGCGCCAGCGGCGTCATCTATGGCGTTCGCATGCTCGAAGTGCTGCGGGAGGTCGAAGGGGTCGAGACGCACCTAGTAATGACTCCCGCGGCGAAAAAAACCATCGTCCTCGAAACCGACCTCGGGGTGAGCGAGGTGGAGGCACTAGCCGACGAAGTTCACGGCTTCGGCGATATCGCCGCGTCGCTGTCTTCGGGCTCCTATAAGACGACGGGGATGGTGGTCATCCCTTGCGCCATGAAGACGCTGTCGGGTATCGCCCACTCATATAGCGACAACCTCTTGTTGCGCGCCGCCGATGTGGCTTTGAAGGATCGCCGCAAGCTCGTCCTCGTCGTCCGCGAGACCCCGCTTCACCTCGGACACCTCCGTCTGATGGCAGAAGTCACGGAGATGGGTGCGATCTTGATGCCTCCGATGCCCGCTTTCTACCACCGCCCAAAAACGATCGACGACCTTATTAATCAAACCGTCAATCGTGTCCTAGACGTGCTCGACATCGAGCTGGACAAGGACTTATTCGCGCGCTGGGAGGGTCCTCCCGGAAGTGCGTCATAATGAAGGGGAGCATTTACAGGTAGCTTCCGAGTTGCAGCACGTGCAAGCCACCTATAGGCGGAAGCTTGCGGTCATGAGTGAGAAACACCTTACACCCGCCGATCATCCCCGCGGCGAGTTGAAGGGCATCCGGGGTCTTGACGCCCGCCACGGCACGAAGCTGCGCGGCATGGCGTAGTAGAGGACGGTCTATCTCGATCAGCTGAAGGCCTCGACTCTCTGTGAGCAGCTTTTCGTAGCGGGCGGCGAGTGAAACATCAGTGTTTCGATAAGGCACCACGAGCGTCTCGAGGAGTGTAAGAGCGGAGGTCACTGCCCTCACACGGCCCTCGTCCATCGCGACAAAACGGGGGCTATGAGGTCCACGTAATCGGGATGCTCCTCGATGTAGTAAATGAAGATTGCCGTGTCGAGGGCTATCGGTCCTCGGCCCAGATCTTCGATCAATCCCAAGAGCGACGCTCCTCGTCCACGTGCTCGGCCGGGTCGATATCCTTCCAGAGCTCTTTTCCGAGCCCACGTAGCTCAAGGATGGAAACAGGCTCTCGGCGTTTCGTGACCTCGTCGAGGATCTGTAGCACTTCTTGGGACAGAGAACGACGACTCTTGCGCGCTCGCGCCTTGAGCCTGGAATAGAGCTTGTCGGGAACGTTCTTGATGTTCAGGGTCGCCATCTCGGTCCTCCAGTATTCCTCCATTTTGGAGGAACCCATGGGTCTCCGTCAAGAGTTACGGTACCCGCTTCCAGCATGAGCGTCGAGCACTTAGCTGGTTTGAGAAAGGGGTAGTTGATGACGCCGCGATCCACGGCATTCCGGAGCCACCGGAGAGCCTCTTCCGTTTCGCCGAGCAAGGCGTAGCTGCTCGCGACCTCCCACGAATATTGCCAGTCCCACTACGTCTTCTCCGTATATGCGTCGATGACCGTCACGTTCCACCCAGACGAGCTTGTACACATCCGGAAGGACAGGACCCCGCCGATAAACGAGACATCCCGCTCTGTCTGATGTGAACGCAATGCGATTGCCGTCGGGCGACCATATCGGGGAAGCGTTGTTGCCTGTCGAGGTCAAACGCTCCAGAGCCTGGCGCTCCGTATCCAGAATCTAGATGCCTAGCCAGCCTAGGGTGAGACTGGCATCGAACTATTTGCGATTTACACGCATCGCCATCAGACGTTGCTTGGCATCGCTTGCCTTGGCTGTGTCGCCGGATTGCCCCGCGGAAACGATCAGCCCTTCCAAGACCTGTGCACGGTTGGGGGTGCGTGATGCCGCCACCTCGAAAGCCTCGAGCGCTTCTTCCGGATGGCCCGCCTCGAGGAGAACCTCCCCGAGTAGCTCGTGGGACGGCTTGTCGATGAACGGCGGTCCAAACATGAAAGGCATGGTCTTTTCGAGCTCGGCAGCTTCACGAAGCAAAGCGATGGCATCGGCGACGTTACCCTCCATCTTCGAAATCAAAGCGCGAAGCTGCTTTTCAACGATTTCCGAGCGCGTCGTGCCCTCCACGCGATAGTCCACGTCCGGGTTCTCGTCGTTGAAAGCACCGAGATCCCCGCGGGCTGCCACGAGGCTCGCGAGCCGGCGGCGCGCTTCATCGATGTCCCCAAGGTTGTAAGCGACGTAGCCCTGGGTGTACTCGAAGCTGATGCGCTCGGGCACATATTTCATGGGAAGCGCCGTGCTCCACCGAGCCACTTCGCTGTCCCACGCTTCGGCGTCGAAGAGATAACGCGTGCGCAGCTGAAGATAAGAGTGCACGGCCGAGTTGTCGGGGTCGAACACGGGCGCCTTAAGGCCGGCTTCCTCCATATCCTCGCGGCACGCGTCGAGCAAGCGACCCGCGTCGCGATGGCGGCCTTGCTGGGTATACCCGTAAAGCAGCCAAAAGTTGTAGTGGCCGCAATGATAGGCCGGTCGCTCTCGTGCCGCGCGCCGAAGGTTGGCGACGTCGGCCGCATTCTCGTTGGCGGCGACGACATCGTCCCACATGCCCATCGCGACGAAGATGTGGGAAGTCATGTGCTGCGCGTGCGCCGCATCGGGAGCGACCCGAGCGTAGATACGTGCCGCGCGGAGTCCTAGAGGTGCGTGGATGGGATCGTCGTACGAATGAATGAGGTAATGGAGGATGCCGGGATGATCGGGGTAGTCCCGGAACACCTCTTCCGCGATAGCCGCGGCGCGCATGTAGGTCGCGAAATCGCGCCCTTCGTGGGCGCCCCCTAGAAGAGCCAACGCGTAGAACGCCGCAGCCTCCGGGTCGCCCGGATAGTTTCGATGAAGGCGGCTCATCGCTTCCGTGTAAGCGTCGTCACGATCGTGTTTACTTCCGTCGCCGTAGAGGATGTCCAGGGCGCGTAAGTAGTCCTTTTCTCTTTGGGTGGGCGCTTTGGCCAACCGTGCCGCGGACGTCGGCCCCAGGCGCTTCAGCACCGCCAAAGCCGCCTCGCGATCCTGCTGCGTCCATATCGCGTGGTTGTGGGTCATCGCTTCGCCCCAGTAGGCCATGGCGAAGTCAGGGTCGATCTGCTGCGCCTTGCGGAACGCGGTGGACGCGGTGTTGTATTCGAAGTTGTGAAGCTGCGCGAGCCCGTACAAAAAGCTCGCCTGGGCTTCCTCTGTTCCAGAGTTTGGAAAGTGCACGACGCCGGCACCCGATTCTTGACCGAAGAGCGCTAGGGGCGTCAGCTCGAGAACAAGTAAGATGGCGGCAAGGCGCATTGGAACCTCCTGAACGAAAGATTCTAAGCGACGCGGAAACAGAATGCGATCCTCTCGCGAAAGCAAAATCGCGGACCCTGCACCCCCGTCTTGAAGTCCCTCTTCCCTGCCCCTACAATCACGAGAGGTTTTTCTACAACCTTCACGACCGGTAACAGTAGGAAACAACGAGAAGCGGAGCCATCATGAAGCGAATTCTTTCTCGACTAGCAATCGTCAGCTGTTTTTTCATACTTACCACTGCCCAATTAAGGGCCCAAAGTGAAGAGTGGGCGCGACCTTTTCCCGGCCATCGTGTGATTGGCAACTTGTATGCCGTTGGCACCTACGGTTTGGGCGTCTTTCTTATCACGACCGATGAGGGGCACATCCTCATCAACACGGGGCTAGAAGATTCCACCCCACTGATTCGTGCAAATATCGAAGCCGTGGGCTTCAAACTTGAAGACGTCAAGATTCTGCTTACGATGCAGGCGCACTGGGACCACACGGCGGCACTAGCCGAGATCAAGCAGATCACAGGCGCAAAGATGTTGGCCACCAAAAATGATGCTCGTGTCCTCGAAGACGGTGGATTCAGCGACGCGCATTTCGGGGGCCGCGAGACGTTCAAGCCAGTGAGCGTGGACCAGATCATCGGCGAGGGTGAGGTGATTGAATTAGGCGATACGCGTCTCACGGTTTATGACCACCCGGGACATACCGAGGGCAGTTCCAGTTACTCCATGCAGGTGCGAGAGAACGACCGCGACTACAACGTCGTCATCGCGAATATGGGGACGATCAACCAAGGTAAGAAACTGTTGGTCGACCCAACTTATCCGGGCGTGGCGGACGATTTTGCCAAGACCTATCGTCACCAAAAGACGATGGATGTTGACGTCTGGGTGGCGGCGCATGGCGGGCAGTATGGACTACATGACAAGTACGAGGCCGGACAAGCCTACGACCCAGATACCTTCGTGGATCCCGAAGGGTTCCTTGCCGAGGTTGAGCGTCTAGAAAACATTTATCTCGAACAGCTAGCCCAAGAGCGGCAGCAACAATAGTGAGCGCGGTGGACGGTGCTCTTCGAACGAAGCATTGGACCCACGCGGTTCAACACTTTCGCCGTCACGCCAGACGGCCAACATTTCATCGATCTCGACGACAGCGTGGCGGAGCCCCCTCCGACGCATCTCGTTCTCGTCCAGAACTTCGGCGAAGAGTTGAAACGGCTCGTTCCCACCGAGAATTAGACCGACGATCTCGCGCTCGGGCTAAGGTCAGGCTCCCTGGTTGATAGCGCGAACGAGACGGCGTCGAACCGAGCACGGTATTGGCGATGTGACAATAGTAAAATTCGATAAGAATCTCGTTCGAACGAGATTTCAAAAAACAGGTCGACACATCCCGAACATCGCTTCGATCTACGGCTTCGAGCAGTCCGACGGCACCCACTACCTCGTCCTCGAGCTCGTTCCAGGCGTGACCCTGGCGCAGCGGATTTCACGCGGTCCGATCCCATTCGAAGAGGCTCTCGACATCGCAATCAAAATGGCCGAAGCCCTAGAGGAAGCGCACGATCTAGGGATCGTTCATCGTGATCTAAAACCCGCGAACGTGAAGCAGACCGAGGAGGGCAAGATCAAGGTACTGGACTACGGTTTGGCGAAAGTCTTCCAGGAAGAAACGCCTGCGGCCGATAGCTCGATGTCACCCACGCTGGTCCGAGATGCGACGCGGGTTGGAGTGATTCTTGGGACCGCCGCGTATATGAGCCCCGAGCAAGCGAAGGGCAAGCGAGTGGATAAGCGGACCGACATCTTCGCGTTTGGTGCGGTGCTCTATGAAATGCTCACAGGCAAGAAGGCATTTCCGGGCGAGGACGCATCGGATGTGTTGGCTTCGGCCATCAAGCTCGAGCCGGACTGGGGCTCTCTGCCGCAAGAACTTCCGGCCGCAGTCGATCGTCTCGTGCGCCGTTGTTTGAGCAAAGACACGCATCGCCGGCTCCAGCACAGGCCCGCCAGAACAGATGCGACCCGCGTCCGCGGTACTTGGGCTCTTCAACTCGTTGCCTCGCCCAGGTTCGAGACCGCATCTCGAGGCCGATGATCGCGTTGTAACGATAGACCATGCTTCGCTTCGTGCAGCCTGATAGCTTGTACCATTCGTCGGCCGTGTCTTTCGATTGCACGAATATGGCGATCGCGCTCCTGCATGGGTGTTCAAATTCTGACTGAGCGTCGCGTTTCGTTGCGACTTCTTCGTTAGACTGAACCACGTGGTCGAACGTCACCGATTGTTCTTCCGAGGCCGCGGCGATTTCCCGGATGTGGTTCGCACTTCGACCCACGGTCTCTCGAATCTCGACGAGCGCAGAGCCTGCTTTGTTAGACAAGACCATCGCTTCGTCGACGGCGCGCGCGGTCATATCCAACGTGCTCATGCTGTTGCTTGTTTCTGATTGAATCTCGGCCACCGCCCCTTTCACCGCCCGCGTCGCGTCCGTCGTTTTCTCCGCGAGCTTGCGCACTTCGGAGGCAACGACGGTAAAGCCCTTTCCCGCATTCCCCGCACGCGCCACCTCGATCGAAGCGTTGAGCGCCAGAAGATTCGTTTGGTCGGCGATGTCCGAGATGATCGTCATGATCTTCCCGATGCCTTCGGCATAGGTACCTAGCGCCGAAAGAATACGCTCAGATCTTCACTGATACGGAATAGGTTCATGGAGTTATCGATCGACAAGTGCGCCAGCCGCAGCGCCTCGCGAAGTCCCGGATTGCTAGCCTCGCACGAGATCCAAATTCTGTATGACAGAACCACCTGTCTCAGCTCGCAGCAAGATCCCTCCCTACTGAATTACTCGCGACGCGTCGTTTTTCTACCTAACACTGGATCGGAACTGGTACGATGCTGGCTTTCCCACCGTTCCGAGGAAGGAAGAAAGAGATGAAATCGCCGGTCCCAGGCAATCGAGATGGGCAGCGTGACTTAGGAAAGCCTGGCCTGGTCAACTCAGGATCCGCCCCTTCGGACACAACACCTTTGAGAGCAGCGAAGCTGCGGCGGCTCATTGAAAGCCCCGAGCTTGCTTTCTTGATGGAGGCGCACAACGGACTGAGCGCGAAAATCGTGGAGGAAGCTGGGTTCGAGGCAATCTGGGCTAGTGGTTTGTCGATCTCCGCTTCGCTTGGTGTTAGGGATTCGAATGAAGCCAGCTGGACACAGATTCTCGAAGTCCTCGAGTTCATGTGTGACGCAACACAGATTCCCATACTCGTGGACGGCGACACGGGCTACGGCAATTTCAACAACATGCGGCGCCTGGTGCGAAAGTTGGAGCAGCGCAACATCGCCGGTGTGTGCATCGAGGACAAGATCTTTCCCAAGACGAACAGCTTTCTGGGCGGAGCGACCCAGCCTCTCGCCGACATCAACGAGTTCTGTGGACGGATTCAAGCTGGAAAAGACGAGCAGATAAGTCGCGACTTCGTCATCGTGGCTCGCGTCGAAGCATTCATCGCCGGGTGGGGATTGCGAGAAGCACTGAAGCGTGCGCAGGCCTACCACGAGGCCGGGGCTGACGCGATTCTGATACACAGTGCGCGTAACAACCCCGGTGAAATACTCTCCTTCATGGAGGAATGGGGCGACCGTGCCCCGGTGGTTATTGTGCCCACCAAATACTACGCCACTCCCACCGACACCTTCCGCGATGCGGGCATCTCCACGGTGATTTGGGCCAATCACATGATGCGCACTTGCATCACGGCGATGCAGGACACTGTACGCCAAATTTTCCAGGATCAGTCTCTGGTGAACGTCGAAGATCGCGTGGCGGGGCTTGCTGAGGTCTTTCGATTGCAAGGAGCACCGGAGCTGGCCGAGGCGGAGAAGAGATATCTGCCCGAGAGAGCGAAGCACACACGCGCAATAATCCTAGCCGCGGCCCAGGGGTTAGAAATGGCCGAACTCACTACCGATCGGCCGAAGGCGATGGTTCACGTTTCTGGCAGGCCCATCCTCTCTCACATCGTACAAGCCTATCGCGATATTGGCGTCAAGGACATCAAGGTGGTCCGTGGCTACAAGAAAGAAGCGGTCGTGTTGGCCGGCGTGGAGTTCTTCGATAACGATGAGGCCGCGAGGACGAGCGAGGCCTTCTCTCTGTCCACTGCAATTTCGGCTCTCGAGGGGCGCTGCCTTGTCTGCTACGGGGACGTACTCTTTCGCAAGTTCATTCCCCAGGTGTTGATGGAGCTCGACGACGATTTCTCCATCATCGTCGACACCAACTGGAAGGAGAGCCGCAACCGCGCCCGCTATGCCGACTATGTAACTTGTTCGGAGGCGTACTCGCGCGCGACAACATTCAACCGGACGACGCTCGTATCCGTTTCGAATGATCTTGATCCCGGGGCGATTCATGGCGAGTGGATGGGCTTTCTCCACGTATCGGAGAAGGGGGCCGAGATTCTGCGCAAGGCCCTCGAGCGTATCGTTGCCAATCCTGAAGCCAAAGAGAAAATGGACATGGGTGGGCTCATGCGCGCGCTCATCGAGGAAGGACACGAAATCCGTGTGCTCTACACGACGGGCAACTGGCTCGACATCGATAGCGTTGAAGACGTTGTGTTCGGGAACAGTTTCCAATGATCGCACCTGAACTGTTCGCACAGGCGTTACTGCGTCGTGGTTTCGGTATGTTCTCGGGAGTTCCGTGCTCCTACCTGACGCCTCTCATCAACACGGTCATCGAGTCAGACGACATCCGATATGTCGGCGCCGCAAATGAGGGCGACGCAGTCGCGATCGCGTGTGGAGCCGAACTCGGCGGTACTCGCGGTGTCGTCATGTTCCAGAACTCGGGTTTCGGGAACGCCATCAATCCACTTACCTCGCTGGCTGCCACGCTTCGAATTCCGCTGCTGTTGATAGTGACTTGGCGTGGCCATCCCGACCAACCGAAGGACGAACCTCAGCATGAGATGATGGGCGCCATCACTCCGCGCCTGCTGGATCTCATCGATGTACCCTGGGAAATTTGTCCAACCAAGGAAGAGGACATCCCAGCGATGTTGGATCGGGCAGTGACCCACATGGATGGTCAGCGTACGCCCTATGGGATTCTTCTGGAGAAGGGCACGATCAAATCCCACGCACTGGCGAGCTCGTCCGACTTCGAACAGCACGCTTGCCCGCAATCCAACGGGACCTCCGACCAGATGGTTGCGGAACATGGCGCCGGACGCCTCGACCAGGACGACGTGCTCGAGGCAATACAGTCGAGTGCGCGCGAGACCGACGTCGTTCTCGCCACCACCGGCTACACGGGCCGTGCCCTCTATGCCCTCGATGATCGCCCCAACCAGCTGTATATGGTGGGGTCCATGGGATGTGCTTCCAGCCTCGGCCTTGGTCTCTCAATGGTACAACCGCGACGGCGCGTGATCGTCATCGATGGCGACGGTTCGCTACTCATGCGCATGGGGGCCCTCGCTACCATCGCCCACGAACGTCCCGACAACCTGATTCATGTCGTCCTCGATAACGCTGTCCACGATTCCACCGGCGGCCAGGCTACGGTGTCGCCGTCACTGGATTTCGTTGGCCTGTCCCGTTCGTGTGGATACCCCCGATCGAAGCGAATAACAAACCTCGATGAGCTACAAGGCGAGATCAAAGATGACCGCTCAGGTCTACGATTCCTTCATGTTCGCACGAAGCCGAGAGAGAACAGAAAGCTGCCGCGTCCAACCGTCACTCCAGACCTGGTGGCCAGAAGGCTTCGTCGCTGGGTGCAAGGAGCGGGAGCGTGAACTCGAAAGCTCGTCTGCGACTGCTGAATCCAGGACCCGTAACGCTTTCTGATCGCGTTTTCAAGGACGATGACGGTGCAGTCCTGAGGGCTTCGCTCGCCTGTTTCCCAACTTCCTCAAAAACCGGAAACTGCGTGGGGTCATTACCATAAGCCTGGGCCAAAGATCCGGAGAGCCGTTGGCAGTCGCTGGCGGATGTCGCGACGCTTTTAGAATCGGTTCCGCGGTGGTCCGGAAGCGCCCGCTCTTCGGTCGGGCTCGAGGAACTTCGGGTTTGTACCTGCGCCGCCTCGATGAGCTCGAGCCGCGATACGTCGAGAATACCGAGGGTGCTGGCTGGGTGACGTTCTCACACGACGACCAATGGCTTGCCTATTTCGACACCGCAAAACGGCGTATCCTCAAGATCTCGATCCACGGGGGACCTCCGACGGTCCTGGCGGATCCAGGCTATCTGCCCCTTGATTGGCGCGCGGACGGCTCACTCTACTACCCCGCCCGCGGGAGGAACCGCGCGCTCGAAACCCCTGAGGGGCTCGGTATTTCAAGGCTTGGCCCTGGCGACGACGCCCCGGAGGCAGTTACCAGCGCGGAGATGGGAGAGCTCGATCGGTTGGAAGCGCACGTGTCACCGACGCTCCTTCCCGGAGAAGGGCATCTTCTCGTGTCACGCGGTGATGGCTTTCTGCAAACCGGATGGGAGACGGGTGTGATCGAGCTCGACACCGGGCAGTGGCATACGCTTTCGGGAAGTGCGAACCAAACCCAGTACACAGGTGGTTACTGGATTCTCTGGCGCGACAACCAGCTATGGGCCGCACCGCTCAATGACGACTTCGAGCTCACGAAACCTCCGAGGCCGGTGTTTGAAGGCGTCGCCCAGCACCCGAGTGCACCTCTCGAGGTCGGAGAGTTCCACGTTGGCAACGACGGCTCTCTCGTCTACATTCGCGAGGGCAGGACGACGAACGAGAGCACGCGCCTCTTGTTGGCCCAAGCCGACGGATCCGGCGAGAGCGAAGAGCTCCTTCAGATTATGGACCATCGAACGATGGAACTGGTCCTCTCTCCGCAGGGTCGCCGAGTCGCCGCGAGGCGGTGCTCGGGTGTCGGCGACCCTAACACGTTTATAAGGGACGATTGCAGTATATGGCTGCACACATTCGCTGACGGGCAGTGGATCCAATTGAGCCCGCCCGGGGAGAGCTTTGGCTATCCCATCTGGGATCCAAGCGGAGAAGCCCTGGTTTTCTCGAGCCTCCCTCGACCCGGCGAGGGCGCGCGCCTTGTGCGCCAGCGGCTCGAAGGCGGTGCCATCGAACCTTTGATGCAGGGGGAGCCCGACGAGTCCCTGATCGTGGTGGCAGTCACACCGACCGGCGATGTATTGCTCAACGCACTCAGCCGGCAGACGAGTCACACTCGCGTGCTTTTCGTCCGGCAAGACGGCGAAGTCGACCTGCTGCGCGAGGCGGGGCCGGGCGAGCTCGCTACCGACCTTTCACGGGACGAGCGCTGGCTTCTGCTGGCCGGCGGGATCGGGGCAATACATCAGGTGCACTTGCTCGACCTCGAAGCATCTGAATCCGAGCCCCGACAACTCACGACCGGCGGCGGATGGTACCCTGTGTTCAGCGCTGACGAGAAGAGCATCTACTATCGCGAGCCGAACTACCCCGGCCGTTCCTCGATCTTGCAAGCGACGCTCGACCTCAATTCGGGGCGACTCGGGCCCCCGGACGTGGTGGCCGAGACCCCCAGCGTGAACACGCGCTACTGGCGTCGTGTTGGGTACCTTTCGGCGGTTCCGAAAGGGGTCGTCTTCACCGTCCCCCAGGCGCGGTCGACGGGAGGAGAATTGATCCTCGTACAGAACTGGCTCGACACGCTCCCGGAGCTCTTCGAGGAAAACTGATCGCGTCTGGCGTTTGACCCGGCTCAGCTTCTTTCGCGAAGAGCCGCCTCCCACTCCGTTGGAGGGCCTTCGTACCTAGCCCGAGGGATAGACCCGGTTTCACCCCAGATGGTCCTCGTGCAGAGCTGGCTCGAGGAACTGAAAGATCGCGTGCCGACGCCCTGACTCAGTTGCCCCTACCCCCGCACGTGCCACGAGACTCTAACACGCAGAGGGGCTACGCCTCACGGCCATGGCCATCCCCAACTTCGAGGTCACATCCGACGGCCAACGATTCGTCATGCTGCGGAGTGACGCCCCAGCGACCACTACCGTAGTCCACATCGTCTATTCGAGCTGGCGTCCCGGAACGTGTCGCAATGGAGGTCACGGGGCACAAGACTCGGGCGGTGCTCGACCGCTATAACATCGTCAACGAGAAGGGTCTCAAAGACGCCGCGGCGAAGCTCGCCAACTACGCCGCAGGGCGACAGTACCGAAGGTGGTGCCGGTGAGCTCCGTGAACCCGAAACGTTTTCGGACAATTGCCCAGAAACAGCTTCAACGCTATCGCCGCAAGTGATTGAAAAATATGGCGGGGCCGACGAGACTCGAACTCGCGACCTCCGGCGTGACAGGCCGGCGTTCTAACCAACTGAACTACGACCCCGCTAGGTCGTGGCAACGAGACCGACCCAGCCTGGCCGGCCCGTGAAGCACTTGAGTATAGCGACGTCAACTTTGGCTGTCAACGGATCCTGAAGGGACAGAAGGCTCATCCAGCAGAATGAACTCCCACCCCTCGATCTTTCCATCCCGCATGCGGTAGAGCGTCACGCCGGACGCGTACTGCATCCCTTCTCGCTGGCCCGTGTCCCCCACCACGGCCGCCGTTTGATGGAATCGCGTCTCGAAGCGGCGGTCGCCTAGCAGGATTTCTTCCCGGGCGTGGCCATGGCCTCCGAGCGCAAGCGGGTAGTTGCGGCCCACGAACCGCTCGAGCACTTCGGCATAGTTCGAGACCATGTGGCGGTACTGCTCGCGACCGTCGATCTCGATGAGACTTCCGCCGTCCGGGTAGTAGCGCCACCCGTGGATCACGGCCGAAAAGAGCGGGATGTGATTGAACGTGATGATCGGCGTCTCGGCGGGCACCATCGAGAGGTCTTCGTCGAGCCAGCTCATTTGGGTCGCGTCGACATGCGCGTAGTACCACTTGTCCGCGATATCGACCGTATCGAGCCCGACGAAATGCACGCCGCCATAGTTGAACGAGTAGTAGGTCGGGCCGAGGAATCTTCGGTACATAGCCTTCCCGTAGAGCGGGTGGTCTTCGCTCACGCCTGAGAGGTGTCGCTCGATGCCAAAGTTCTCGTGGTTTCCCGGAACGACCCAGACAGGAACCGGAAAAGCGTCCTTCTCCTTGCGAAACAGCTCGTAGCGCTCGAGCGCTGTTTCTTCGGGAACGCGCAAGGCGTCCCGGATGAGGTCGCCCGTGATGATGACGAAGTCCACGCCACGCGCTTCGGTCAGCTCTCTCAAGAGGCGTATCCGGGGCAGGCTCTCCTCGTCGAGATGGGTGTCGGAGGCGTGGATGAAGCTGAACGCGCGTGAGCTGGGCGTTTTTTCCAACGGAAAACTAACGAGCCACTCGAAAGGATCGGCTGGCACACGGCGCCAATATGCGCGGACGGCGCGGTAGCCGTCGGGCAGGCTGACATAGACGACGCGGTAGCCAGGCTCGACCGCGACCTCGTAGATACCGCCATCATCGGTCTGGACGCAGGCCGATCGGCTGCAGACGACAACGCCAGCGAGGCCGGGCTCGCCGGGTCCTCTTCGGCCGTCGCCGTCGGTGTCCTCGAAAACGACACCGGCCAAGGCACCGGAAACTTCGGACTGTGCAATTGCGGAGCTCGGTAAAGTCAGGAAAATGAGCAGTAACAGGCAAAAACGCACTAAAACCTCCAGTTCTTCTTGAGGTTACGCCGAGCCGTGTGATACGCTTTTCTGTTCGGACATGAGGTTAACTAAGAATCAGGTCGAGTTCATCGCTTACCGTATCACTCGGGAGCTCCAGGACAGGAAATTGATCGAATGCGACTATCCAGCCCACATGATGGAGTCGCTGATTGGGATCATGACAGAGGAGCTTCTCGTGGAGGATCGGCTGAACGACGAGGTGCGCGTCATCCTCACAGAGCACGCCGAAGAGATGCGCCGTACGAACGTCGAATATCGCGAGATGTTTAAGATGATCAAGAAAAAGTTGGCTCGGGAAAGGAATATCATCCTCTAGCTCATGCGACTCTCGAACCAAAAAGTCAATCATCTCGCCAATCTGGTGATGAGCTACCTTCGGAGCGAGCCCGAAGTCGAGTTCTTTGCAGAAGATAGCGACATCCGGCTCGAGGTGGCGCGCGTCATCCAGGAAGAGCTCAAGGACGACGAGGTGATCGACCAGGCTGTCCGGTACAAGATCGAGAGCCAAGCGCGCGATATCCCCGAAGGCAGCGAAGAGTGGGACATTCTCTATCGCCGATACTACGACGAGCAGATGGGCAAGCGCATGAAGGTCATCCCCGCTGGCTTTGTCCCGACGGTCGACAGATAAGAAGACAAGCCGGGCCAGGCCGCTACCACAACCGCCACCCAAGAAACCCCGTCACTAGCAGCCATCCGAGCATGGTCCAATGCTCCCGATTGCGCAGAAGCCTTTGTACGGAATATTCGCCTAGAGCCGTATGATCGCCTCTTGGAACTCGAGGCCAAAACAACGGGACGCGTTCGGCGAAAGCCGCATAATCGCCAGGAAATGCCTGCCCCAAATACGTTTCTTCGCGCCGCATAACCGGAACGTAGACGGCGACAAAAAGACCCGCCACGACAACGAGAAGCACAAAGCGTCCGGCAGCGAGAGAGAACCCGGCACCGACCAGCAAACTACCTAGATAGAGCGGGTTGCGGGTCCATCGATACGGACCGCCAGACGCCAGCCGCTTGTTTTTCTCGAGGTGTCCCGCCGCCCAGATCCGAATGAGCTCCCCGGCGAGGGCCACAACAACCCCGGACGCATAGAGACGAGGCGTCGGAGTCGCGAAATAGAGCGCACTCAGGCCACAAAACCACCCCAGAGGAACCCGCCATCTCGCTAATCTTTCAGGACTTATCAAATCACCGCGCAGTCTACCATGTGGCATGGTTGTCATATACATGATTCTATACTACTAAGGTTTATATAGATAACATGATTTATATACACGCAGATTACTTGACATCGTCATATGCACGTGCTATATTACCGACATGGTACAAAGAGTTCGTCCCGATAGTTTCGAAAGTCCAAAACAGGAGGATTCCCAATGAATCTAGTAGTCCGCGACCCATTCTTGAGAGATTTCACTGGCTTCGCCAGCCGTTTCAACCGCTTCTTTGACCAGCCCCGTGAGTCCAACGTCGATTATCTCGGCGCCTGGAACCCCGCTGTCGACATATTCGACAAGGGCGGTGAAGTGGTCATCCACGCCGAGCTTCCCGGAATCAAGAAAGAGGACATCGACGTGCACGTCGAGAACAACGTTTTGACCATCCGGGGCAAGAAAGAACGTAAGGAAGAAGCCAAGGAAGAGGGCTACTACCGAACGGAGCGCGTCTACGGCTCCTTCAGTCGGTCCTTCAGCCTTGCGAGCTCGGTCGACGCGACCAAGATCGGTGCGGAGTACAAGGACGGCGTTCTCACGCTCTCCTTACCCAAGTCCGACGAAGCGAAGCCGCGTCAAATCGACGTCAAGGTTGCCTAACGTCGTCGTTTCAGGAGGAGGCCGCCTGCGTGAGCGGGGGGCCTTTTTCTATTTGGACGCTGCCCTAACCGTTTAGACCTTCTCACTTACAGCCGGTGGTTAGAAGCTCTTGCGTTTTAAGAGCGCAGGTTTCTTCGAATTGACGATCTTCACCCGCGACCCCGAAGACACCCTTACGCAGCAACCCGTCCATAATCCGAAGTAACGTCGTGTCCGTCATTTTGGACGCCTCGAGCACTCTCACCAAAGTCTCCTGTCAGATCACCGCCTGAAAGACCTCGAGCTCCGCAGGTGTGTACGCGCTTGGTGGCAAGGTGCAATCTTCTTTCAAGACCAGTTTCGTCTCGAGTGGAGGCAAATGCGAGAGAAGTGCCCCGATCTCGCCCGCATGCTTCATACCTTCGACGATCAGAGTGTCGACCGGCAGATCGATAGTTCGGGGCAGCGAGTGATTATCGGGATACTCGTCGATCCGGTAGATCGCGTCAGCCCAGCCGAAAAGCCGATACAGCGCTTTCTCCCCTCTCGCGCTGCCATACTCCGCGTGAACGATGCGGTCCTTGCGAACCCAGAGGCCCGCCTGTTCCGACCCTAGCCGCAACGTCACCACGACGGAAATCTCATTACCGCAAAGAATCTTTAGCAGATCGGCAAGCGGCAGGTCGTGTTGTCCCCTAACCTGGACCGTTTTGAGGGCGTCTCGGGAGCCCGCCCGAATCGAAACAATAGCGCCCGTCGTTCCCGGCCCAAGCCCCTCGGGGCTGCGACGGACACGAAGAAGCCGTTCACGCTTGCTGATCGGCGCCTCGCGTCTGAGGGCCATCACGTGGCTGCCGATACGGATGAGATCGCCGCTTTCGACGGTTTGCTCGCGCACCCTCTTGTCGTTGACGAAGCTGCCGTTCGTGCTGCCAAGATCCCGAAGAACGAGGCGACCGTTCTCGTTCATGATCTCCGCGTGGTAATTCGAGACGGTGCGGGAGTTGAGCTGAAGATCGTTGGATTCGTGCCTTCCGATCGCGATGCGGAACGTTACCAATAGATCGAAAGCATGGACCTGGCTTTCGGTGACGAGGACGAGAAGAGAATCGTTGTTTTCCTGTTGTTCTGAAGCCACGGAGCACTCCTCGGACGTTCGATGCGCAAAAGACTATTTACAAAGAAGCAAACTACATGCCACGCTAAAACCATCCTAAGTCCTTGAAAATACTCGTGCGCGCTGGCTCGGCTGTGGGAGTTTCCCCTCGACGTAAGAACACGAGGACCGACTATAATGACGGGCGCATTTTCTTTCCGGAGGCCTCGCATGTCCGCACGACGACGAACTGCTTTTGTCACATTCCTGTCCGTTTTGGGACTCTTCATGGCGACGGGGGCACACGCTCAGTCCTCACGTCTCACCGCGCTGAAGGCGGAGGCGGTGCGCGCCGTCGACGCGCGAGCCACGTTCACCCAGCAGATGGTCGACCAGATATTCAGCTATGGCGAGCTCGGCTTCCAAGAATTCGAGACCTCCCGCTACTTGGTCCATTTGCTCCGCGAGAACGGCTTCACCGTTGAAGAAGGGATCGCCGGCATCCCCACGGCGTGGGTTGCTACTTGGGGCTCGGGTAAGCCGGTCATTTCTCTTGGGACGGACATCGACGACATCCCTCAAGCATCCCAAATGCCGGGCGTTGCCTGCCGCGCGCCGATCGTAGCAGGCGCTCCCGGTCACGGCGAGGGACACAACTCAGGACAGGCCGTCAACATCACGGCCGCGCTCGTCGTCAAGGAGATCATGGAGCGTGAGAACATCCCTGGCACGCTCCACATCTGGCCGGGAATCGCGGAAGAGTTGCTGGGTACCAAGGCCTACTACGTGCGCGAAGGCGTCTTCAAAGATGTGGATATCGTTCTCTATTCGCATGTGGGCTCGAACCTCTCGACGAGTTGGGGCATCACGCCGGGGACAGGGTTGATCTCGGCATTGTTCATGTTCGAGGGGCGAAGCGCCCATGCGGGCGGCGCGCCGTGGCGCGGGCGAAGCGCAGCCGATGCGGCGGCGTTGATGGAGGTCGGGTGGAACTTTCGTCGTGAGCACTTGAGGCTGCAGCACCGCTCGCATTCGGTGATCGTCGATGGCGGCGACCAACCGAATGTCGTACCCTCGACCGCCTCGATTTGGTTCTACTTCCGCGAGCGCAATGCCGACCAAATTCGGGATCTTTTTTCGATCGGCGAGGAGATCGCGCGCGGGGCCGCGATGATGACCGGAACGGAGCTCGCGAGAATTCGCATCATCGGCTCTGCCTGGCCCGGCCACTTCAACAAGACGGTCGCGGAGACGATCTACGGAAATATCACACAAGTCGGTCTTCCCGAATGGACAGAGGACGATCAAACTTTGGCGCATGCCGTGCAAAAAGAAGTGTCTGGCCGCGAAACCGGGCTCGCCATCGAGCTCTCGACGCTTCGGCCTGCGCTCACCGAAGATCAACGCCGCGCCGGCTACGCCGACGACATCGGCGACATTTCGTGGAATGTCCCGACCGCGACGCTCTCGTTTCCGTCCAACATCCCCGGTCTTCCCGGCCACAACTGGTCGAACGCCATCGCCATGGCTACACCCATCGCCCACAAGGGTGCGACTGCCGGCGCCAAAGTGCACGCGATGACGGTATTGGACTTCTTGCTCAGACCCGAGCTCGTGGAAGAGGCGTGGGACTACTTTCGGAACGTGCAGGCCTCGGACGTAGACTATGAGCCCTTCATCCGTCCCGACGACGAGCCGGCGATCGAGAGGAACAAAGAGATCATGAGCGAGTATCGTGAAGCGATGACGGCCTTCTACTACGACTCGAGCCGATACGACACCTACATGAAGCAGCTAGGCGTCGAATACCCAACGCTTCGCCGCAACGGGGAGTGCCGCGTCGGCCCAACACCGTAGAAGTATTTCGTCGCGTCCTCAGCGCCGCCAGTTTTCGAGCCTGAGATTCCTGATGCGCTTGAGGTGGGCCACATTATCGGTAACGAGCGTCGCATCGCCGGCGAGAGCGTGCGCGGCGATGGCGACATCGAAGTCCTCGATCCGCACACCGCGTTTTTCGAGATCAGCCTTCGTCACACCAAACGACCGGCTAACCTCGTCCGTCCAACCCAGCCGCTGGAGCTGCCCAGAGATGGTATCAAAGCGCGCACGCAACTGCCCTTTGCGGGTAGAACGTCCGAGGCGAGAGAGACCGTACTCGATCTCCGCAAAAACAGGCTGCGGGACATAGACGTCCGTTCTTTTGTGCGCTAGCAGTCTCCTCCCAACGTCAGGATCACCCTTCATTAACTCCTTGGCACGCAGGTCGACCGACTCGAGCAAATCCGCCGGCAGGTGCACGGTTGTAGGCATACGAATATATTGTGAATATATTCGTATTTATTTGCAAACGCATGGATGCCGTTTGGACCATACATATAGGAGACGAGATCGCGCGGAAAAACCGCCCTCTGCCGGAAGAACAGAGGTTTAGGTGTTCAGGAGGCGGGTTTCTAGACGTGAAAGCGAGACGTGAGCTCGCGAAGATTGCCAGCTTGCCGCGAGAGCTCCTCCGCGGAAGCTGCCAGCTCGCTCGCTCCCTCCGCGTTGGTCTTGACCATCTCGCTGATCTGCTCGATGGTGTCAGCGACCTGCGCGGTGCCGAGCGTTTGCTCCTCGGTAGCAGCGTGAATCTCCGACGCAAGGTTCGAGAGCCGCTCCGTCTCGCGCTCTATCTCCTGCGTACCGGAGGACTGCTCGGAGGTCGCTGTGTCGATCTGCTGCGAAAAGCGCAAGACCTCGGTCACGACAGAGCTGATTTGTTCGAGGCTCGCCCGGAGTTCGTGCGTGCGGCTTACGCCCTGATCCACAGTCGCCGTCGACTGCTCCATGTTGCGGACGGCCTTTTCGACTTGGCGTTTGATGCCCTGCACCAGACCTGAGATTTCGGACGTCGAGCGGGAGCTCCGCTCCGCAAGCTTGCGCACTTCGTCCGCGACGACGGCGAAGCCGAGCCCGTGCTCCCCTGCTCTTGCGGCCTCGATCGCCGCATTCAACGCCAGTAGATTCGTTTGCTCGGCGATCTCGTCGATGACGCCGACGATCTGGTCGATGTCCTCGGCCATGGTCCCGAGACCAAGAACGAACTCGGCCGTCGCTGCGTTGACGTCACGAATCTCCTTCATGGCCTCGGCGGTGGAGGACATCGTGTTCTCGCCGCTCGTTACGGCATCATTGGCGGATTGCGACATTCCGTTGAGCTCATCGGCGACGCCGGCGACGGTCTGCACCGAGGCGATCAGCTTCTGGATCGAGGCCAGCGTCTGCGAGCTCGAGGCGGCTTGTGACTGCGCGCTGCGCGCGACATTTTGAAGACTGGCGCTCATCTGCTGGACGGTGGAGCTCATGCCCTCGACGGCCATGACCGTGGACTCGTTCCCGCGAGCGGCGGCCAAAGTCGAGCGCACCGCAATCTCACTCCCGGCAGCGACCTCGTCGGCCGCACCCTGCACATGCACCACGAGGTCACGCAAGCCTCGGGAGATCAGCGTGAAGGCCTCAGCGATCTCGACCAGCTTGTCCTGCATCAGATTGAACGCCGCCGCCAACTGCCCAACCTCATCACTCGTTTCCACTCGGATCGGCTTACGGCGAAATTCTGTCTCTCGAGTCAGATCGCCGCCCGCCATGAGCTTGGCCTCGGTGGCCAGGGTCGCCATGTCTTCGCTCGCGATTCGCTTGGCCGCGGCCGTGAGTCGCACCATGGGGAGCGTAATCATTCGGCCGAGCCACCAGGACAATATGCCGAGCAGAAGAATGAAGAGCCCCGTCACCGTCATGACGGCAGTGAAAGATCTTTCCAGGTTCCTGCGAGCCAAAGCGAAGGCCGAGGCCATCGCCTGCTCGTCACGACGTGTGCTCGCCTCGAGGTTATCTTGGATCGCTCTGAACTGCTCGCTCATCTGCTGAGTGGAAGCCATTACCTCCGCTTCCATGTTGCCTGCAATGACGCGAGCCGTCGTTTCCCGGGCAAGCCGGTAATAGGCCTTGAAGTCGACATCGATGGCACTTAGCTTTCGCACATCCATCACCGGGTTGTCACGCGCCCTGTCGACGAGCGCAAGGAACTGCCTACGCAAAGCGTCCGTCTCCAAAAAGACGTCCGCGTCCTCCGTGACGGCTGCTTCTTGAAGGCCGCGGTCGATCGACACGAGTGTTTTCTCGAGCTCCACGCTCAACAGTAACGCCGGAGCGTAGCCGGTCTCGATGGCGTTCTGAAGCGTCGTGTTCCGCGCGCCGAGGACCCAAGCAACGAGCAGGACCGAAAAAAAGCCAACAGCGGCGACGGACGGAAAGACGAGGATTTTGCCTCTCAGACTCAGCTTCGCAAACATGTTGTGCTTTGTTCTTGCAGTCTATTCAAGGATCGTCAAAACACGTGTCCCCGCGCCGATCGCAGCATCACCGGACACATAGCCGATGGCGTTGGCTTTGTTGGCGACGAAGTCGAGGATTGCCGAGTCGGTGGCACGGGTTGGCGGCGGCGCTATCTTCCCCTTGAAGAGAAGCTTCCGCCAATAGGCACGGACCGCATCCACACTGCGACCGTGAACCTCGGAAGAGAAGCTCACACGCACGGACGACGCGGCGCTCTGATCGATGGGCTCGACGCGGCCTCCGGCTTCCCATCGGAGTGTTTTTTTCAAGAACAATCGTGAGACCTCAGCCTTCGAGAGGGACTCCACATTGTTCGCTTGATTCACAATCACCTTGAACGAGATCGACGATGGGCTCGAAACGCTCTGTCCGCTCGAGAAAGCCCCTCCGAGAAGGACAAGCCCCCAGAGAGAAACACGGGACGCCATCCGAACCTCCGGTTCTCTGTCTAGTGCTTCGCTGAATTGTGGGATTAATTTAGCTTAATTCAAATTCCTCAATCACTTCCGGGAAGCTACCGATGATGCGTCGAACCTTTGGGGCAGCTATCCTTGCCTCGACCCTGGTCGTCGTACTTCCCCAAAGCTGCGGAGCAGGGACCGACGATGCCGAGCGAACGATCGTTTTGGGTGCACTCGACTGGGACGGCGCACGCGCGATCCAAGGTGTGCTCCAGATTGTCCTGGAAGATCGCCTCGGCCTTCACGCGCGGGCCTGGATCGAAGAGAACCAGGACATCGTCGACGGCTGGCTGAGAAATTAGCTCCTCACCCGTCAGAACCAAGTTCTTTCTTATCCCCACCTCTCCTCCTATCCCCACATCTCCTTGCTTTTCATACGCGTTTCTAAAAGCAAGGGGATGTGGGGATAAAAGCTGGGGATGTGGGGATGAGAGTCGTCTCTCTGTGGTTCAAAACTCTTTCCGATCACTCTTTCCCCGGGTTTTTTTATTGCTCTTGACTAAATGTAATATCTATAATATCGCTAGTATTCTTTGAGGGGGTTTGTTGGCTGCTACCTTTATTAGTAAGGCGCCATTGAGATTGACGCGGGCGGCAGCGCTCTCGAGTCAGATCGTTACCGAGATTCGTAACAGGGTGTTTGACGGCAGCCTGGTGCCCGGAAGCTTTCTCGGCTCGGAGAACGAGCTCGCGAAAAGCTTTGGTGTCAGCCGTATTACCGTGCGCGACGCCCTCCGAAGCTTGTCCGCTATGGGCCTCGTCAAGATCCGGCAAGGAGCTGGTGGTGGCGCCCGCATCGCGGAGAGCGATCTCGACTACTTCGCTGATGCCCTGGCGGTGCAATTTCAGCTCGCCGGCGTCGGCGTCGATGAGACGCTTCGCGCGCAATCCGCCATCGAAGGGACGGCCGCGGAGCACCGGAACCACGAGGATCTCGAGCGGCTATCGGGCGCCCTCGATCACGCGAGAAGCGTCGCGCACGATCCCGCCGCCTTCACCGAGGCGAGTCTCGGTTTCCACCTCGCTGTCGCCGAGGCATCCAGAAACCGCGCGCTCATTGCACTGCTCCGCGCGTTGCGCTTCGTCGTCTGGCCCAGCGAGAACAAACGCGCTACACCGGACGTCGCCGCGCGGGTGGACAAGACGCATCGAGAGATATTTGCGCGCATCGAAGCGGGCGCCGGCGCGCGAGACGCAATGACCAAACATCTCGGTGGCATCCGTCTCAGCAAACAGAAACAGCACGCCGAGGCATTTTGTTGAGCCGAAACGTGCGAAATTACGGGAGGGCAAAATGGGGAAGTTCGTCATCGCACCGCACATGAGGCTGCAAGAGTGGGTCGCCGAAGAAAAGCGCTATTTCAAAGATGAAGGGCTCGACTACGAGTTCCACGACGTCAAGAAAAGCGTTGCCGCGATCAAGACGGCCGAAGAGCTTCCGCCCGAGCAGCGAAGCGGCGCTTATCAAACCTTCGAAGGTCAAGGGCGCGCCTGCGATGTGAGCTCCGCCTGTCATTGGACGGTCAACATGGCCGCTTCGAACGGCCATGGTCGGCTCTGGGGTGAAGCCTATTCCGTGACCCCCGGCGGCATCTACGTATCGCAAGACTCCGACATCCGTGGCCCCGAAGATCTCGCCGGCGTCCCTATCACCGTCGGGTTTCAATCCGGGAGCCACTACTCAACGATCCAGGCCCTCGAGCCGTTTATCGAGCGCGATCAAATCAAGCTGCACTATGGCGGCATGCTGTTCCAGAGGCTCGAGCTCTTTATCGACGGCGAAGTTCCCGCGGCAAATCTCTTTGGCGGCCCGATGTATTTCGCCGAGCAGCTTGGCTACCGCAAGATCATCGACACCTCGTTCATGATCGCGGCGATGATCTCCGACGACGTCCAAACAGAAGACGTGCGAAAATGCTATCGCGCTCTCAAGCGCGCGCAAGCCGACATCGATCTGCGGCTCGAGAAGTACAAGCATTACTATCGCAACGAGTTCCCACCTCGCTTCCGTGACGAGCTGGACACGCGCACGTTCGGGCCGGGCGAGCGCATCGTGTTCGACCCCTATACCCGTGAGATGTTCGACGTGACCCACAAGTGGGTCGAGGATTGGAAGATCTTCGACGAGAGCAAAGTCGGCCACGGCACTTACGAGGAATCGGTCGCGTCGCCGACAACTTAATCACATGGCCCGTATCACGTTCGGTCTCGCGACCTCGCATGGTCCCCTTCTGTCGACACCTCCGGACAAGTGGGACTTGCGGGTCCAAGCCGACCGCAAGAACCCCGCGCATCCGTTCCGAGGCGGAACCTACACGTTCGACGAACTCGCCGAGCTGCGCGCTTCGGAGGACCTCGCGCGCCAATCGAGTCCCGAGGAGCGCTCGAGGCGACACGCGGCCTGCCAGAGCGCTATCGCCAAGCTGGCTGACGCACTGAAGAGCGAAGCACCCGACGTGGTCGTGCTGATCGGAAACGATCAGAGGGAGATCTTCAAAGACTCCCTCACGCCCGCGTTCAGCATTCTTCACGGCGAGAGCGTCGACAACGTCGCGCTCGACGAAGCCCGCCTCGCTGCACTGAAGCCGGGATTAGCCCTCGCCCATTGGGCCAATGTACCGGAGGAGACGGTGAGCTATCCCTGCGTTCCCGAGCTCGGGGAACATCTCATCGCGTCTCTCATGAATGACGGGTTCGACATCGCGGCCATGAAAACGCTTCCCGAGGGTCCAAACGGCCGTCGCGGCCTCCCCCACGCCTACGGATTTGTCTACCGGCGCATCATGAACGACGTGCCCATTCCCGCGGTTCCGGTGGTGCTCAACACTTTTTTTCCGCCTAACCAGCCCACCGTGTCCCGATGTTTCGGGCTCGGCCAATCGATCGCGCGCGCGATCGACACGTGGGAGAAAGACCTCCGCGTCAGCGTCATCATGTCCGGCGGTCTCAGCCACTTCGTCATCGACGAAGATTTCGACGACAATGTGCTTTCTGCAATGAAGTCCAATGATAAGGCGCGCCTCGAAAAAATACCGTCGCACTTTTTCCGCTCGGGGACTTCGGAAACGAAGAACTGGATCGCCGGAATCGGCGCGCTCGCGGAAACGGAGCTTCAGATGACCTTGGTCGACTACGTGCCGTGCTACCGTTCACGAGCCGGAACGGGCAACGCCATGGCTTTTGCAACCTGGAAGTAAGGAGAAACTATAGAGTGCTCGTTCAGTGACAGAGTCTCGTGGAGCTCGTCGAGCACATCGGGACGAGCTCGCTCATCTTCCTCCCGAACGCGGAAGACTGGGACACGCCCGAGATCCGAAAACATCTCGATGTCTACATGCGGGGCAAGAAAATACCGCCCAAGGACCGCTATAAGCTCTGCAAGCTCGCCTGGGAGCTCACCGGAGATGCTTATGGTAGTCGCCAGCAGCTCTACGAGCGGCTACATTCGGGCGACCCGAACATGATGGTCGCGAACGCTTATAAAAACTTCGACCTCTCGGATGGTGTCGAACTAGTATCGAAGTTTCTTGACATCGAAGTCGGCGGGTAGTGGGTAGCGTGGACTTTGTTGAAACCCGAAGATAACGAGCTGCTCACCCGCGTCGGTCCCGAGACGCCGATGGGCCATTTACTGCGCCGCTTCTGGCTGCCGCCGCTGCTCGACAGGGCCTCGTTGCTTCTCGGCAAAGACGTGCCTTTCGACAAAGGCGCCGCCGCCCTTCTCTCCGGCTCGGAAGGAACGTGACCACACCTGATCACGCCCCAAGCCCCAAAGCCCCAAAAGAATGCTTTGACATTCTCGCCAAATTGGCGTACAAAGAGGGCTTCCCCGCTGGTCGATTGAGGCTTTCTTGGGCCTCGATGAAACGTGGAGCTTTGTTCTCGTTTATTAGCGCCTGTATCTGACTCGCGAGGCTTTGACAGCGCCGTGGCAATAACCGTCCCGATATCTGAGGAGTGTAGACGCTTTCCTCGCTTCGCTCCCGCTGACCCCGTCCGGGTCAGCCTATTCGATAGCCACGCGGTCGCCAGCGACGGGATCGTCGCCGACTTGTCGGAGACCGGGGCTCGCGTCTTCACACGAAAAGGCCTCACGGAAGACGACACCGTCACCGTCGACTTGCAAAGTGGCGGGGTGTGGCTCTTCAAGACCCGGGGCCACGTCGTTTGGCGCAGGGACGACATGCTCGAATCCGTCGGAAGCGCGCAAGGCCTCTGCTTTCCCGACCTCTCCCCTTTCGCTCGTAAGTTATTGCGCCGGCTCAGTCGACAAAACGGAATCGAGGCTGCCGCGCTCGAGAGAGCGACCAAGCCGAGCTTGGTCCAAGCGGCGCTCACGACGGAGTCCGATCCGGATCTGAGGTTCATGCTCCTCGGCAACGAGCTAAATGGCCAAAATGGCAAGACCCATGGCAAGATCGATCTCGAGGTGGAGCTCGAGCACGAGCCCGCCTCCCGCGTACTCCTCGTCTCCCCGGACACCGAGGCGCGGCAAGTATTGCGGCGCCATTTAGAAAAGTCGGGGATTGGCGTCGTCGCCGCACCGAGCATGGAAGAGGCGCTCGCCTGCGCGCGCCTTGCTCCACCGCAACTGATTATCTGCGAGATGGCCCTCGATGGAGCCGTCTCGGGTTTGGAGCTCGTCCACAAAATCCGCGCCGATCCCGCGCTCATCGCCACCCCAATCGTCCTTCTCGCCGACGCTTCCGGTGAAACGCGACTAGACCCCGCTGTCGGCACCGCCGACGTCTGTCTGCGCCGCCCGTTCGAACCGGAAGAGCTCGTCCACCGCGCCAAAGAGCTCTTGGAAGACGGCCGTCAAAACCATTCCGGCGAGCTCGGCGGCAACTTCGGCGTCTTCAAGAACACCGACATCCTGCAAATGCTAGAGGCAAACCTGGCAACAGGAGTACTCCACATCGACGGCGAGCGCCACGGCGAGATCCACATGCACCAAGGCCGCATTTGTGGAAGCTTCTCCGGCAGCCTCACCGACGAAGCCGCCGCCCTCCACCTAATACCGGTAAAGTGGGGCCGCTTCCGCTTCGTCTCAACCGGCGTCCGCTACAACTTAGAGCAATTCCGCTCCACCACCCAACTAATACTCCTAGCCCTACAACGCCACGACGAAGGCCTCTACCCCCCCCCCAGCCCCTAAGAAAAACCCTAACGCAAAGCCGCCAACAAAAAGCAGAAACCTCTCACGCTTTTCTTGCTTTTTTTCTTTGCGACTTTGCGCCTTTGCGTTACGCTTTTCTTATTTTTGATCTTTCGTCGTCTTCAGAATCTGTGACAAACTTACGACCGGCACGATTTGGAGCTCAAACGCTAGGCGAGCAGTGGTTGGAACGTGGAGTCAAGAAGATCAATATTAAGAAAGCGTAACGCAAAGCCGCAAAGGCGCAAAGGAAAAGCAATAAAAGCGTGAGAGGTTTCCGCTTTTTTCCTTCCTTTATTGCGTCTTTGCGTTGTGCTCTTCGAGGGCGATGGTTCTTCGTGGAGGCGGGTTTCAGTGGGAGAAGCGTTCCAGGATCACTTGGATTAGGTCTCGGGTTGAGTGGGTTTTTGGGTCGCCGACGATGCGGGTGTCGCCTCCGAGATCGGTCATGATACTCCGCTCGGGTACCGTCTCTTCGGTGTAGTCTGTGCCTTTACAGTGTGCGTTCGGACGTAGGCGATCGAGAAGGGTTGCAACGTTGTCTTCTTCGAACAAAACGACCAGGTCCACGACTTCGAGCGCCGCCACGAGCTCGGCGCGATCGGGCGCCGGTAGGATGGGACGTCCCTCACCTTTGAGACGGCGCGTGGCGGAATCTGCGTTGACACCCACGACGAGAAAATCACCCTCGGCGCGCGCGCCTTCCAGGTAGCGAACATGTCCGACATGTATCAAATCGAAGTGACCGTTCGCGAGGACGACGCGCTTGTTTGCGTCTTTCGCCTCGGCGGTGGCCGCCGCCGCTTCGTCCAAATTCACGACACGACCCATCTCGACGCGCTTCAGCTCTCGCCCGCGCGCACGGCATCGGCGAGCTCTTGGCGGGACACGGTGGCCGTTCCGCGCTTCATCACAACGATACCGCCCGCATAATTGGCCAGCGTCGCGGCCTCGGCAAAGGAGGCGCCCGCGCCGAGCGCGAGTGTGTAGGCGCTGATAACGGTGTCTCCCGCTCCCGTTACATCCGCGATCGCGTCGGTGCCGAAGATCGGGATGTGGCGCGTCGGGCGGCGCGGCTCGAAGAGCGCCATACCGTCTTTGCCACGGGTCATGAGAAGCGACTCGGCCCGGAGCTTCTTCAAGAGACGTCGCCCCGAGCGCTCGAGCGTGGCGGCGTCGTGCCCGATGCGAACTCCGAGAGCGGCTTCGACTTCGGGCTCGTTCGGCGTCGCCGACGTGAAGCCCGTATAAGAAAGGATAGAGTAACGCGAATCGAGAACGGCCGGCTTGCGCATCGACGCCGCGCGGCGGGCAAGCGCGTTGCCGAATTCCGGCGTAATGAGCCCGTAGTCGTAATCCGAGACCATGACGACATCGGCCTTGGGAAGAAATTTCTTTAGTGCGCTGTCGAGGTGCCGAGCGATGTCTTTCGTCGGTCTCACACGGGTCTTGCGGTCGATGCGCACCACTTGCTGTTTGGCGGAGTGGACGCCGCCCGCGAGGATGCGCGTTTTCATCGGCGTGCGATAAGCGCCGTCACGGCGCACCGCGGAGACGTTCACTTTAGCTTTTCGGAGCGAAGCCAAAAGCTCGCGGCCCGCCGCGTCTCTTCCGACGATCCCGACAGCGATCGCGCGCCCGCCCAAAGCTGCCAGGTTGTTGACCGCGTTACCGCCTCCGCCGGGAACGACGCGCGTGTCGTCATAATCGAGAATCAATACCGGAGCCTCGCGGCTGACGCGCGAAATCTGTCCGTAGATATATTCGTCCGCAACGAGGTCCACGAAGCACAAGACCCGGACTTTGGCAAGGCCCTCGATGAGCGCGAGAAGCCGGTCTCTCACTCGACACTCCCCCAGAAAATGTCACAGACCGCGCGATAGACGTTCTCGCCAACAAGGTCCGGCCGGCGCTCCCAACGAGCCCCTTCATATTCGAGGCTCCCTCTACCGAAACCGGTCTTGACGAGAGCACCTCGGGCGCCGGCGGTCCATCCCGCCTGCATATCGGTCATCGTGTCCCCAACCATCCATGATTGCGATAAATCGATATCGAGCTCGCGCTGCGCCTGAAGCAACATTCCGGGCTCGGGTTTGCGGCAGGCGCAATGGTCGCCCGGTTTGTGCGGACAATAATAAATACCATCGAGCCCCGTGCCCGCCTCCTCGAGTGTCGCTTGAAACCCGCCATGGATCTCTTCAACGAGCTCCGCTGGGTAGAACCCGCGCCCCACGCCCGACTGGTTGGTCACGAGCACGGCGAGGTAACCCTCGTCCCGGATCAGCCGGACGGTCTCCACGGCAAAGGGGAAAGGACGGAAACGGTCGCGGTGATTGACGTAGCCCATCAACTCGTTGAGTGTTCCGTCGCGATCGAGAAAAATGGCCGGCTTCCCGCTCATGACGACACCAGCGCGAGCGCTTCATCGTAGACGCGCTCGGGCGTCACACGCTCCATGCAACGATGGTCGATCGGGCAGTCTCGGTAGAGGCACGGGCTGCAATCGACCGGCTCGCGCACGACGCGCGCGACGGAGCTGTACGGTCCTGTCTCGCGGAAATCGGTCGGGCCGAAGACGGCAACCGTAGGCACAGCAAGGGCCGCCGCCAAGTGCATCGGACCGGAATCATTCGTGAGAAAAACCGCGAGCTCCGAAAGGACGCCCATGAGCTCGCCGAGGGACGTCTTACCTTGCAGCATCAGAACCCGTTCCTTCGGAAGCCCGGCTCGAACTTCTTCCGCCAAAACGCCCTCCGTGATACCGCCGAGAATGACGACTTGGCCGTCTAGCGTCTCGGCGAGCTTCAACGCCACTTCCGCGTAGCGCGAAGTCTGCCACAACTTCGCGCGGCTATTCGTGGCCCCGGGATGTACGCCAACGAGCGGCCCGCCTTTGTAGCCTTCTCGTTCGAGAAGTGTGCGGCCGGCGCGACGCATCGGCTCCGTCGCTTGGAGGCTCAAGTCGGGCTCGACAAGATCGAGCCCGAGACCACCGATTAAGTCGAGATAGAAATGAGCTTGATGGCGCCCGAACGGGCGCGGCGCGGGCGGCACGCGTTTGGTCAGAAACACGCCTCGCTTCTCGGTCGCATAGCCCCAGCGCTCGGGAATACCTGCCGTATGGATCAAGAAAGCCGCGCGGAACGCGTTCGGAAACAAGATAGAGAGGTCAAAGTCCTCAAGGCGTACGCGGCGCGCGGCACGGAGAAAGCCGGAAATTCCGCGATCGGCTCCGTGCGGATCATAGAGGATGGTGTCATCGAAGACGTCGCAGCCCGCATAGAGCTCTTGCACCCAAGGACGGGTGAGCGCCACGATCCGCGCATTTGAATGAGTTTTGCGCACGGCGCGCATCGCGCCGAGAGACATGACGGAATCGCCAATCCAGCTCGGCGCAAAAATGAGTATCGAATCTGTCATGGCAGCTCGGCCGCCACGGTATCGTCCGCCACCGTATCTGAGGCATGGGGCGCATCTAGAGCCCTCGCTTCCTCGGGAGGCCGCGTTCGAAAGCGGTCGTGCATCCACATCCAACATTCGGGATGCGCGCGAATATAAGTCTCCTGCACGCACGCGAGCTCTTGTGTGATCTTCAGAATCGCCCTATCTCGATCCATTTGCCGATAAGGCTCACAGTCGATCGGCTCTTCGTATACAGCGCGATAGCGGCCATCGGGAAGCGGGTAGCAAAAAGCTGGTACGAGCGCGGCACCTGTCTTCAACGCGAACCAGGCTGGCACCGGAGTAGTCGCGGCTTTCTGACCGAAGAAATCAATGAAGACCGCATCTTCGAGACGCACGTTTTGATCGATGACGAGCGCTATCGTCTCACCGCGTCTCAGAAGCCGCCGCAATTCGCTGAGCGCTCCCTCCTTGTAGACAACCGTATTCCCCGATATCCCGCGCACGTTCTCGAGCCATTGGTTGAGAAACCGATTGCTCTGGATACGCGCCAAAACGTTGAGCCTGCCGAGCTTGAAACCATGCGCGATACCATGCAGCTCCCAATTCCCGAAATGGCCGGTCGCAAGGATGACGCCTTTGCCTGGCGCCCGGGCGCGCTCGAACCTCTCGACGCCTTCGAGCTCGACGAGCCGCTCCATTTGCGCAGGACTCGGTTGGCCAAGCGAGATGAGCTCGAAGAGCATCGATCCGAAATGCCGGTAGGCGCCGCGGGCGATTTCCCACTTCTCGCGGTCGCTTTTCTCGCTTCCGAAGGCTAAATCGACATGGCTGATCGTCGATTTGCGGTGCCTCCCATCGAGCATGAAGACAAGACCCCCCGCCGCGCTTCCACACGCAAGCTTCGCCCGGCGCGGCAGGAAACGCATCACCACACAGAGCGCGCGGGCCAGTAAGTACTCGAAACGGTGCTTCATACGAAAACCAAACCACGCATTTTACCTCGAAACGCCGTCCTCAACCCAGCACCGCCAGCGTGGTCAACGAGGGCACACCGTCCAACAGGGCACCCAGCGCGGAGGCGTCCAAGATTTCACTCTCGATGTCGATGCGATAGATCGGGAGTGCTAAGGCCGTGCCTCCTTCTAGCTTCACGGCGTCTTTTCCCGTCACCAAAAGCGCCTGGGCGCCATGGTCGCTCGCACCCGCCGCGATCGTTTCGAGCTCCGACGCGTTCCACCGATGGTGGTCTCGACGGGTCTCGAACAAAACGACGTCGGCGTCGAGACTCTCTCGAGCTCTCTCTGGCCTCGCGATGCCAACCGCCAGCGCCACCGGTTTGCCGCGAAAAGCATCGGCGCTCAGCCGCTCCTCGCCGTCGAGCCGGGAAAACCCGACCACCCGAGTGATAGAGCGCAAAACCGGCTTGTCGAAGCGTGCGGGAGGGCGGCAGCCCTCACGGTAACCGGTGAGCACGATCGCATCTGCTCGCGACAAGCTCGCCACAGGCTCGCGCAAACGACCCGCGGGTAATAGACGCAGTTTCGGGTCACCGCAATCGAAACACACGATATCCAGATCGCGGTACAGCCGCCGGTGTTGGAACCCGTCATCGAGCACGAGAACATGTGGCCCAAGTCTCTCGAGCAAAGTACGTCCCGCTTGGTAGCGGTCAGCACCGACCGCCACCACGAGACCCTCGACCTTGCGCGCGAGCTCGACCGGCTCGTCGCCGCCATCCCGCGCGCTGGCGAGCACCTTTTGTCCATCCGAGACCAGAACGAAAGGCGCACTCCCCTCCCGTCCATAGCCTCGAGAAAGCACGGCAACGGGAATCTTTCGCGACAGGAAGTGGCGTGAGACCACTTCCACGAACGGCGTCTTGCCACTCCCGCCCACCGTGAGGTTGCCAACGCTCACGACAGGAACACCGAGCTTCTTTGGCTCGACGCGATCATAATAGCGGTTACGGACAGACACCGCCGCGCGATAAATCCAAGAGAGCGGTGCTAAGGCTTTCATGCAAAGAGCTCTTTCAAAACGTTGACCGTGCGCTCGGAAGCGCCGCGTTGCTCTTCGACGACACGCCGCGCGCGCTCACCGAGGATGCGCGCTCTATCCGGGCTTTCGATCAAGTCTCGCAACGCGGCCTCGAGCGCTGCGGCATCTTCGACCTGGAGAACGGCTTCCGCTTCTAGAAACGAGCGCGCGATGTCGGCGAAGTTTTGCATATGTGGTCCGAACAAGACTGGCTTGCCCTCGGATGCGGGCTCGATGATGTTATGACCGCCCTCGTTGGCGAGACTCCCCCCGACAAAAACATAGTCAGCTTCTCGGTAGAGTGACGCGAGCTCTCCGAGTGTATCGAGAATCAGCACGTCGGTATCGGCCGGCATGGCGTCCGGCGTTGAGCGGCGAGCGATACGCAGATCACGGCCACGAGCGAGCTCGTAAACGTCGTCGAAACGCGGAGCATGACGCGGCGCGATCACAAGGAAGAGATCGGGATAGTCCTTTCGGAGGGATTCGAAAATAGACAGGAGCGCCTCCTCCTCACCGGCGAGCGTGCTCCCTCCCACGAGAATCCGCCTCCCATCGGGAAGAACGCGACCGTCGTGCGACGACGCTTGGGGTAGCGCGTCGAACTTCAAGCTTCCCGTCCGTTTGATCTTGCTGGCAGGGGCGCCGAGTATTGCGATGCGTTCGGCATAGAGCTCGTCCTGCATGCAGAACATGTCCACCTGCTCGAGATAGTGCTTCATGACGCCGGCGATGGCCTCGTAGCGTGGGAAGGACCCGTCGGAGATGCGGCCATTCGCGATCATCGTGACCGCCCCCGCGCGGTGGCACTCGCGGAGCAAGTGCGGCCATAGCTCGGTCTCCATGACGACGAGGGCAAGCGGGCGCATCCGGGCGACGACACGGCGCACGAGAAACGCGAAGTCGAACGGGCAGTAGAAAACGGCGTCCACCCCCGCGAGCTTGTCGGCGGCGACTTGCCGCCCGGTGACCGTGATGACCGAGACGACGACGGGTGTGTCGGGAAAGGCTTTTTTTAGCGACGGCAGCAGGGTCGCGACCGCCAGCACCTCGCCAACCGAGACCGCGTGGACCCAGATCGAAGGCGCATTCGGGGCCACGAGCTCTGTGAGTCCAAAGCGCTCGCGGAGACTTCGTGCGTAGCCTTTCTCGCGAAGGCTCCGATAGAGCAGATACGGGAAGCCAAACACGAGGAGCCCCGAGAAAAGGACGCTATAAAGATGATACATCAAAGGTCGGAGAGGACTATATGGAATCGACTGAAAACAAGCAAGTTACGGCACGCGTTGACAGCTTTGCGGGTCGCGACCTATACTCTCGCTCACTCGCCGCGGGTCTCCCGATAAGCGTAGCAGGGCGCGCAGACCCGGCACTTCTCGAAATCTAGGAGAGCAATGGAATGGCAATCAAGGTAGGCATCAACGGGTTCGGCCGGATCGGGCGGAACGTTTTTCGCGCGGCATTGGGTGACAGCGAGATCGACATCGTCGCCGCCAACGACATCACGGACGCGGCAACCCTCGCGCATCTCCTCAAATACGACTCCGTTCTCGGCAATCTCGAACAAGACGTGAGTGCTGATGGCGACACCATCACCGCGGCCGGCAAGAGCTTCAAAGTCCTCAAGGAACGCGATCCGGCAAACCTCCCGTGGAAGGACCTCGGCGTGGACATCGTCGTCGAGTCTACCGGGCTTTTCACCAAGCGCGAAGACGCTTCGAAACACCTCGCCGCCGGCGCGAAGAAGGTCATCATCTCGGCGCCGGCCAAGAATGAAGACTTCACCGTCGTCATGGGCGTCAACCATGAGAAATACGACCCGTCGCAGCATCACGTCATCTCGAACGCGTCGTGCACGACGAACTGCCTCGCGCCGCTCGTGATGGTCCTAAACGATTCCTTTGGCCTCGCCAAAGGAATCATGACGACGATCCACTCCTACACGAACGACCAGAAGCTCCTCGACCTTCCTCACAAGGATCTGCGCCGCGCTCGGGCCGCCGCGCTCTCGATGATCCCGACGAGCACCGGCGCTGCTGTCGCCGTCACAACCGTGCTGCCGGAGCTCAAAGGCCGGCTCGACGGCATCTCCGTTCGAGTACCGACGCCGAACGTATCGCTCACCGACCTGACCGCCGTCTTGGAGAGGGACGTCTCGGTGGCGGACGTCAACGACGCTCTGAAAAGCGCCGCCAATGGAAAACTAAAGGGCATTCTCGCATATTCGGAGGCGCCTCTCGTCTCGGCCGATTTCCGCGGAAACCCGAACTCCTCCATTGTCGACGCGCCGTTCACGAAGGTCGTCTCGAACAACGCCGTCAAAGTGCTGGCGTGGTACGACAACGAGTGGGCCTTCTCCTGCCGCGTCAAAGATCTGATCCACTACATCGCTGAAAAGGGCCTCTAGCCGACATTCACGAACGCCCATCGCGCGATGGCCGACGTAAAGCTGCTCTATATCGAAGACGACCTAGAGCAACGACAGAATATGGCCGCGAGCCTCGGGGAAAGAGGCTTCGCTGTCGTTACTGCATCCTCCGGTAAGGAAGGTCTCGAGCTTCTCGCCTCTGACAAACCTTCGCTCGTCCTCTGCGATCTCAACATGCCAGAGATGGACGGGCTCGCCGTTCTCGAGCACGTTCAAAGACTGGATCCCGATCTGCCGTTCGTTCTTCTGACGGCACATCCTTCCGTTCCGCTTGCCGTAAAAGCGGTCATGCAGGGAGCGCAACGGTTTCTCGTCAAGCCGGTCAGCGTGAGCGAGATGGAGATCACTATCCACCAAGCTCTCGAATTCGCAAAGCTGCGGCGCTGGCAGCGCGAAGCTGAAGAGCAGCTCACCCGTCTCGTCGAGTCAGCGCCCGTTCCTTACATCATCACCCGGAAATCGGACGGTAAGATTCTCTATGCGAACCACCATCTTGCGGACGTCCTCGGCATACCACCCGAAGAGATCAAGGGGCGCTCGTCGACCGACTTCTACTACAACGCGGGAGAGCGCGACGAAGTCATCGCGCGCCTCGAGAAAGACGGGTTCGTCAAAGACCTCGAAGTACAAGTCCGTCGCGCCGACGGGAGCTTCAGGTGGATGGTCTTCTCACTCGCGGAGACAGAGATCGGCGGCGAGGAGGTCGTGCTCGGAGGCTTTCTGGACATCACACGCCGGAAAGAGATGGAGGAGAAGCTCCGAATCTACCGCGAGGTCTTCTGGCACTCGGTCGATGTCATCACCATCGTCGACAAGAAGGGGCACATCATCGAGCGCAACCCCGCGCATGAGCAACGCACGGGTTGGACCGACGAGGACGTGGCTGACAAATCGATGTTCGACTTCCTCGCGCCAGGCGATATCTCGAACATCAAAGAAGCGATGGCCAATACTGGACACTATCGCGGCGAAGCGACCGGCGTCACAAAAGACGGCGAAAGCATCCCCATCGATATCTCTATCTTTCCCATTCATGACGCCAAGGGCGAGCTCGCTCTCTATGTCACGATGGGCCGCGACATCACCGAGATCAAGCGCGCGATGAGCGAGCTCGCGGAGGCCAACCAGGAGCTGCGCGAAATGCAAGGGCAGCTCGTTCAGTCGGCGAAGATGGCCTCTCTCGGAAGCCTGGTAGCCGGCATTGCGCACGAGATCAACACGCCCGTCGGCGCGATGACGAGCATGCACGACACGCTCGTGCGAGGGATCAAGAAATTGAAAGAACATCTCGAAACGATCGACCCCGAGCTGTTCGCAAACGACAAGAAGCTCACAAAGATTTTTGGCGTCATCAACGACGCGAATCAAGTCATCAGCTCCGGCGCCACGCGCGTGGGGGAGATCGTCCGGCGCCTGCGGAGCTTCGCCCGCCTCGACGAGGCCGAGCTCAAGAGCGTAGACATCCACGAGGGGCTCGAGGACACGCTGACGCTCATCTATCATCAGATCAAACACCACATCGAGATCGTAAAGGATTACGGCGAGCTCCCCGAGATCTCGGTTTATCCGAGCCGGCTGAATCAAGTTTTCTTGAATCTTTTGAACAACGCGCGCCAGGCTATTGCCGAAGACGGCACCATTACGATCCGAACGGCTGTCGAAGACGACCGGGTCACCATCATGATCCAAGACGACGGCGCCGGCATCGCCCCCGAAAACCTCACCAAAGTCTTCGACCCGGGATTCACCACGAAAGGCGTTGGCGTCGGGACCGGGTTGGGCCTGTCCATCTGCTACCAGATCATTCAAGATCACCACGGCACGATTACCGCGGAAAGCACGCTCGGTGACGTTACCCGCTTCACCATTCGCCTGCCGATGAATCTCAACGAGATTCTGGGCATCTCCTAGAGATAAACCGCTTGAAGGCAAGCGGTTACAGCGCTTCCCGGCCGCATTTCGGTACCGTATAATGAATAGATACAACCCAAACCGTAACCATTCGAGCTGTTTGAGCGAGAACATCCATGCCCCAAGGTGCGCAGATCCCTTTCGAGGGAGTACTCAACTGCTGGAACGACGAGCACGACCTACCCGACCTTCTTTTGTTCATCGGCCGCTCCAACAAGACCGGGATTCTGCAGTTCTCGAATCCCGAGAGTGACAAGACCCTCCACTTCAAGAACGGGAAGATCGTCTTTGCGGAGTCTTCGTCGCAGGATGACGGTCTCGGACAATTTCTGCTGCGCACCGGCAAAATTTCTCTAATGGACTACACGCGGGTCGCGAAAAAAGTACGGCCCGGCAAGAGCTTTGGCAAGATCCTCGTCGAAGAGAAGATCCTTGCGTCACAAGATCTCATCCCCGCGGTGGTCGGCCAGGTAAGAGGGATCCTTCTCGGACTGTTCCGTCGAACGGAAACCTGGTACACCTTCAAGGAGCAAGAGCTTCCGCCGTCTCAATCCGTGACGCTCGACCTCCCGGTGGCGCGGATCATCCTCGAAGGCGTCCGCTACGTAGAGAGCTGGAGACGGATATCGAAGGGCGTCGGAAACCTCGACTCGGTCTACCGCCGATCCGACACCAAGGCCGTCGAGTGGAGCCGCATGAAGCTCGACGCGCGCGTGCGCGAGCTCCTCGACATGATGGAACAACCCGTGTCGCTCGAAGAGATTTGCACGCGCGCGACCCTCCCCGATTTCGAAGCGTGCCGCTACCTCTGGGCCTTCCGCAGTCTGGATTGGATCGAAAACGTCGACGTGACCGAGCGATCGGTGACCAAGAGCGCTACCCCCGCCGTAGCGACGACCCCGCCTCCGGAGGCGGTCGTCACTGCAATCGCTGTTACCCCACCGTCTCCTGAAGCGGTCGTCACTGCAATCGCTGTTACCCCACCGTCTCCTGAAGCGGTCGTCACTGCAATCGCTGTTACACCGCCGCCCCCTGAAGCCGTCATCACCGTAACCGCGGGTGCAGGGCCACCACCGGCTTCCGTTCCCGTCGAAGCGGACGGTTCGGCGCCGGAGCGGCTCGTCGAGAGGCGCACGTCCCTCCAGAGCAAAGCGGAAGCTACGGTTCGCGCGACGGAGCTCGAGATCGAGCAAGACAGCCCGGCCCAAGCCCAGGCGAAGAAGGTCGCGCAGACGCAGGTCGCGATCGAGCTGCCGCCCTCGACGCCACAGCCTGACCAGACGCAGCTCGCAGTCGAGCCACCAGCTCCGCCACCGTCTGACCAGACGCAGCTCGTTGTCGAGCCACCAGCTCCGCCGCCGTCTGACCAGACTCAGCTCGCAGTCGAGCCACCAGCTCCGCCACAGCCTGACCAGACTCAGCTCGTTGTCGAGCCACCAGTTCCGCCGCCGTCTGACCAGACTCAGCTCGCAGTCGAGCCGCCAGCTCCGCCACCGTCTGACCAGACGCAGCTCGTTGTCGAGCCACCAGCTCCGCCACCGTCTGACCAGACGCAGCTCGTTGTCGAGCCACCAGCTCCGCCACCGTCTGACCAGACTCAGCTCGTTGTCGAGCCACCAGCTCCGCCACCGTCTGACCAGACTCAGCTCGTTGTCGAGCCGCCAGCTCCGCCGCCATCGACCGGTGAGCTCATGGAGACGATCCTGGAAGGCGGCACTCCAGCGCCCGCGCCCAACGCCGCTCCATCAGGATTCGAAGCGCTCGCGACAGACCCTGTGGCCGCGAGCGCGCCCACGCCGGCCGAGGCGGTAACGAACCCAGCCATACGCGCACCGATCGTAGGGCTCGGCGAGACGAACGAACCTTTGTCTGACGTCGAGGCCGCTCCACTCGAAGCCGGCTTCATGGAATCCTTCGCCGCCGAGCCGCCGCTCGAGACCGCGAAGGGCCCCAAAGCGCCGATCACCAACGAGATCGAGATCGACCCGGAGGGGATCGAGAAGCTACTCGGGGACGACTAGCTACTAGCCTTTCACCGCGCGTGGGATCCCGGCCACCATCACGACGACTCGGTCCGCTTCTCGGGCCACCGCTTGATTGGCAAGGCCTTGCAGGTCTCGAAAATCCCGCGCAATAGCGGAGTCCGGGACCACACCCTCACCGACCTCGTTGCTTACCACAATGACCTCGCCCGTGCGCTCGCGCGCGGCCTTGATGAACGCCGACACCGCACCAAGAATTCGAGATTCGCGAGCTTCCTGGCGAAGCGCGCGGTGGCGATAGCAAAGATTGGATAGCCAGAGGGTCATGCAGTCTACGAGGATGACCCCGTCCTTCACCGCTTCGACAGCTTCGACGAGTGCTACCGGAGCCTCTATGGTTCGAAAGTGCGACGGCCGCTCGGCTCGGTGACGCGCGATGCGGCGCTTCATTTCAGGATCGTCGCCGGCCGACGCCGTGGCGATGTAAACAACAAGAGGCGCATCGCCTACGAGGGTTTGCGCGTAGCGGCTCTTGCCGCTTCGCGCGCCGCCGAGGATCAAGGTCAGCATTGAGCGTTCAGGACCCGCACGATACAGTCGCCACCGAGCTCATACTCGTCATATTCGTCAATGACGCTCATGCCCGCGTAGGATTGTTCCATCCGAAAAATCGCGCGCGATTCGATTCCAAGAGCCTTCGCGAGCACGATGCGGTTGACGCCGCCATGCGAAACGATCGCCACCGTTTGCTCCTTCCGGGCCTCACGAATCTCCGAAACCACCTCCAGCACCCGTTGCCTCATATCTGTGAAACTCTCGCCCCCGGGAAAGTGTACCTCGGTTGGCGCCCGCATCCATTCCTCGTATATTCGAGGATAGCGCTCGGCGGCTTCGTCGTAGGTCAGACCCTCGAGCTCCCCGAAATTGATCTCTGCCAGTCGCGGTTCGACGATAGGCTTCCCCCCGAGTCTCTCCACGCTTTCGAGCGCGCGGCGCCTCGGGCTCGCGTAGAAAGCGTCGATCGAGGCGGACTCGAGAGCTTCGCCGAGCCGCGCCATCTGAGCGTGGCCATTTGCGGATAGCCCCACGTCGAGTTTTCCGTAGCAACGCCCGCGCGCGGACGCTTCTGGCTCACCGTGGCGGATGAGCAGCAGCCGCAGCGATACGCCGTCCGGTCGGTTCCAGCTCGCGATCACACGGCGACCAGGAGCGCGGCGGTTTCCGCAAGCTCGAGATTGGCACCCATCACATCGCCGGTAACCCCTCCGATACGGCGGCGCGCAATCGCACCCACGAGCAAGCTCACGACCAAAACGCTCGCGCCCATCGACGCCGCGAGTCGGGGCGCCAGAAAACACGCCGCGACCAGCATCACCGACGCGCCGAGGAGCTCACGCTTGCCAAAGTGCGACGACGGAGCGGCCGTCTCCCGCGCGTAGGGCAGCACGAAACCCAATAAAACGATGCTCCACCGACTGAATACCGGCGCGAGGACGAGCGCTTGCCAGACAACGACCGTCTCGATCGCCGCAACTTTCGTGAACAGAACGAGAACGAGCGCGATAGCCCCGAAGGCTCCGATGCAGGAATCCCGCATGATGCGCAGCACATCTACGCGCGTACGGCCACCGCCAAGCCCGTCGACGAAGTCCGCAAGGCCGTCCAAGTGAAGTCCTCGCGTCACCCAGGCGGAGAGGGACACGACAAGGACCGCAAGAAGAAGCGGCGGCAGCGTCGTATCGAGAAGCGTCCACAAGCCGAACTGAGCCGCCCCGATCGAAGCACCCACAAGCGGAAAGAATATCGCCGCGCGCCCGACATCTTCAATCGTGAACGGCCGGCGGATCGGCACTCGTGTGAGAAACGCAAAGGCGGCGAGAAATCGAGTCTTCATGTCAGCGCGCTTTGTCGGAAACGCTCGCGCTCTCGAACGTCGCCATCTCGTTATGCGCCGCGACAGCAGCGTCCAGAATGGGGATCGCCAGTGCGGCGCCCGTGCCTTCCCCGAGCCGAAGCTCGAGGTCGAGAAGCGGTCGGACGTCCATCAGTTGATGCAGCGCCTCGTGGCCGGGCTCGACGGAGACGTGAGAGAAAAAGGCGTAGTCCTTGACCGCGGGCTCGAGCTTCCACGCGACCGCAAAGGCAGCGGTGGTGATGAAACCGTCGACGAGGATGGCAACGCCGCCCTCCGCGGCCTCGAGACAAACGCCCACGAGCGCCGCGATCTCGAGACCGCCCACCGAAGCGAGGATGGCGCGCGGTGTCTTCGGGCTGTGAAGCGCGAGTGCTCGCTCGATGACGTCCACCTTACGGAGAAGCCCGGGCCCGTCCACCCCCGTGCCGCGCCCGGTAACGGCCGCGACGGAACGACCGGTGAGGGCGGCCGTCATCGCACTCGCCGCAGTCGTGTTACCGATGCCCATCTCTCCGAGCCCCAAGATTCGTACTCCTTCGAGCCGACGCACTTCGCTCCTGCCAACCTCAATCGCCGCGTCCATCTCCTCTTCGGTCATGGCGGGCTCGCGGACGAAATTGCGTGTTCCGCACCGAACGGCGGGGTTCGAGAGTGTCCCAACATCCACGACGGAAAGCTCCGCGTCGGCTACCCGCGAAAGAGCGTTGATGGCCGCGCCTCCCGCGTGGAAGTTCGCAATCATCTGTCCCGTGACTTCAGAAGGATAGGGACTAACCCCCTCTTCGGTCACGCCGTGGTCGCCCGCGAAAAGAACGATCGCGCGCGGCCGCGTCTTCGGCGTGTCGGTTCGCTGGATCGCCGCGAGGCGGACCGCGATCTCTTCGAGCCGGCCGAGGCTTCCCGGAGGCTTCGTGAGCTTCCCCTGGCGTGCCCGTGCCCTCTCCGCAAAGTCTCCGTCAGGAGGCACTACCACGCTTTAGCCCAACTCGAGCCTTTCCCCTCACGAAGCTTCGCGTCGATCCCTTTCTCTTTCTCGACGAGGCGTCCGAAAAGCCAAAGCAGATCCGAGAGCCGGTTGATGTACGTGATCGCGAGCGCATCGACGTCGCCACCCTCGTCTCCCAGCCGAACGGCAACCCGCTCCGCACGCCGGCACACCGTGCGCGCCACGTCATAGGCAGCCGAGACAGTGTCTTCTCCCGGAAGCACCCAATCGCCGACAATGCCTTCGACGGCCTCGATCTCCTCGACCTGGCGGGTCAGCGCATCGACCATGGCCTCCGTCACGCGATTCGTCTTCTTGTCGTCCTCCGGGCTCGCAAGCGACGCGCTCACGGTGAAAAGCTCCTTCTGGATCTGCTTCGTGGCCTCCGCTACTTTCTCGTGACGGCAGATCGACCGCGCAAAACCCATGGCCGAGCCAAGTTCGTCGAGCGTCCCGTAGGCTTCGACTCTCATGTCCCCTTTCGAGACCCGACTTCCACCGACGAGACTCGTGTGGCCTTTGTCACCTGTTTTCGTTGCGATAGACATCTTCACTTACTCCACTCTAAATCGCCGCATAACGTCGGCGACGACTCAACAGCAAAAGAAATAGTGGTCCGCCAATCAAAGCCGTGACCGCACCAACTGGAAGCTCGCT